>CAYPDZ010000046.1:0-6594 GCA_964409575.1 uncultured Muribaculaceae bacterium | reverse complement strand
CCTTCTTCCATAACTTCATCATAAATGTATTCGTCTTTTTTGAAACTTTCTTCTGTATGCGGGTACAAATCAATACATATATCGTATTCTGTTTCAATTTTGCCCACAATTGGCCAAATTTGTTCTCTTTTTGATTTGTCTTCAATATCAAAAAGTGCAACAAGTTCGATATCATCATCCAAGTTGCCGCTTACACATTCGCCAAAAGCATACATACCTTTAAAATCATCAAACACACGATTAAAACTCTGTGAAAGTTTCAAAATAATTTCATCCAATGACATTGTTTACCTCCGTTCTGTTAACCGTAACCTGTTGTGATGTTTCAAGATTTTTGATTGAAACCGTACCGGCTTTAATTTCATCTTCACCTAAAATTAGTGCAAATTTTGCACATTTTGACGCTTTTTCAAGCTGTTTTGTAAATTTTTTGTTTGCTAAATCAAATTCTACATTGTAACCTTTTGCCCTCAATTCTTGCGCAAATAAAAATGCATCGGCAGGCGAATTTGAAACAATATAACCGTCGAGTTTTTGAGGTTCAATTTCAGGTAATAACGAATTTAAACGTTCCATACCCATTGCCCAACCGACAGCAGGTGTGTCCTCTCCGCCAAGATTTTTGACTAAACTGTCGTATCTTCCGCCACCGCAAACTGCATTTTGCGAGCCCAAGTTGTTTGATTTTATTTCAAAAACAGTTCTGTTGTAATAGTCCAAACCTCTGACTAAAAGTTTGTTTTCAACATACTTAACACCAAGTTTATCCAGATAAGATTTCAAAGTTTTGTAATGTTCTGCACATTCCTCACAAATAAAATCTGATTGAATAACTTTTTCAATTTCAGGTTTTGCAAAAATTTCTTTACAGCTTTCAACTTTGCAATCTAAGAGTCTTAGAGGATTTTTTTCATATCTGTTTTGGCAATCCTCGCACAAGTTTTCAAATTCAGGTTTCAAAACTTCTTTAATTCTTTTTTTGTATTCTTCGCGACAAGTCGGACAGCCGAGAGAATTAATTTCAACTTCCAAATCGTTCAAACCTAAAGAATTTAGATAATCTACCGCCATTGCAATTACTTCGGCATCAGCAGACGGCTCTTTTATTCCAAACATTTCAACGCCAACCTGATGAAATTGTCTTTGCCTGCCGGCTTGCGGGCGTTCGTATCTGAACATTGGACCTTTGTACCAGAGTTTGACAGGCGCAGAAAGTCTTGCCATACCATTTTCAATAAACGAGCGAACAACGCCGGCTGTATTTTCAGGACGAAGTGTCAAAGAGCGTTCACTTTTTTCAAACGTGTACATTTCTTTGTTAACAATATCTGTTGTATCGCCGACACCGCGCGCAAACAGTTCGGTCATTTCAAAAATCGGAGTTCTTATTTCTTTGTAACCGTATTTTGTAAATATTTCCAGTGCATTTTTTTCAAGTTTGTGCCATTGTTCGACTTCTTGAGGTAAAATGTCTTTCGTTCCTTTTAAAACTTTTATAATCTTTGCCATATAGTCATTATATAGATTTGAAGCTCAATTGTCAAATAATATCTTATTTTAGGCTCGTTGAAATTATAATGCATAATTTTAACAATATTGCATTATATTAATTTTGTATTATAATAACTGTGGGTAAGCCCGAACTCCCCTTAGCAACAACCTATATGATAGTAAACAGGGCTAAGAAAGGGGGTAAGATGAACAGGGAACTAATTAAAAAAGTCCTAGTTGCCCTAGGACTTTTGTTAAGATTAATTGCCTCATTAATCTAAAGGGTGATAGATTGGTTCAGCTTATAGGGAGTTGAACCAATTCCCTTATTCTAATTATTTACGATAATGTGGATTTTGTCAAGTGCAAACCAAGCAGAGGAATGAAAAATGCTTTAGCATTTTGAAAGTCGAACAAACATAATCGGAAATAACGTTTTTCGATTTGTTTGTGAGCGGTTCCGTTTAATGCGAGTCGCAGTTATTCGTCAATAAATGTAAAATCTTCACCCAATTTATCTTCAAGCATCCTGCAAATTCGGAAAATTTTATTCCTAAAGCTTCTGCTGTTCTCCAAATAGTACTAAATTGAGGGTCGGTTTCACAATTTTCAAGTCTACTCAAATTTCCGCTATATAAATCATATTCATTTGCAAGTTTATTACCTGATGTATTTCCTAAAAAAACTCCCAAATGGGAGTTTTTTGTTATGTTTCTACATATTCTCTTAAGCGTTTGCTTCTGTTTGGATGGCGAAGCTTTCTGAGAGCTTTTGCTTCAATCTGTCTGATGCGTTCTCTCGTCACACCAAACAGTTGTCCAACTTCTTCTAAAGTTCTTTGTCTGCCATCGTCCATACCAAAACGCAATCTCAAAACATCACGTTCTCTCGGAGAAAGCGTGCACAAAACTTCTGCAAGATCCTCTCTCAAAAGTTCTGATGCAACGGTTTTGATAGGTGCATCTGCTTCTTTGTCTTCAATAAAGTCGCCCAAACGAGAATCTTCTTCTTTACCAATTGGAGTTTCCAAAGACAAAGGTTCTTGTGCAATTTTAATGATTTCACGGAGTTTTGGGATAGAAACATTCATTTCAATTGCTAATTCGTCCTCTGTCGGCTTTCTGGAAAGCTCTTGAGCAAGACGTCTTGTAACTTTTTTCAACTTATTGATAGTTTCTACCATGTGAACAGGAATACGAATTGTACGAGCCTGATCAGCGATGGCTCTAGTGATTGCTTGTCTAATCCACCAAGTTGCATAAGTTGAGAATTTGAAACCTCTTTCGTGATCAAATTTTTCTGCTGCACGGATTAAGCCCAAGTTACCTTCTTGAATTAAATCCAAGAACAACATTCCGCGTCCAACATATTTTTTTGCAATAGAAACAACCAAACGCAAATTTGCTTGAACAAGCTTTCTTTTTGCGATAGCACCGGGGGTGCCACCTTCAAGAATTTTTCGCGCAAGTTCAATTTCTTCACTTGCAGATAAAAGTTTTATTCTCCCGATTTCTCTCAAATACAATCTTACGGGGTCATCTACCGCTACACCTTTTGGAACTTCAAGGTTCGTTTCAGAATCTTCATCATGATTGTTAATCAGATAAATATCTTCCATATCGCTTTTGCGTTCCATTTTTGCAGTAACGATATCCTCAATATTATCGGTACTGATATCCATGTTCATGTAGTTAACGCCGTCATCAGTTTCTGACATTTCGTCATCAATCTCGTGTAAATCAAGGTTATCTTCGTCCATGATACTTACAATAGAGGAGTTTTGTCTTTTCTTACTCATTCATTTTCTCCAGTTTTAGTCTATTATTAATTTTATCTCTAAGCTGCATCTGAATTTTTAGGGCTTCGATTTCATTATCATTTGCGCTTTTATATAAATTACGTATTTGTTCCTGTTCCTTTTCTTTGTGACATTGATTAATTTTGTTGATATTTTCTTGAATTACCGATACAAAATCATCATCGTCAAGGTTTTGGAAAGTTTCGGAAATGTTTATCAAATCAGTGATTACTCTTTGCATTTCCTGATTATTAACAAAAATAGTATACAACTTTTCTATTAATTCTTTCACATTATTTACGGTATATGTTAATTTGTCAATTGTTAATTTTACATTTATTAACGTTTCATCCGTAAACGGGGTGTCACCAATCATTTTACTAATCTGTTCAGTCGTGAAATGATTGTCATTTACCAGAAAAATGCTCAATAAATTTTTTTGCGCTTTTTCTAAAATTGATACATTTTTCTTAACAATTTGCTCAACGCCTTTATTTGCAAATGCTTTCACGTTTTTTGCCTTTTTAATCTCTCTTGCAAGTGCGTTTTCATCAATATTTAAATTGTCTGCAATCATCCTTATGTATTCAAAACGAACGATTTCATTTTGAATTTCTTGCAGTAACGGAATAATTTCTTTAACCGTTTTGGTTTTATCTACCGGAGTTTTGGGTTTTTCTTTCAAAATTGCATTTATTTGAAAATCCAAAAGCAAAGGAGCATGGAGCATATATTCTTTGTAGCTTTCAGCACCAACAGAGCGGATAAATTCGTCGGGGTCTTTGCCTTCCGGCGGAGCAATTACCCTGATTTCGCAAGCATATTTATCATCAGATGCAGAAAGATAACTTTCATCAAACTGTTTTATATTACCCAAACCTTGAAAAGCATCTTTAATCAACTCGGCATTTCTTTTTGTAGCTTTTTGACCGGCACTGTCTGTATCAAATGACAAATAAATTTTTCTTGAAGGTGTGTATCTTGAAAGAAGTTTGATATGGTCGGCAGTCAAAGATGTTCCGCAAGATGCAACAGCGTTTTTAATCCCATGTGCTTGTGCAGAAATTACGTCAAAATAACCCTCCATCAAAATAACGCTGTCATCTTCTTTGATAGCATCTTTTGCCATATAAAGTCCGTACAAAAGCTTACTTTTGTTGTAAATCGGCGAGTCTGACGAGTTCAAATACTTTGGTTGTTGTTCAGGCTCAATTGCACGCGCACCAAAAGCTACAAAATCACCAAACTCATTTTGAATAGGGATGATAATACG
The DNA here is from genome assembly GCA_964409575.1 of uncultured Muribaculaceae bacterium. Classification (GTDB taxonomy): domain Bacteria; phylum Cyanobacteriota; class Vampirovibrionia; order Gastranaerophilales; family Gastranaerophilaceae; genus Stercorousia. Next base: position 2,032 of record CAYPDZ010000046.1, on the reverse strand, counting down.
ATTTCTAAAACGGTCAATAAATTCACCATCGCGTGATTTTATGATTAAACCGGCTTTTTCCATAACTTCGTCGGTGAAATCATTCTTAAATTTTTTATAAAACATTGCAAAAGCTTTTGGAGCAAGCCCGAGAGAATACTTTTCGATAATTTCCTTTGTAATACCTCTGTTGGTCAAATAATCAAGAACTTCCGTAGTTTCGGGAGATTTATCTTTTAGCAGTTGCAAGTTATAAAACTCAACGGCTTTTGTACAAGCACGAACCATTTCTTCTTTAAGCTCTTTGGAATTTTCGCTCCTTTGAATATTTTTGGGCATTTCAAGTCCAAAACGTTCGGCAAGTTCCGATATAACTTCCATAAACTCTTTATTTTGAGTTTTCATGATGAAAGAAATTGCATCACCACCTTCTCCGCAGCCAAAACATTTATAAATTCCGAGGTTGGGATTTACTGAAAAAGACGGGGTTTTTTCTTTATGAAACGGGCATAACCCCCAGTAATGACCGCCATTTTTTTTTAAAATAACTCGTTCTGATACAACTTCAACTATATCCAGCCGGTCTTTAATCTGTGATACCAGTTCTTCAAAAGTATTTGCCATAGCAGTATTTTAACATTAACAAAAATATTAATCAAATGTTATATTTACCCCCAAAAACTTCCGGCATGGTTGTCACGTCCTCCAATCGGAATTAAGTTTTTGCCCAATAAAAAGTTGTTAATTTCCTCTATTTCATTTTTTGGGATATTTGAACTATATGCTTGATGGTAGTTTTCACTTAATTTTATTTTTCCGTTTGCAAAATTTAATAATTCAGAAAATTCTTTTTTATAATTTGACATTTGTTTTGCCGTAAAATAAGGATGTGCAAAAGCGAGAATGACATTATCATCGCCTTTTAATGTATCAATAATTTTTTCAAAACTGTTTTCTGTATCACTCACAACTCGACCATTAACAATTTTTGGGAAAAACTCATTGCAAATTTTGTCAATATTTACATCAATTATTTGTGTTTCAGTGTAAACATTTGTACGTTTTAAATATTCGTTAAAACCTTCCGGAGAAACAAAAGGTTTTGGAACACGCCCATGACCAAAGACATATCCGTCCATAAAATATTTATAAAGATGTCCGGCATCTTCATTCCAAATTTTTGCCATTTTATTTATTCTATTTTTAATTTGAGCGTAATTTCTTAATCTATAGTGCAAATTATATGCAAAAGTTTCTCCATCATGATTTAAAAAATAATTGTCCATATCAGAGCGAGAAAAACCTTCACCAAGTTTGTCAATACAATTAACAATCATTTTTTCTCTATTTTTATTCAAATCTTCAACAAGTGTTTGCATTGCTTTTGAGTTTGGGTCAACAAAATAAGCCAAAAGTTCTCCTGTTTTTACTTGACCATTGGAATTGAATGAAAAACTCAGTTCAACACCCGGAACAAAATTTAAATTTTTGAATTTTTCAGGATTATTTTTTATTATAGTATTTGCTTCACGAACACCCGATACTCTGTCGTGGTCAGTTAATGCAAAAGTAAATTTTTGTCCTGTTTTTGAATGGAGTTCATCTGCATATTCTGCAACTTGATTTAAAATATCGGCAACCTTGCCCCAACCATCTGAATGGTTTGAATGAGAATGCAAATCGTTTCTAAAAATTTTTTCTTGAATATTCTTTGTAGATGCTACATAATGCTCAAGTTTTGAAGATTTGCACAATTCCATAAATTTTTCTGCGCCGAAGTTAACAAAATTATTTGTTGCTGATTTTAGAACTTTTGGTTTGTTGTAATTTGCAAGTGCAATCAATCCGCCAACAACAGTTATTCCGGTAGCAACAACAGCAACTTCTTTCTTTTTATTAAAATTTTTTGGTTCATCTTGTAAAAAATGTATGGCTTGATAATTTTCAATCGATTTGACAAGCATTGTTAATAGTCCATTTTATAAACATCAAAATAATAGTATCGTTCCATGGCTTTTGGAGTATTAAAAAATAAATGAGCTCTTTCTCCGCC
>CAYPDZ010000045.1:9202-12263 GCA_964409575.1 uncultured Muribaculaceae bacterium | reverse complement strand
GCAGAGGCACGAGCGATAGCGAGAGACGAACAATCATAAACGGAAACCGCGTTTTTCGTTTTGATTGTGAGCGGTGCCGTTTAACGCGAGGCGCAGCATTCACCTTAGCAGAGGTTCTCATAACATTAGGCGTCATCGGTGTAGTGGCTGCGATGACCATGCCGGTGTTGATTAGCAAGTACCAAGTATTACAGTGGGAAACAGCTTTAAAAGAAAGTTATTCTATTTTGACAAACGGTTTTAAGCAACTTGCGTATTTGGAAGGGTGTCCCGATCTTGAATGCACCGGAATATTTGTACCAAAAGAAGGTGGAGGGCAAAACTCTGAAGATACTACATTTAACGAAAAAATGGATGTTGCTGCAAAACGTACGTTTAAAGTGGTAAAAACCAACAAGGCATGGGATGTTCAACCACAAACTTTGAAATATTTAAAAAGTGATAAAACAACCACTATCACAGCCTCGTACGAAATGTATCTTGCAAATGGAGTTAAAGTATTTATACAAAATTGGGGCTGTTCTGATGCGACTCATCGTGGTGGTCAAGCTGATAAAATGTGTGGTTGGATTTCTGTTGATGTAAACGGTGAAAAGGGACCTAATACTATGGGAAAAGACTGGTTTGGACTCGGAAGATTATATAATGATGGTACTATTGTTCCAAACACTTCGCTTGATTATGCAGAAGCAATGTTTGGCAAGGAAAATGCTGCCAGCTATGCCGACTATTGGCGTAATAACCCACGACATTGCGGAAAACCTGATGTTAAATTAAAAGATGATACAACATCTGAAATATTCGGGCAGGACTGTTTTGCCAGAGTTCTTGAAAATAATTTTGAGCTGGATTATTTAAAATAAATTAAATAAGGGCAATTTTTTCTTTGTTCATGTTTTTATATAAATGTGGTTAGAATTAATTCGATAAATAGTGTAAATAATTATTCAGCGCAAAATAAGCCGTCTTTTAAAGCAAATGTAGCAACTAATCCGCAAGTTAAAGAATTGCAAGATGTAAAGCCTGATTTTGCGGTTAAAACTCCTATGAGTTATTATAAAACAGGTGAAATTGATTTTCCGTATGATACAAAAGCTCACTGTTATAAACTAGCAAACGGACAAAGAGTTGTTATTGTTCCGCAAGATGGTGAAACTGTTTTGAGGACTTATGTTAATACAGGCTCTATGAACGAACCTGATAATATTCGTGGTATTAGTCACTATATTGAACATAATTTGTTTAACGGCTCAGAAGGTTTGCAAGAAGGTGATTTCTTCAAACAGGTTGATAAAATGGGTGCTTCAACAAATGCTTCAACAGGTTTTGCAGAAACAAATTATTATATAAGCTCAAATCTTTTAAATGACGGTGATTTAGAAAACAAAATTAAACTTCATGCTTCAATGCTTGAAACTCCTTTGTTTGCGGTTGAAAAGCTTGAAAAGGAAAAAGGAATTGTTAATTCTGAGATTAACATGATTACCTCAAATCCTGAAAATCTCGCGATAAACAAAATGCTTAAAAATCTTTACGGGATAAAAAGTTCATCAATCGATATGATCGGTGGAACCACTGACAACATAACCAATTTAACTCGTGATGATGTCGTAAATTATTATAATAACAACTACTATCCGGCTAATATGGTTACGGTTATAACTGGTGATGTTGAGCCGGACAATGCAATGCAGTTGATTTCTAAATATTTTACATCCAAAAAGCAGCCGCAACAAAATCGGCATTTTGAAAAATTAACTCCGATCCAACAAACTGTGAGAGAGGATATTATTTCGGATAAAGCTACAGCAACATCTTTGATTGTCGGATTTAACGGTCCTGCCTGTGATAATACGAAAGACAGAATTTGTGCAACCGCTCTCGGTGTGTTACTCTCAAATTCTCCAAGTGCAAGGATTAGCACTAAAATTAAACCGCTTAATTCTGAAATATTTGCCGAACAAGAAAAAATTAGCGCAAATTCGAAAGACGGCAGAGTCTTGATGTTTATGTCTGAATGCACCGAAGAAAATTCGGAAAAAGTTTTAAAAACAATATTCAATGAAATCGGTAACATTGCAAATAATCCGCCGACCGAAAAAGAAATGCAGATTATAAAAAAATTGATGCTAAAATCGTTTGCAAATAGTCTTGAAAATTCTTTTGCGACAAATGATGCAATTGGTACGGCTTTTCTTGAAAATAACAAAGATTATTTGAATAAATTTGAAGAAACTGTTAATTCCATGACAGCTCAAGATTTGGCTGATGCTGCAAAAAAATATCTTGACGTAAACAAAGCATCCGTCACTGTTGTTCATCCCGCAAATGTCACGGAAGAAGCCATTAAACATAATTACAAAAACGTATCGTTTACAGGTGCCAAGAAAGAAGCTATAGCTTTTGAAAACATCAAAGAATACAATACACAAAATAATTACCGTGTTATTACACAAAATTCCAAGACTGATAATGTTGACTTTATATACAAAATTTCTACAGATAACGATATTATGATAAAACCCTCTGCAGCTTTAGTTCTGCAAAGACTTATGAATGAAGGAACAATTGCCAAAACTCAGGAAGAACTAGATGCAGAGCTTGCGCAAGACGGAATTGTAAAAGGTTTTTCAGCTTGTGAACGTTCAATAACTTGTTCTGCAAGCTGTGATGCAACTACAGTAACAAAAGCTTTCAAAAATCTCAATGATATAATAACCACTCCAAGATTTACCGATGCCGATTTTCAACAGGCAAAAAGTGCAATTCGTGATAACATTTTAACTTCAAAAAAATCTGCTTTCGACAAACTTGATAAAGAGTTGTTTGAAGGCACTGCTGAAGGATATTCTAAACAAGAAATCTTGAAAGATTTGGAAACTCTTACACTTGACGATGTAAAAGAACTTTATAACCAAATAATTCAAAATGGCAAAGGCATGATTGCAATTTCAGCACCGTTTGACAGAAAACCTGAACTTAAAAATGAAGTTTTTTCAAATATTGGAGCATTGCCTAAAGTTAAAGAGTTTAATCCTGCAAAGATACAGGAAATTTATAA
>CAYPDZ010000045.1:2696-9102 GCA_964409575.1 uncultured Muribaculaceae bacterium | reverse complement strand
TTCTGACCGAAACGTAAATCTTATTAAAGGTGTAAATTCACAATATGGAACATTTAGAACGAATTTGTTGTTTGCCGAAATTGATAATATTACGGTTGACGATCTTTATAATACAGCAAACTATATATTTTCAAATAAACCGGTTTATTCTATTGTTGCAACCGAAAATACTCTAAAGTCAAATGAAGAATATTTGAAATCATTGTCTGTGTAAGTAAATTGTATGACGAAAAGTTTTTCCATTTATGTTCTTAGTACTTGTGATTTATCAAATTCTAAATTAACATTTTTAACATAATGTTTGCAATTTTGCTATATTTGTCGTAGCATGGAAAGGCACGTATGTGTTAGTGTATTTAGTACAATATATTGGAATATGTTATGGCTTTAAATTTTCAAGAACTAGTTTTTAATTTACAAAAATTTTGGTCGGATTACGGCTGTATAATTCAGCAGCCTTATGATATTGAAAAAGGCGCTTCTACAATGAATCCTGCAACATTTTTGCGTTCATTGGGACCGGAACCATGGAATACTGCAATGATTGAACCTTGCAGACGTCCGACAGATGCAAGATATGGTGAAAATCCCAACAGGCTTGGACATTATTATCAATTTCAGGTTATTTTGAAACCATCTCCTGACAATGCACAGGAGCTTTATTTGAAAAGTTTGGAGGCAATGGGTATTGACCTTAAAGAGCATGATGTGAGATTTGTTGAGGACAACTGGGAATCTCCTACGCTTGGGGCTGCCGGTGTCGGCTGGGAAGTTTGGCTTGACGGTATGGAAATCACTCAGTTTACGTATTTTCAACAGGTTGGCGGTGTTGAGGTTAAACCCGTTGCGCTTGAATTGACTTACGGTTTGGAACGTATTGCAATGTACCTTCAGAATAAAGAGTCAGTTTATGACATTATGTGGAACGACACTTTGAAATATGGTGAAATTTTCTTGCAAAACGAAATCGAAATGTCAAAATATAACTTTGAAGTAAGTGATGCAAAAGCTTTGTTTACAATGTTTGATTTGTATCAAAAAGAGGTTGATAATTGTATTAATGCAAAACTTGTTTTGCCGGCTTATGATTACGTTTTGAAATGTTCTCATACATTCAATTTATTGGATGCCAGAGGCGTAATAAGCAAAGATGAAAGAATTAATTTTATAAACAGAGTTAGAACAATGGCTTCTGCCGTTGCAAGGTTGTATGTAGCACAGAGAGAAGAATTAGGTTTCCCTCTTTGTAAATAAATTAACGGGGTTGACACCTCACCCCTGCCTTCTCCTCAAGGAGAGGGAGAAATGGAGAAAATAAATGGCTGAAAAATTTCACCGCGCGACATTTACTCGCAATTTTTTGAAAACTATAACAAGGATTAAAAATCCTGATGATATGCTTGCTGATGCAAAATCTGACGGTTTGGAAAAAACTCTCGGAGTTTGGGATTTGATTATTCTTGGTGTGGGAGCGATTATCGGATCGGGTATTTTTGCCGTTGTCGGTATTGCGGCTGCAGGAAGCGCTGACGGTTCATCTCTCGGTGCAGGTCCTGGGCTTATGGTTTCAATGGTAATTGCAGCGATTGCGTGTATTTTTTCAGCACTTTGTTACTCAGAATTTGCGACAATGATACCTGTTGCAGGTGGTGCTTATACTTATACTTTTGCAACTTTGGGTGAATTTGCGGCTTGGATGGTAGGTTGGGTTTTGATGCTTGAATACGCAATCGGGTTTATTGCCGTTGCTTGTGCTTGGTCTAACCATTTTGTGCAGTTTATGGCAGGGTTTGAAAAAGTTCTCCCAACTTGGCTTGCACATCCGCCGGCTTGGTTGGTGAATGACGTATTTTCCGCCGGCAAAATCGTTGCTGAAAATCCTGATACGTTTGTACCGACATTGTTTGGTATGCCTATTTGTATAAATCTCCCTGCTATATTGATTGTGCTTTTGATAACCGCTATCTTGGTAAAAGGTACAAAAGATTCAACAAAAATGGCAGGTATAATGGTTGTGGTAAAACTTGCCGTAATTGCTTTGTTCGTTGTTGCAGGCGCTTTTTATGTTAGACCTGAAAACTGGACACCTTTTGCGCCGAACGGATTTGAGGGGATTTTTGCCGGTGCGTTTCTTATATTCTTTGCATATATCGGATTTGATGCTCTTGCAACGGCAGCAGAAGAATGTAAAAATCCGCAAAAAGATTTGCCGGTTGGAATTATCGGTTCACTTTTGATAACGACGGTTGTATACGTTCTTGTTGCACTTGTGTTAACTGGTTTGCAAGATACAAGTTCGGCTGTGCCTTTGGCATTTTTAAAAGCTCCGATGGCGTATTGCATGTCATTACATAATATGAATTGGGCTGCAGGTTTGATTTCTGTAGGTTCTTTGGCTGGTTTAACTTCGGTACTTTTGGTATTGGAGATGGCAGCAACAAGAATTTTGTATGCAATGAGTAGAGATCATTTTATATCTCAAAGATTTCAAAAATTACATCCAAAATTCAAAACTCCTGCACTTTTGACATGGACCGTAGGGTTGCTAGCTGTGCTTGGAATTTTGACTCTTAACCTTGATGTAGCGGCAGAACTTTGCAATTACGGAACATTTACATCGTTCATCATTGTTTGTGTTGCCGTACTAATTTTAAGAAAAACTGACCCTGATAGACCTCGACCTTTCAAGGTTCCGTTTTCTCCGATTACACCAATTTTAGGTATAATCTGTTGCGGTGGATTGATGGTTTATAAATCATTACAGCCAACGGGTTCGGCATTGCTATTTCCTGTGTGGTTAGGATTTGGTGCAATAATATATCTTTTATATGGATTTGTTAAAAACAGATTGAACGAAAACAAACTCCATAATGAAATAGTAGAACGTAAAAAACAAGAAATGATAAAATAATGAAAACAATTTTAACTAATGCTTTCAAAAAGAAAAGCCCCGATGAATTAATAGCTGTGAGCAAAAAATCAGAGTTGAAAAAAACTTTAAATGTATTTGATCTTATAGTTTTAGGTATTGGTGCCGTTGTTGGTACGGGAATTTTCACGATTATCGGTACGGCAATTCAAGGCGGTCCCGAAAGTTCCGGTGCAGGACCGGCTATCATAATTTCAATGGTAATGGCGGCGATTGCGTGCGTATTTTCAGCACTTTGTTATAGCGAAATCGCCTCTATGATACCTGTTGCGGGTAGTGCTTATACATATACTTATGCAACGATGGGCGAATTTATGGCATGGATGGTCGGCTGGATATTGATGCTTGAGTACGCTATCGGAAATATTACAGTGGCATGTGCGTGGACGGGGTATTTTGTCCAATTTTTGAAAGGTTTTAAACATATTTTACCCGATTTTGTTGTAAATTGTCCGATGTGGCTGAGAAACGACTATCGTTTTATGCTTTCTTATTGCGATAAATACGGGCTTGATGCACATTCTCAAATGCCGTTTTTATTCGACAAAATTCCGTTTGCAATTAATTTGCCGGCAATGATTATTGTTCTATTGCTGACTGTATTGCTTGTAAAAGGTGTAAAAGAATCAACGAGATTTGCGAGTGTAATGGTTGGCATAAACATGTTTATGATAATTTCATTCATTATTGTCGGTGCATTTTATGTAAAACCCGAAAACTGGACGCCTTTTGCTCCGAACGGATTTGAAGGTGTATTTATGGGTGCGTTTTTAATTTTCTTTGCTTACATCGGTTTTGATGCAATTTCTACTACTGCCGAAGAAACAGAAAACCCGCAAAGAGATTTGCCGATTGCGATTTTGGGTACACTCGTGATTTGCACAATTCTTTATGTTTGTGTTGCATTGGTGCTTACGGGGACTGTTCCTCTCGGACAAATTGATATTCAAGCACCTATTGCTCATGCTATGCGTGCTATTGGAATGGATTGGTTTGCGGGATTGATTTCAATTGGTGCATTGTGTGCATTGACATCAGTTCTTTTGATTTACCAACTCGGTACTACAAGAATATTGTATGCAATGAGCAGAGATAGATTTTTGCCAAAATCGTTGAGATTAATCCACAGAAAACATAGAACTCCGCATGTTTTAACTTGGATTTCGGGCATCGTGGTTGTTGTGTGCGCTTTGTTTATGGATTTGAATATCTCGGCAGAACTTTGTAACTTTGGAACATTTACATCGTTTATAATAATTTGTATTGCAGTATTGATTTTGAGAAAAACAGACCCTGAAAGACAACGTCCGTTCAAAGTACCGTTCTGTCCTGTGTTCCCAATTTTGGGTATACTAACTTGTGGCGGCTTGATGATTTATTCAATGAAGTTTTTGACAACATCGGCATTATATTTTCCACTCTGGCTTTTAATCGGATTTGCAATTTATGCAGGGTATGGTTATAAACAAAAACGATTGGAAGAAAAACCGAGAGTAAAAAAAGCTGTTAAGACCGGTGTTGAAGTGTAGGTTTAAGATATTGTAAATATTAGAAGACTGGAGGGCAAGAGGTCAGGATGGTTGTACGAAATTAATTTGACCTCTTACTCTCTACCTCTGGGAGAGGGAAGAATTTCAACTTGAGCAGTGCGAAAGTCATAACTCAGGTGAGGGTAAAATGTGAGCTGAACGAGTCTACAATGACGAGTTTTTTGTTAAATATCTTAAAGTAATTAGTTAAATAATTATAATGTGTTATAATACTATCATGCCGACATAGCTCAGTTGGTAGAGCAGCTCATTCGTAATGAGCAGGTCAAGGGTTCAAGTCCCTTTGTCGGCTTTTAAGGTTTTCGTGCACAAAGTTATGGTTTTAAAACAGTAGGGATTGAAGCATATACACCTGTAACGGCTCGTCTACAACCGTTATAAACTTTAATTGCAGGTTTACTTGTTAAAACTTTGCCTAATACATATCCTGCTTCCGTTGTTCCCGGATATGGCAAACTGCAACCGCTAGCTATGGCAAACAATGACGGGATTTCATTTTTTGTTATACGTGTTTGTGCTATTGCTGATGTGACCCCGTTTGTAAATGCTACAACATCTGTTTTTCCGCGAAGTCTCGTCAACCTACGAGCCAGAGTATAATTTTCAAAGAAATTATTCCTGACAGTGTCAATCCCATTTTTCATTGCCTTATATTCAGATTTGACTGAAGTCGGAATGTATTTTACTGCAAAACCTTTTAATGTATTGATTTTTTTTACTAAATACTTAAACATGCAAAACTACCTAACCTTATATTTATAAAGTAAATATCCCTCAAAAATATGCCAGTACGGAGATAGTTTTGTTACAAAACTTATTGATGCCCAAGTTTTGATATATAATTACCTATTATTTCACTTGCTGATGCCACAAGTTCTTCGCACGGACGTTCTGTGTAGTATTGTTCAGTACGTTTTTGGGGTGTAGGGCTTTCTCGTTGAACATCCAGTCCGAGAAGTTCTCGGCAAATTATTGAACCGTTCTTTTCTTCAAATTTTTTTGCAAGTTCTTGAATAAGTGTATAATGTTTTTCTTTTGCAATGTCGTCGCAGTTTGAAGTGTAACCGTACTTTAATCCTGCAATCATAAACATTGCCGAAACTGCTCCGCAAACTTCTCGCAAGCGCCCCATTCCGCCTCCGAATGAGGATGACAATTTCAGTGTAGTTTCAAAATCTATACCAAGTTCATCTGAAAACGCACAAAATACTGATTGTGCGCAATTATAACCACTGTTAAATAATTCTCTTGCTTTGTCCGACTTTTGCATAGTTCAATTGTACTATAAAATCATTGGACAAGTGGGGAATGTAATTTTTTATTAACCAAATTAATATATTATTGAAAGAAAGATGGTATGTATGGAAACAATAGCAAAAAGACAAAGGGATACTTATATTTCGACGTTAAATCACGACCTAAAAATTCCGACAATAGCGCAAATAAGAGCTCTGGAATTGTTATTGGGTGAAAGCATGGGCAGTATTAATTCTGCTCAAAAGGAAATTATTAATTCGACGCTGGATTCTTGTCGTTATATGTACGAAATGCTCTCGATGATTATAAGTGCATACAAGTACGAAAACAAAGATTATATTTTGAACTACGAAAAGATTGAAATGTTGAAACTGGTAAATTCCTGTTTTGAAAATTTATCAAAAAAGTTGTGTGACAAAAATATAAAAGTAATTTTTCGTTCAAGAGATGCTTTTATAAATGTATTTGCTGATAAAGCTCAATTGCAAAAAGCATTGGAAAATCTTATAGATTATTCCGTTTCAAGTGCTTATGAAAACTCGGATATAATATGTGAGCTTAAAAAAGCACATATAAGCGAAAATATATTTATATCGCTGGTGTTTAAAAGTCCGTATGTTTCGACGGAAAAACTCAATAATATGTTTAATATGTACTCAACTCCGGCTGA
>CAYPDZ010000045.1:0-2596 GCA_964409575.1 uncultured Muribaculaceae bacterium | reverse complement strand
TACAAAACGGTTGTTCAAGAGTACTGCAAATATAACGCATTCAAATATGAAAAAAAAGATCCTGCAGCATGTTCTCAAGAGAGAATTAATTCTCTCTTTTAAACAATACCCTGTGCTTTCATAGCTTTTGCAAGCTTTCTGAATGCTGCAATGTTTGCCCCTGCAACGTAGTTGTTGCCGAGGTTGTATTCTTCTGCCGCTTTTTGACAAGATTTGAATATATTTATCATAATATTTTCAAGCATTTTGTCTACTTCTTCAAATGTCAAATAATATCTCATGCTGTTTTGGCTCATTTCTATTGCAGAAGTAGCTACACCACCGGCATTTGAAGCTTTTGCCGGAGAAACAAGAATTTTGTGTGCAAGTAAATACTCTGTAGCTTCTTTTGTACAAGGCATGTTTGCACCTTCACCTATCGCAATAACTCCGTTTTTAACAAGTTTTTCAGCATCCTCCAAGTTTAATTCATTTTGAGTTGCGCAAGGCAATGCAATATCTGCTTTTATTCCCCAAATTGCTGAGCTTTCAAGATATTGAGCTTGTGTATGAACTTTTTTGTATTCGGAAATTCTTCCGCGTTCAACTTCTTTGATTTGTTTAATTAATTCTAAATCAATACCGTTTTCATCATAAATACAACCTTGAGAGTCGCTCATAGCAACAACTTTTACGCCAAATTCCTGAGCTTTTTGGCATGCATAAATTGCAACATTTCCTGAACCTGAAATAAGTGCAGTTTTTCCTTTGAGAGTTTGACCGTTTGCATTAAGCATTTCTCTCATAAAATACATAAGTCCAAAGCCTGTAGCTTCTTTTCTGGCTAAAGAACCGCCGTAAGACAAGCCCTTGCCTGTTAAAACTCCACCTTCGTAGGCATCTCTAATTCTTTTGTACTGACCAAATAAATATCCGATTTCTCTTTCGCCGACACCGATATCGCCTGCCGGAACATCAACGTCTTGTCCGATATGTCTTTGAAGCTCCGTCATGAAACTTTGGCAAAATCTCATAATCTCATTGTCAGATTTACCTTTTGGATCAAAGTCGCTGCCCCCTTTACCGCCACCGATAGGAAGTCCTGTCAATGCATTTTTAAAGATTTGTTCAAAACCTAAAAATTTCATGATACTTTGGTTAACGCTCGGGTGAAATCTTAAACCGCCTTTGTAAGGTCCGATAAGACTGCTGTATTGAACTCTGTAGCCTCTGTGTACGATAGTTTGTCCGGCATCGTTTACATAAGGAACTCTGAAAGTAATTAATCTTTCCGGCTCAACCATACGTTCCAAAAGTGCCATTTGTTCGTATTCATTGTGTTTTTCAATAACAGGCTCAAGTGTGCACAAAACTTCCTCTACAGCTTGTATATATTCTTTTTCGTGAGAATTTTTTTCTCTAACTTCATTTAAAACTTTTTCTAAGTATCTATTCATAATTAACCTCTTTCTGTTACTATTATTACACAATTGATTTTTTTTGTATATAGTTTATAATGAGAAAAAGGAGTATAAATTATGTTTGAAAAATTTGAAAAATTACAATTGGTGTGGTTAGCGGTAATTCTTGCATTGGGGCTTATCTTTGCTGTTAATGCAGGTACAAGTGCATTGTCTAAAGATAAGATTACTGTTACGGGTTCGGCTTATAAGGTTGTACAATCGGATTCTGCAAGGTTGGAATTTGAAATCGTATCAAGAAAACCAAATAAACAAATGGCATATAATACAGTAAAGGCTCAATTGCCGACAGTTATGGAGTATTTGAAAGCAAAAGGTTTAACTGATATTGAAGTTAGTGCATATAACGGTTATGTGTCTTACAAATACAGCGCAAACGGTAGTATGACAAATGATGTTGCGTATTATAATATTTCGCAGCCGGTAGTTGTTAAATCTGACGATGTCAACAAAATAAAAGAAGTTTCTGCCGATATTCAAAGTCTGCTTGATAAAGGTATAGATATTAATATATTTAGTACTCAATATTTTTACTCAAAACTTGGTGATTTGAAAGTTGAATTGCTTAAAGATGCAACAACTGATGCAAAAGACAGAGCTACTGCAATGTTAAAGGCTACAAGAAATAAACCCGGAAAAATTGAAGCTGTTCAAATGGGAGTATTCCAAATTACACCTGTTGACTCCACAAATGTTTCCGATATGGGTATAAATGATACTTCAACAATTGAGAAAAAAGTTACTGCGGTCGCAAATGTTGTGTTCCGTATAAAATAGGAGATATGACATGAAAAATTTTCTTGTTTTGATTTTATTAACAATTGTGACACTGCCTGCTGTTGCGTTTGTTCCTCCGGCAGCTTCGGTTATAAATGTTCATGATACGCAAATGATTAAAGAACAGCAGTTTAGACGGGAAGAATTGAATGACTACAATGATGTTCAGCAAGAAAAAGCTCGTTTTGAAAAACGTAATCGAACTACAAAACCTGTAGTTAAAAATTCTACAGTTGATAAAAAACCTGAACTGATTGATGAGAATGGAGAAGTGAAAATAAAGTACGGATATTAATATCCGTACCTTATTTGTATTATTTTAAATAATCCATCTGAAAACTATTTTCAAGAATTCTTGC
>CAYPDZ010000044.1:8304-12402 GCA_964409575.1 uncultured Muribaculaceae bacterium | reverse complement strand
AATAAAAAATACACTCAAACCAATGTTCAAGTGTATGTTTTTTCAAAATGGTGGAGGTTAGGAGATTCGAACTCCTGACCCCCTGCGTGCAAAGCAGGTGCTCTACCAGCTGAGCTAAACCCCCACGTGGTATAACCAAATTCAGGCTACATTCACTATTCTACATGCTGATTTTTTTTTGTAAAGTGTTTTTAGAAAAATTTTTTGTTTTTTTTGAATTTTTACTAAAAAAACCCTAAAACCAAACTTGGTTTAGGGTTTTTTAAATCAAATGATTTGTTATTATGCAGGGCAAACCACTTCTATTTCACTGCTTGACACTACATTTGAAAAATTGTAGTTTTCTACCAAATCTCTTTGTTCAAAATATACGCAATCGTCCATTACAAATTCATCACATTGTTTTAACGTTGTTAATGGCAAATTCTTTGCAGATTTTGAATCTGTAATTAATTTGTGAACTCTTAAATTTTTAGGTAATTGAGAAATCTTTGTACCTTTGATATTAAATATGTTTGTTCTAATATCTGTGTTCAATCTTTCAACACTGCTTTTTTCCATATTTAAACTATCTGTCCAAATATGTACAGGTAATTTTCCGATTGTAGCGCCTGACATGTTTACGCTGTTTGCATCAATTGGAGTTTCAATTTTTTTAATTTCAGCACCTGACATGTTCAATTCTTTTGCTACCCAACCTATTGACAATTTGCCAATAACACATTTTGACAAATTTAAGCTGCCTTCAATATGTCCCAATTCCAAACTTTTGATTTCGCAACCTGACAAATCCAAGTCGCCACCTTGATAACTATTTAAAATTTCTCTGTAATCTCTTTTCATAAAAACCTCCATATTTTCATTGTGGTTACAGTATAACAATAATTTTTTTAAATTTTATCCTCCGGTTATATGTTTTTTATAAACATTTACTCCATTATTCAAAAACGATTTCTTGTTCAATTTGTTTAAAAATACGAGTCAAATGTTCCCTATCATTTAAATACCACCAACCTATTAACGCCTCAAATGCAGTTGCTTGACGATATTCTGCCTGATTTGAACGACGACCGATAGGAATTGACAGATTTCTTGCGCGACGAGCAATTTCTTGTTCTTCCTCTGTCAATTCAAGATTATGCAAAAGTTCTGCCTGATAAGATGCTTTTACTTTGTCTGTTGTAATTTTATGTAAAGTTTTTGCATTTTCTGTTACATGAACCGTTTTTTCGCGGATAAACAGCTCCCACACAGCATCACCGATATATGCATAATTTCTCAAATTCATTTCTTCCATAAAATAATTGTACTATAAAAAGGTTTGGGTTATAATTGTTTTATGAAAAAATTAGTTTTGATTTTATGTTTAATAATGATTGGTAATTTGGTTTCGGCAGAATGCGGATGCCATAAACAGACTAAATGTCTTGATTTAATGACTTCAATGTATGATGAGCGCGCAACATTGTATAATGTTTTAAACCTCTCCTCAGACCAGCAAAAATGCAAAGACGTAATTGACAAAAAGCGTTATGGTGAACTTGGAGAACAGTTTAGACAATATGAACAGGAAAAGTTTGTGTTGAGCAGAATGTGCGAACACAAAGCAACATCCTCTGCTATCAAAAAACAAGAAAAAGTTGTAAAAAATATTGAAAAAAGCATGAAAAAAACCGGTGATAAGTATGATAAAGAATTTAAATCGGTTTTGAATTCTGACCAGCGTTCAAAATTAAGATCTATCAGAAAAATGCAGAAAAAAGAAATAAAATATTGTCAAAAAGATAAAGCTTTTTACAAAAAAGATGCGAACTTAAGACCATTTGGCAAATACGCCGATGGACAAGAAGTTTTATGTCCGGTACACAAAAAATGGCACATGTTCGGATTTAAACATAATTTAAACAAATGATGATTTTTTTTGTAACACCATTATAATTATGGTATGAGGAAATTAGTTGTTTTAGCTTTGGTAATCTTTTTTTCTGTCACAAGTTGTCATGCTTGGGGCTGGAAGAAGGATAACGGAACACCTTTGAATAAAGAATATAGCAACGAAGGCAAAGGATATGTCGGAACTTTGCCTGATATTTCAAGAAATTATGAAAGTTCCGAACCAAAAAGTGCAAAACCTATTTATGAAAAAAGCAAAAAATTCAATTCGTCGGAAGAAATTAAGCCGGTGCCAAGAGATAATCCGGCATTTGTAAATATTATTTTAAAATCCGATAAAACATCTCCTTACGTGAACGATATAAATGAACTGTTGCCGCTTTTGGAAAATATTTTGCTTTGCATTGAAAATAATTATGATGTGCAAAAGTTTAATGCAAAAGTTTTTTTCTTTAATAAAACAGTTGAATATTTGCAAGACAAATACAAAGATTTGCCGGAAAGCAGCTATACCTCGTTTCAAAAACTGTTAACTCTGAACACTCATACAAAATCTGTTGCAACATTGCGTGCCGAGGCAGAAAAATATCGTCCGTACCTTGCATACACTGGTGCCGGATATCTTTATAACGATAATGTCATAGACCAGCAATTGGACTATCTAAAAACAGAAATAGAAGAAACAATTGTTGTGCTGAAAGATGTAAAATAAATGGTTGTATATTGGAGGAAATAGTTTAAGAAGTCGTAAAGATGTTAAACGGCACTTGACGCAGAGTACAATAGATTGGCAACTGGCATTAATGGAACAAACACCCTAGATAATGTTAATAGATTAAAAAGTTTATTTGAGCAAGATACTGGATTAATATTGCATTGTCCAGCTAATCGGACAAATTTATTTGGAATGACTCTCTCTGCAATATCAAAGGATGTCAAACAAGGCATTTTCCCAAAGGACATTAAGCATGTACTAATCGGACATGGGATGGGTAGTTTTGTAGGTCGGTTTTACTAAACCGACAATTTCAAAATGTTCAAACTACTCTTTATTTACTCAGGGTAAAATTGGCTTGTGAACTAGAGAAATGGTAATTTTTCAGAATAAATTATCTTCCTCTCTGACCATTAAAAGAGTAAAGTGAGTAATTTCAAATTGAGGTACTCAACAGATTTCTGACCGCCTGTGATTTAGTGTTGTTGGGTGAACTCGCTAACTCAAACCATTTAGCCTTTCCGACCAAAACGGTCATTAAAATACAGTGACTTCAAATCCTTACATTTACAAAATAAAATCGGGCTAACATTTGTTAAACCCGACTTTATTAGGAGGAGGTGGGATTCGAACCCACGGTACGCGTGAACGTACGACAGTTTTCAAGACTGCTCCAATCAACCGCTCTGGCACTCCTCCAAGCAATCTATTGGATATACTTTCATTCTAGTGGATAAATCTTTTTTGTCAAGTAATTACAATATTGCAAGTATCAATTTCTTTATTAATTCTAGTTGTTCAGATTTAATAAGCTCCAGTATGTCATAATCAAAACGCTAAACACCGTGCTCAAGATAAAGTGTAAACGCGATTTACAATATGAACGGACTTTGAGAACCAAATCAACTTGGTAAAGATATAGGTACTGTAACTATTTTATATTTTGACATGCAAAGTGAAACTGTAGCATCAGAGCAATTTATTGCACCAAGTTAACTGAGATAAATTCCAACATTCTCATTGGATTTTTACAAAATCAAAAACTATCGAAATTATATCTCTATATACCCATACTTAATTGCTTTTACAACAGCTTCAGTTCTGGAATGTGCGTTTAATTTTTCAAAAATCACCACATTATTTGCCTTGATTGTATGAACCGATACGTGAATTACTTCCGCAATTTTTTTGTTTGTGTAATTTTTTGCCATCAATGTTAAAATTTGTTGTTCTCTTTCTTTCAATAAGTTGCTGTTCATTTGTTTCTCCTTTTTCTTTTATTAAAATACAAATCTTTTTGAAAACGTTAATAATATTTCCAAAATCATATTTTTACAAAAGTTTACACGCAAAGCAAAAATATGTTGCTATTGCGTTTGAGAGAAATACAAATAATTTTTTGTTTTTGCTTAATATGGCGTAAATTCCGACGGACGAAAAACCGGTGCAATGATTGTGCTTGCCGATGGTGCTTGGATAATGAGATACAA
>CAYPDZ010000044.1:0-8204 GCA_964409575.1 uncultured Muribaculaceae bacterium | reverse complement strand
GAAAAACCGGTGCAATGATTGTGCTTGCCGATGGTGCTTGGATAATGAGATACAATTTAACATCTAAAAAGCAAAAGTCCAGTTATTCATGTGACATTATAAAAACATCAGGAGTTATCAATGCGGAAAAAGTAGCACAATACAGTTCAGGTTGTGCAGCACGCATAATCGAAAACGGCTGGATAATGGATTATTAAGCTATTTACCTGTTGAGCCAAATCCGCCGGTACCACGTAAGGTTTCGGTCAGTTCAACCGCAACTTCTATTTCTGCCTGTTCAACACGCGCAATAACCATTTGTGCAACTCTTTCATCAGGTTGAATTGTATAAACTTCATTAGAAAGATTAACTACCGGCACGCAAACTTCGCCTCTGTAGTCCTCGTCGATTGTGCCAACACAGTTTATCAACGTAATTCCGTGTTTTATAGAAAGCCCAGAACGCGGTCTAATTTGCGCTTCATAACCGTGTTCAAGTTCAATTTTTAAACCCGTCGGAATTAATGTTCTTTCAAGCGGTTTTAGTGTAATTGGCTCTGATATCGCCGCGCACAAATCCATTCCCGCCGCACCTTCTGTCTTGTACTCAGGTAAAAATTTGTTGTGTTCCAATCTTTCAATTTTTAATACTGTCAATTTTTTATTTCCTTTTCAACTTTTGCAAGAATTTCATCGAGTTTTGAGGCATCTTTTACACCACCTTGTGCAAAATTTGGACGTCCGCCACCGTTTGCACCTGTTGCACGAGCGATTTCTCCGACAATTTTACCTGCATTAAAACCTTTTTTCACAAAACTGTCAGAAACTTTTACGGCAACTGTCTTTTCTGATGCAAGAATAATGATGCTTTCACCAAGTTTTTGCGCCATAAATTCAATACCTGTCTTAATAGCATTGCCATCAAAGTTTTCAACTTTTGAAATAAATAATTTTCCGCCATCAATGTCTTGAGCTTTTGACAAGAATGTCGCAAATTTCGCTCTTGAATTTTCTTCTTTTAATTTTTCGAGTTGTTTTGTTAATTCACGGTTTTCATCTTGAAGTTTTTGAACACGTTCAAAAACTTCATCATAATGAACTTTAAACATCAAAGAAAGTTTGTCCATTTCTTTAACTTTGGCATTCATAAATTCAAAAGCTGCCTTTGATACTGCAACTTCGATACGTCTTGTGCCTGCTGCAATTGCACCTTCAGAAACGATTTTTAATAAGCGCAAATCGCGTGTGTTTCTAGCATGAGTACCTGCACAAAATTCTTTTGAAATACAACGGTGTCCATTTCCCATTGAAACAACTCTTACAACATCCTCGTATTTTTCACCGAACAATGCTGTTGCACCGGTCAATTTTGCCTGTTCAATATCCATTTCTTGAGTTGTAATTTCCAAACCTTCTGAAATCCAGCCGTTGACAATGTTTTCAACCTTAAAAATCTCATCAGGTGTCATTGCACGTGAGAAAGTAAAGTCAAAACGCATTCTGTTTTCTTCGACCTGTGAACCTGCCTGATGAACCTCGTCACCAAGAACTTTAATCAAAGCTGACTGCAACAAGTGAGCTGATGAATGGTGAAGTCTGATTTCTTCTCTGCGAGCAACATCAATTTTAGCATGAACTTCTTTTCCTACAAAATCCTCGCCATTTATAACTTTACATCTGTGAACAAAAAGCTTGTTAACCTTGAAAGTGGTTAAAACCTCCAGCTTAACTTCTTCGCTTCCTAGCTGCCCAGCTGCTATCAAGCCGCTGTCGCCGGTCTGACCACCGCATTCAGCGTAGAAAGGTGTTTTGTCCAAAACAATATCCACAAATCCGTCACCTTCAACGGTTGCAAGGATTTTTGCATCACATTCGTTTTCGGTATACCCGACAAATTCCGTTGAACCTACTTCGTCCTCGATTTTTGCATATTTAATGTCGCCGGTAACTGAAATTTTTGCAGTCGCAGCTTTTGCACGGTCTTTTTGCTCTTGCATAGCTTGTTTATAGCCTGCTTCATCAATATTCAAGCCGTTTTCTTCTGCAATTTCTTTTGTCAATTCGAATGGAAATCCGAATGTATCATAAAGTTTGAACGCGCTTTCGCCGTCAATATCTTTTTTGTTGTCGATAAACTCATCAAGCATTTTATATCCGCGGTCAAGAGTTTTGGCAAAACGTTCTTCCTCTTTTTTGATTGTGTCAACGATTTTTGCCTTGTTCTTAATCAAATCAGGATAAGCTTCGCCGTAATTTTCAACTACAACATCAACAAGTTTGTACAAGAACGGTAAATCCATGCCTAAAATCTTTCCGTGGCGCAATGCACGGCGCAAAATCATTCTTAAAACGTAACTTCTGCCCTCATTTCCGGGGATTACACCGTCAGAAATCAAGAAAGTTACACATCTCGCGTGGTCTGTGATAATACGTAGTGAAATATCAGTTTTTTCACTACCCTCCCTTGAGGGGAGGGTCGAAATCTGTGATTTCGGGGTGGGTGCTTTAGAATAAGCCACACCGCTCATCTCACAAACTTTATCCATAATCGGTTTCAAAAGGTCTGTTTCAAAAGTTGAGCGAACGCCTTGACAAACCATTGTAATACGTTCCAAACCCATGCCTGTATCAACATTTTTGCTTTCCAAAGGTGATTGGTTGCCTTCTTCATCCTGATAAAGTTCAGTAAACACAAGGTTCCAAATTTCAACCCATCTGTCACATTCGCAGGTATCAATTCCGCAATCCGGTGAACATTTTAAATCCTCACCTAAATCGTAATGGATTTCAGAACAAGGTCCGCAAGAACCTGAAGCCCCCGGAGGACCCCAGAAATTGTCTTTTTTGCCTTTACGTTTGATGCGTTCTGCCGGAACACCGACACTTCTCCAGATATCAAAAGCTTCATCATCGGTTTCAAAAATCGTAATCCAAAGTCTATCTTTGTCGAGTTTCAAAACTTCTGTAACGAATTCCCATGCCCAAGGAATAATTTCTTTTTTATAGTAGTCGCCAAATGAAAAGTTTCCGAGCATTTCAAAAAAAGTATGATGGCGTGGAGTTCTTCCAACGTTTTCAATATCACTGTCTTTTCCGCCGGCTCTTGCGCATTTTTGACAAGAAGTTGCACGAGCAGGATCATACGGAGATTTTACAATCCCCAAAAATATCGGCAAAAACTGTAACATACCCGCAGTTGTCAAAAGTACCGTCGGATTATCAGGTACAAGACTTGAACTTTCTACCATTGTATGTTGATGTTTATTTTTAAAGTAATCTAAGTATAATTTTCTAATTTCATTTCCGCTAAGCATAATTTTTCCTCTATAATTTTAATATAAGAAAATTATACAATAAAAAAGCTGTATCAACATATAAAATTTAATGAATTATTTATAAACTTTACCTGTATAAATAACTTGTCCATTACGAATAACCTCGACAATTTGAGCAATTGTAACTGAGGACAAGAAGTCAAACTAGTTACGTCATTGCGAACAAAAAAAGGCTGTGCTAAGCACAGCCTTTTTAGATTTTTGACTTTGATTAAACACTTGCGAGTTGTTTTGCTCTTTCGAGTTGAAGTGTGCAAGTTGTTACGTCGCATACACAAGATGGTCCAAAATATTGGATTGCTCCGGGGAACAAATATTTATCATTCATTGCCCAGTCTTCTCTGTTTTGTTCAAGTTGTTTGAATACAGGTCCATCAAGTTTTACCAATGCTTTTTGGATAACCGGTTTCATTTCACCGTGACGTTTTTCCATATTCATCATCATTGTAAGAGGAATACCGCCTGCAATCCATTGGTCAGCAGAACAAGTAAGGTTTCTTACTGATGACAAGTAACCTGTTAAACCAAAATTGATTAGTGCAAATGCATTGTAACCCAATGAGTAACAATAATCAGCATCAAAGTTTGATGGGAATGCGCATCTGCCTTCATAACCAAAGAAGTGTGATTGTGCATTGAATTTGCCTGAATATTTACCTTGAGCTTTCAATTCACTTAATCTTGCAGAAATCATTTCAATTAACAATTTTTCAGTTTCGATTTTTGAAACTTGAACATTTCCGTGCGGGTCACGATCTGCAAGTAATTGAGATTTAATCAACGTTGGAAGTGAGCTGTAAACTTTAGCATTTGATGCTTCAAGTCTGCTTTCAACAGCTTCAAAACTTACTGCAACACCTTCTTTTTCCATTTTAGCCATAACATCGTTAAGGTTAGAAATCATTGATTTCATTTCAGGAATAAATTCGATTAAACCTTCCGGAACTATTGCTATACCAAAGTTTTTACCCATTTCAGAACGTTTTACGATAATATCTGTCATGTAGCTGATAATACTATCTAAAGACATTTCCTTTTCTTCAACTTCTTCTGAAATCAAAGTGATGTTTGGTTGGGTCTGTAATGAAGCTTCCAATGCAACGTGAGAAGCTGAACGTCCCATAATTTTTATAAAGTGCCAATATTTTTTAGCAGAATTTGCATCACGCTGAATATTTCCGATAAGTTCTGCATAAGTTTTTGTCGCTGTATCAAAACCGAACGAAATTTCGATTTGATCATTTTTCAAGTCACCATCGATAGTTTTTGGACATCCGATAACCTGAATTCCTGTGTTATTTTTTACAAACCATTCAGCCAAAAGTGCTGCATTAGTGTTTGAATCGTCACCACCGATGATTACAACTGCTGAAATATTTAATTTTTTACAAACTTCTAAAGATGATTTGAATTGTTCTTCTGTTTCAAGTTTAGTTCTGCCTGAACCGATGATATCAAAACCGCCGGTATTTCTGTAAGCGTCCATAAATTCGTCTGTAAATTCAACGTATTTACCTTCAATAATGCCTGATGGACCGCCTAAAAAACCGTAAAGTTTGTTTGAAGAATTTGCACTTTTCAAAGCATCGTATAAACCTGCGATAACGTTGTGACCGCCTGGAGCTTGTCCGCCTGAAAGGATTACACCGACATTTCTAACTTCTGATGAATGAGAAGAAGCTGTGCTTTTGAAAGTTACAACGGGTTTACCGTATGTGTTTTTGAATAATTCTTGAATTTGTTCTTGATCTCTAACTGATTGAGTAGCCGAGCCTTCTGACATTTCGAGGCAATTGATGCCATTTGAAAGACTTGAAGGAAGTTTCGGCTGATACTTTAATCTTTCGATTTGTAATGGTGAAAGTTTTTCCATATTTCTCTTCCTTATATTGAGTAATACTATTTACAACAACATTGTACAATAAAAAAATTAAAAAAAAAGGAGCCCTAAAGCTCCGTTGGAATTAAGAATAGCTGGAAGTATGAAAAAGATTTATGCTATTATTTAACTTAACATACAAAATTTTTACAATTGGCCATAGGTCTATAGTTTGACTTTATAATATTTTTAATTAAATAGATAATATGATACTTATGGAGTTGTTTAGAAAAAATAAAACTTGTACTCATTCAAAAGTCAGAGCAGATGTGGATTTTGCGTATTGTCCTGACTGTGGAGAACTCATTGAAAATCAATGGTATCTTGTGCGTTGTGCATGCTGCGGAGTAAAATTGCGCGGAATGATAAAAAACGGAGAAATCGTTCCGGAGCAGCATTTTTGTCACAATTGCGGAATAAGAGATTTTGTTGTTGAACGAATTGATAAAATTAATTTTATCGATATAAGTTATGCGGTTTTGGTAAAAACCGTTGTGCACAACAATGAATACAACTACACACAAAGCTGGGTTAATGCAAAAACATCATATTACAAACCGAAATTGCTGCAACAATCCCTATAAAATCAGCCAATAATCCGACAATCAAAGCATAACGTAATTTTGAAATACCTACTGCACCAAAATATACTGCAAGCACATAAAATGTTGTTTCACTGGAGCCAACCATAACCGCAGAAAGTTTTGTTGCATAATCGTCAGGACCAAGATTATTTGCAATATCGGAAAAAACACCCAGTGCCGCAGAGCCTGAAAGCGAGCGTACAAATATTATGGGAATTGTATCGGCAGGTACATTAAAATGTGCAAGCAACGGCTGTAATGCAGTGCCAATCATTTCTATTATTCCCGATGCCCTAAACATTGAGATAGCAACGATTATTGCGACAAGATACGGGATAATATTTACGGCAACCTTAAACCCGTCTTTTGCACCATCGGTAAAAGTTTCGTACAAAGGAACTTTTTTAAATAATCCCATTGTTAAAATCAACAAAAGTATTGCAGGAAGTGCCCAGAGAGATATGATGTTCATTGCAGATTGAAACATTATTTATCCCTCCACGTATATTGAAAAATTTTTGCTAAAATAATTGCGCTTACAAAAGTAATTGAAGTCACAAGAAGTGTTGGAGCAATTATTTCTGTCGGATTTTTGTAACCTATTCCGATTAAAACAGCGATTACGGTTGCGGGAATAAGCTGAAAACCGGCAGTATTCATGGCAAGAAACATACACATAGCATTAGATGCCAAAGATTTATCATCATTATGTTTTTGCAATTCTTCCATTGCCTTTATGCCAATTGGAGTTGCTGCATTTGTCAATCCGAACGTGTTAGCAGAAAAACTCATCGCAATATCACCGATTGCCGGACTATCTTCCGGAATTTCATTGAATAATCGTTTGGTAATCGGCTTAATTATTTTAGCAATAATTGTAATCAAACCGCATTTTTCCGCAATTTTCATCATTCCGAGCCAAAATGCCATTATGCCGATTAATGAAAACGCAACCTTTACGGAAAGTTCCGCACCTGTGAGGATTGAATTTACAACCTCAGAAAGACGTCCGTTCAAAGCACCCGCAATTATTGAAATTACGATTAAAAAATAAAATATGTAATTCATAATTCAATTAAAACATTAAAGTTGATTGCGGTCAATTTGTTTAATGAATTACTAAGTTTGTCCGGTAAGATGTCAATATTCTCACCCTGTGATAGTAGAACGTATCATAACAAGAGAGATAATAGTTTGCGAACCAAAGCAATTCAGTTCATTTGGGAAAATAATTTAAATTGCTTCACTCCCTTTCACAAAACGATTAAGTATCGTTTTGTGAAAGGGAAATGTCACAAAGTGACAAGTGGGGACTAGTTTCGTTTGCGCAGCAAACCGAAAAGAACTCACCGTCTTATCGTCCTAACGTCTTAACGACTTTTAAAGACTCTGCGATTGCGGATCGCGCTACGCTTGTCCGCAATGACGAAACGACCTTAGTGCCTCAGTATCTTAGTGCCCTAGTGCCTTTTAAAAATGCGGAAGTTTTTATTCTTCTTCGCTCTCTTTAGCCAAGTTATAAAATTCTTTTTCGAGCTCTTGTCTTATTTTGTCACTATCGGGTTGGGCTTTTTGGCGATTTTTTTGTTCTTCAAACGCTTTTTTTCTGGAATTGATAACATTTGCGACATTCATCATTGCAAGAGAATTCAGTGTTGCACGAAGTTGAGCACTTCTGTCCGTGTATTTTTCGCTTTCAGATTGTTCTTCATCTTCCTCTCTCTTTTGTTGCGCAAAATACTCATTGCCTTGTCCCATTTTGTCATCTTGGGTTTTGGCTGCTGTTCCTGAAATATCTCCGCTTTTGAAATTGAAAGAGCCTCCGATTCCGAAAAATCCGGCTGATCTGTTATCGACCATCTTTTACCCTCTAGTTTATCCAGTGATAATTCTATCAAATTGAATGATATATTAACTCATCTAAATATACTATTTTGCTACTATGTTAACAAATATTTACAAAATTCACATTCACCTTTAAGGTTAAGTTTTTATATTGAAAAATTTGGGCATATATGTTATAATAAGTATATAAAAGAAAGGATTTTTTATGAAAAAAGGCTTTACTTTAACGGAATTAATGATTGCACTTACTGTAATAGGTATTCTTGTTGCGGTTGTTACTCCTGCAATTATGAAAACAAGACCAAATAAAAATAAAATGATGGTTAAGAAAACATTCTATATAGCTGAACAGGTTGTGAGTGCATTGATTAATGACGAAACTGTGTATCCTGATATGCGCGAAGTCTGTCGTACAGGCGGTGATAACGGAGCGGATATATACTGTGCATGGGGTTTTGATTACGTATACAAAGCTGATTATGAAGGCGAAACATACGAGGGTGAGAACAAATTTGGTGCTCTATTTAAATCAATGTTGAATGTTTCCAAAAATTCAGGTAGCAAGGACGGTGAAGCACCGAA
>CAYPDZ010000043.1:0-12671 GCA_964409575.1 uncultured Muribaculaceae bacterium | reverse complement strand
TTGGTGTAATGGGTTGGGCTGATATGCTTATGAAAATGGGCATCTCTTATGCTTCAAAAGAAGGTACACAATTAGCTTCAGAAGTTATGGAATTTATTGATTACGAATCAAAATGTGAGTCTATCGAACTTTCTAAAGAAAGAGGCAAATTTAACAACTTTAAAGGTAGCGTTTATGACGGTCAAAATTTTCTTTATAACAAATACAAAGGAAAATCTGCCGGTAAAATTTCTGATGAACAATGGAAAGATTTGGATGACAAAATCGAAAAATTCGGTATCAGAAATGCTACAACAACTTGTATTGCGCCGACAGGTACAATTTCAATGATAGCTTCAGCTTCAGGCGGTGTTGAACCTTTATTCGGTCTTGTATTTTCAAGATTGATTATGGATGGAACCGAAATGTTTGAAGTTAATCCGATTTTCAAAGAATACGCTATAAAACACGGTTTCTATTCAGAAGAATTGATGTCAAAAATTGCTAAAACAGGCTCTATCGCACATGTTGACGGTGTATCAGATGAAGTTAAACATATTTTTGTGACAGCACACGATGTTTCGCCTTATTGGCATGTTAAAATGCAGGCTGCATTCCAACTTCACACAGACAATGCTGTTTCGAAAACAGTAAACTTTGAAGAACATGCAACACGCAAGGATATTGAAGAAGCTTATCTATTGGCATTTGAGAACGATTTGAAAGGTATAACTGTTTACAGAAACAATTCACGTCAATTCCAGCCAATGAACTTGGATGATAAAAAGAAAACGGATGAAACTAAATCAGAAGAAAACCTTGACTCCGCTCAAGACGACAAACAAGTTCAGGATGACATTGTGGAAGAATACAATCCGACAGGCGAAATTAAAACAGTAAAATGTCCGGAATGCGGTAACGAAATTCAAATGGCAGAAGGATGCTTTATCTGTCTGAAATGTGGATACTCAGGTTGTTCATAGCAGTGCTACGCACGTAGCCATATTAGGTTTTGTAAAAATTTAATTGGTTAATATAAACGAGCGAATAAGAGGAGGGGTGAAAAGGGTGTTTAAAAACACCCTTTTTGTAAATATTTGTTAATTTTATGCTTAACAAATAGCACAAAAATTTCTTTACGTGATTTCATGGTTGTATACTACGCAATTAACAAGTGTGTAAATCTGAAAGGTAAAACTTATGGCAAACAACATGACAATTGGACCTGCAGTTATGGTAGGTGGCAATGAAGTTCAAATGACAACTAAGGGAAAAGTTCAAGTTACTAACAATCAAGGGAAAGTCGTAACTTTGTCACAAGACCAGTTCCAAAAACAAACATTAAAAAATATTGATAAACTTGAAAATGGTGAAAATTTTGAATACAAAAAAGACCATAAAGGTTTGAAAATTGCAGGTGCGGCAGTGGGAACAGCAGCAGTTGTAACAGGTATTATTTACCGTAAAGAAATCGGCAGATATATGAAAGATTTTTCTTTCAAAAAATTGTGGAATGATATTAAAGATTTATTTAAACCTGTGAAAAAAGAATCTGAAGGTTTAATGTATACTGTTTTTAGTGATAAAAAAACTATTGCACATAACTCAGAAGAAGCCAAAGTTGCAATAGGAACACTTGAGTTAAAACACAAATCTATTGCGGCATGGACTCATGATTATTTGGCAAAATTTGATAAAATGGTTGCCAAAACAAAAGGTGCTGTACATGACGCAAAACAGCGAATGTACGAAAGATTGTTTGGGAAAAAATAACAAATTTATACAATAACATAAAAACTGTTATATACAAGTTTACACTAAAATAGTTCCAACCAGTCATGCTGAACTCGTTTCAGCATCTATTGTCTATGAGACCCTGAAACAAGTTCAGGGTGACGTATATTGGTTATTTTAGTGTAAACTTGTATATAAGTCCCCAAAAACTCACCTTGTAATCAGGGTGAGTTTTTTATATGATTGATTTATGATTTCAATTGTCACAGCGAGCTACAATTACGAACAATATATCTCAGAAACTATTCAATCTGTTCTTAATCAAACATATTCAGATTGGGAGCTGGTTATTGTCGACGACTGTTCAACAGACAATTCAGTTGAGGTAATTAAATCGTTCAATGACGAACGGATTAAGCTTTTTATCAACGAAAAAAACCTCGGACTCAAAGGCACTGTAAAACGAGGAATAGAAGAAGCAAAAGGCGATTGGATAGTTTTTCTTGAAAGTGATGATATGATTACTCCTGATTATTTGGAGAAAAAAGTCGAAATCACTAAAAAATATCCCGAAGTGAACTTAATTTTCAATGACTGCGAATTTTTTGGGGATGAAAAACAAATAGAAGTTTTTTCCAAAAGACTTAAAAAAACAAGAAAAATTCTGAGTAATAAAAAATATCCTTGTGAATTATTTTACGATTTTTTTGTTAGTAATAAGATTTTTACATTCTCATCTGTTATGGTAAAATGTGAGATGTTATCCAAAATTAACTATGAACCAAAACTGGATTATCTTTTGGATTGGCATTTATGGATACAGCTTGCATATTTGGGAAAGTTTTATTATATAGACAAACAGTTAACCAAATGGAGATTACATCCGGAAAGCTATATCAAAAAATCTAAATACAAGTCACCTTTTGATTTACAGATTAAATCATATTTAGTTGTTTTCAAACAAAGCAAAGATTTCAAAATTATTCTCAAAATTTTAGGACTTTTACCTTTATGGTATGCAAGACAGGTTAAAAAGTTTTTAATCTCTTAGAAACGGTAAGCATTTTGCAATAATAAGCGAGGAAATTTTTCTGACAATAAAAGGACAAGGAGCAAGGCAGTCAAAGAGAAATCTTTTTAACCAAATTGGACTCGTGTGTCTGCCTTTTCTGACATAGGGAATTCTTTTAACATTATTTTCCATAAGCTCAACGGGATAATCGCTAACCTGTTTTATTATTTTCTGCCAGCCCTCAACTGTTGTGGAATTTTTGTTAATCAAGCGCGGAAGCGAACATTTCATTATCGGCATATTGTGTTCTAAAATAATATGACGCCATTTGTTAATCGCAATATTTGAAACGTTTTCAAATGCATTGACATAAACTTTATAACTAAATCCCTCTTTAACAAGAGATTCTGTCAGCCCTATTTCGTATTTGTTTATAATATCTGATTTAATTTCTTCATGTTTTATATTGCTGATAAAATCTTTAAAGAATTGCGAAGTTAAAATATTTTTCTTAAAAACAAGAAAATAACTTTGAACATGCGGTTGGGTGTATTCAATTATTCTAAAATGTTTGTTTATCCCAAACTTATTTCTTGTCATTCCCCAAAAATCACAATCTTTTTTATCCATTTCATTAAAAATTTCACCTAACGGATGAAAAGGACCGAAACAACTGTCGTTTGCAAAAACAAGTTCGTCAAACTCGTTCAATCGTGGCAAAAGATATAAAAATCCACGTTTGTATGAGCCAAAATCGTATTCGTTATGCGGTTCTGCGATAATATGAGATACAATTCCGTCAAGAACCTCGGGATTTTCAATATTACAACAAGATACAAAAACTATCTCTTGTGCAATCTCTTTCAAGGCTTTGAGATAATACACCACATAATCATCAACTAAATTTTGTTTGTCATAATGCGCGAATACAACTGCTCTTTTCATAATTTAAATTATAACATAAATCTATGATATAATTAAATTATGTTTAAAATAACCGCACCCGAAAATAATGAAAATTATTCCTTGTTTGAAAGTTTCTTGACACGGAAGTTTTCGTTTGCCGTAACGGGTTTGACTACACTTTTACGGTTACTTTTGATTACCAAAATAAAAAAGATTACGGATAAAAAAATTCTTTTTATCACTTCGACCGAACAAAATGCTTTAAAATATCAAAATGACTTATTAAAAGCGTTTGGAGAGCAGGTGGAATTAATTCCTTTTCAAAATATCTCGATGTACGAAGCTGTTTCACCAAATCTTTATGATTACGCAGAACAGGTGAGGATTTTAACTGAAAAATCCGATATTGTGATTGCACCTGTCAAAACACTGCTTGAAAAATTTCCAAAGCAAAGCTTTTATGATGAAAATTCTTTTATCATAAAAATCGGTGATGAAATCGATACAAAAGAAATCGCACAAAAATTTGTCGATTTGGGTTACAAACGCTCGACGATGGTGTCTGATATCGGTGAATTTAGTATTAGAGGCGATATTATAGATTTTTATTCATTGGACAAACACCCAGTACGTGTGGAGCTTTGGGGTGATGAAATCGTTGATATAAGATATTTCAACAACGAAACTCAAAAATCTATCGAAAAAATTAAATCTGCAAAAGTTATGCCGATGTATAAGTTTGTTTTACCTAATTGTCATTCTGAACTTGTTTCAGAATTTAAAACTTGTGAGATCCCGAAACAAGTTCGGGATGACGTGGAAAATGAGGGTTATTTTGAAGGCATTGAAATCTATCAAAATTACTTTAACCCTGAAATGGTAAGCATTCTGGATTATTTCAAAGACTATATTCTTGTATTTGACGAAACTTCGGAACTTTATTCAAAATACGAATTCGTTGATAAAAATTTTGAAGAACAGTTGCAAGAAAATCTTAAATTAGGTTTAAATATTGAACTCAAAGGCAGAAATCATATACCATTTGAGGATTTTATCCAAAAAAGTGCAGGGTTTGTGAAAATTGCAATGAATAATTTTTTGGACAGTGAAATTTTTGGTCATCCAGAGGCTTTAGCCGAAGGATCTCAAGCTTTAAAAGGATCCTTCGCTACTGCTCAGGATGACGCTTATCTAGTAGAATTTGATACTCAACCTATTCAAAATTTCGGTGCAAATATTGAGGATATTGCAGGTTTTATTGAAAAATATCTTCAAATTAATCGTCATTCCATGCTTGACACGGAATCGCATAACTGTAAAATTTCTGCGATTGCGGATCAAGTCCGCAATGACGGAATTCATAGTAATTACAAAATCATCATCGCAACGGATTATCCGGAGCGCGTGAAAGAAATCTTGTCCGAACGCAACATATTCGGAGTTGAATATAATGAGAGCATCTCGTCTGCAGGAACAATTTTAGAGGATTTTAAAACAATTGTCTTGACAGATAGAGAGCTTTTTAACAAACGTACAAAAGAAGTTACATCATCAAAGCGCTCATATTACAAAGAAAAACCCGAATATATTGAAAGCATCAACGATATCAAAGAGGGTGAATACGTTGTACATTCTATCCACGGGGTCGGGATTTACAAAGGGCTTTCACAGCAAGAAATCGATGGACAATTAAAGGATTACTTGACAATTGAATATGCAAACAAAGACAGACTTCACATTCCCGCCGAACAAATAAACCTTCTTGTGCGTTATCGCGGTTCGGGCGCATTGAAACCGAAACTTTCCAGAATGGGCGGAAAAGATTGGGAAAATACAAAAACCCGCGTTAAAAAAGAAGTTGAACAAGTCGCTTATGACCTTTTACGTCTTTATGCAAAACGCAAAATGCAACAGGGTATTGAATTTTTGCCGGATACAACTTGGCAGGTTGAAATGGAAGAAGCTTTTGAATTTACGGAAACTCCCGACCAGATGAAAGCGATTAATGATATTAAATCCGATATGGAAAGTTCTCAACCGATGGACAGACTGATTTGCGGAGATGTCGGGTTTGGCAAAACAGAAGTTGCAATGCGCGGAATTTTCAAGGCGGTAACCTCCGGAAAACAAGTAGCAGTTGTTGTTCCGACAACTATTCTTGCGTTTCAGCATTACCAAACAATTATGGAAAGGTTTAAACCTTTTGGCGTTAATGTTGAGCTTCTATCTCGCTTCCGGTCACAAAAGGAACAAAAAGAAACTATTAAACATCTTGCAACAGGCGAATGTGATGTCGTTATTGGAACGCACAGACTTTTGCAAGAGGGAATTGTGTTTAAGGATTTGGGACTTCTCGTAATTGATGAGGAGCACCGTTTTGGCGTCCGCCACAAAGAAAAACTCAAAACTTTGCGTGAAAATATTGATATTATTACAATGTCTGCAACACCAATTCCACGAACGCTTTATATGTCGCTTTCGGGGATTAAAGATATGTCAATTATTAATACTCCGCCTAAAAACAGGCTTCCGATAAGGACTTATGTAGGCGAGTGGAATGAAAATATGGTTAAAAATGCGATTATCCATGAACTTGACCGCGAAGGACAGGTTTTTTACCTGTATAATCGTGTTGAAACAATTGATGAATTTAGAATGCAGTTGCAAAAACTCGTTCCAAATGCCCGCATTGCAATCGGTCATGGTCAAATGGATGAAAAAACATTGGAAAAAGTTATTATTGACTTTGCAAATAAAGAGTATGATGTACTTTTAGCCACAACAATTATTGAAAACGGCATAGATATTCCAAATGCCAATACAATGATTATCCATAATGCAGACAAATTCGGACTTGCACAGCTTTATCAACTCAGAGGGCGTGTCGGACGTTCGCAAAGACAGGCATATTGTTATTGTTTGTATACAAAATCAAAACAAATTACGACAGATGCCGTTCAACGCCTCAAGGCAATCAAGGAATTTACAACGCTCGGAAGTGGTTATCAAATCGCAATGCGCGATGTTGAAATTCGTGGAGTCGGCAATATTTTAGGCACCAAACAACACGGACACATGGTAAATGTCGGTTTTGACACGTATTGTCAATTATTGGAAGAAACGGTTCAAGAGCTTCAAGGCGAAATTGTTGACAAAACCAATCCGACAATCGTTGATATTAACGTAACAGCGTTTATTCCTGATGAATGGGTTGGTTCTGCCGAGCAAAAAATGATTGAATATAAGCGTTTGGCGGATGTAAAATCTGATATTGAGCTCGATTATATTACAGAAGAATGGAAAGACCGTTTTGCTAAACCGCCCGAAAGTGTTGAAAACTTAATAAAACTTATTAAAATAAGACTTGCGGCAACTGATGTAAAAATCTCCGTAATTCGTGAAACAGAGGATAATATAAGGATTTACACACCTTATAACAAGGCTGAATGGCAAATTATACAGCGCGCTTTGCCGTCTGAAATTCTTAAAAGAATAAAATTTACAATTGCCCCAAACTCTTGTACTGATGGCAATTCTATACTTTTGCTTAACAATTCTTACATGAATTTTAATGAAGTATTTAACATTTTGATAGATTTGTTTTATTATATAAATAAAATCAAAAACGATTATACAAAAAAATAAGGAGAAATTATGAAGGGCAAAAAATTATTAACTACATTAGCTTTATCAGCAGTATTGTTCGCTGGATGTGGAATAAAGTCAGGCGAAACTATCATCACTGTTAATGACAAAAAAATTACTCAAGGTCAATTTGACGAAATGTTTAATAAACAAGCTAACAACGGCATGATGAAGATGCTGGGAGTTGACGTTAAGAGCGACAAAAACAGCTTTATTTATCTTTTGATTAAAGAGAGAGTTATTAATGAACTTATTGTAAAAACATTGCTTGATGATGAAATCGCAAAACGCGGTATCGAAGTTACAAACAAAGATGTTGACGATGCAGTAAAAGAAATCATTGACAAACTTGGTTCAAAAGACCAACTTAGCAGTTTGTTGAAAGAACACGATATTACAACTTCTCAATTCAAAAAAGATTTGAAAGAAGAAGTTAAGATGAAAAAACTTGCTAAAGAATTGGGCTCGTCAAACGTAACTGATGCAGAAGCAAAAAAATTCTACAACGAAAACACAAACAAATTTAAACACCCTGAAAGAGTAAGAGCTTCACATATTCTTATCTCGGTTAACCCCGAAGAAATTACGGAAATCATTAAATCTGATGAGAAAAATAAAAATCTCGACGATACAGCCGTAAAAGCTAAAGTTAACGAAGAAATTAAAGCAAAGGAAGCTAAAGCAAACCAATTGTTGGCAGAAGCAAAAAAAGATCCGACGCAGTTTGCAAAACTTGCTAAAAACAATTCAGAAGACACAACTTCAGCCGTTAAAGGCGGTGATTTAGGTTTCTTTAACGATAAAGAAATGGTACCTGAATTTTCAAAAGCAGCATTTTCAATGAAACCGAATACAATTTCAGACAAACCCGTCAGAACACAATACGGTTACCATATTATCATGGTTACAGATAGAGCTGCTGCAACTACAACTCCGTTTGAAAAAGCAAAACCTGATATCAAAGGTTACCTTGAAAATCAAAAACAAATCGAATTGCTTGACAACTTGACAGAGTCATTAAAGAAAAATGCAAAAATTGATTATGTGAACCCCGAATATTCACCGGAAGCAGGTAAAAAAGCAATTCAAGAGTCAATAAAAAACAGCGAAGAAACAGCAAAAAAACTTAAAGAAGATGCTAAAAAGAAATAACTAAAAAAGACCTCCAAATCGGAGGTCTTTTTTTATTGAAATAAATTATTTTCCTTTTATAATATAAGTGTTAGTACAGAAAAGGAGAGAAAATTATGTCTAGAAAACCTATTATTGCAGGAAACTGGAAAATGAATTTATGCCGTTCACAAGCTAAAGAAGTTTTTGAAGGTGTTAAAAATTTTGTAAAAGATTACTCAGCAAAAGAATTGCCGACAATTGTTATTGCTCCGGTGTTTACATCTATTTCTGCTGTTGAACCTGTTAGATGTGATTGCGGATGCTGTGGTACAAAAATCGCTATTGCAGGTCAAAATTGCCACTGGGAAAATTCAGGTGCTTTTACAGGCGAAATTTCCGTCGAAATGTTAAAAGATGCAGGCTGCGATTACGTTATTATCGGTCACTCTGAAAGACGTCAATACTTCTCAGAAACTGACGAAATGATTAACAAAAAAGCTAAAGCTATTCTTGCCGGTGGTTTAATCCCTATCATTTGCTGTGGAGAAACTCTTGAACAAAGAGAAGCAGGCGAAACAGATTCTTGGATTGCAGGTCAAATCAGAGCAGCATTAGAAGGTATTTCATCTGCTGATGTTGCAAAATCTGTAATCGCATACGAACCAATTTGGGCTATCGGAACAGGCAAAACTTGTGACAGTGACGAAGCAAACCGTGTAATCGCTATGATTAGAAGTGTTGTATCAGAAGTTGCAGGAAGTGAAGCTGCTGATTCTATTAGAATTCTTTACGGCGGTTCAGTTAAACCTTCAACAATCGAAGAACAAATGTCTAAATCAGATATCGACGGTGCTTTAATCGGCGGTGCATCTTTGAAAGCTGAAAGTTTGAATGAAATTATTGAAAAAACTATGAAACTTTCTTTGGTTCATTAATTTTTAAATAAAATAATAAAAAAGCAGGGTTTAAGCTCTGCTTTTTTGTGTTAAAATTGACAAGTTGTATTGGTTTATTTTATAATTGATACACAGGAGGAGAATAAAATGGCACAACAATTTAATGCACAAAATATCAAAAAAAGAACATCTGTTTTAGTTTTTTTGAAAGGTTCAACAGCACCGTTGGTTTTGTATGTTGAAAATCCCGAAGAACTTTATGCGGAATTAAAACAGGCAATTAAATCTCCAACAGCGGTTTTGATTGAAAAAGAAACTCAAGGACCTTTAAAACGAGTTTGCTTCATTTCAAATCAAGTTGCATCAATCGCAATTCAGGAAGAACAATTCGTAGGATAAGCATGAAAATTTCTATAGAAGAACTCGAAAATACAGCTTCAAAATCCCTCAAAATTCATTTTGATGAAAAAATTGACGGATTGAATTGCGTTACGCCGATTGTTTCCGATTTAACAATTTTATCGCTCGGTGATTTTGTCGAAGTTAAAGGAAATGTTAAGGGAACTTTGATGCTTGAATGCGATTTATGTTTGAAAAATTTTGAGTATAAATTGGATTTTGACATTGATGAAATGTTCGCTAAAAACGCACTGTTAGACGATTACGGGCAAGAAACGGAACTCAAGGACGGACAGTTTGTAACTGATTTAGATGGTGCAGATGAAATTGACATTTATGACTTATTGTATCAATCTGTAATATTAAATTTACCAAATAAGCAAGTTTGTGGTATAAATTGTAATGGGGATAAATTTTTGAAAGAAGAAAATTTATCCGATCCGAGATTAGATGTTTTCAAAAACATCAAAATCAACGATAAAAAGTAGAAATATAAGTAGTAGAAAAACATAAAGGAAAAGAAAAATGGCAGTACCTAAGAAAAGAACAGGACATTCCGCTCAAGGACACAGAAGAAGTAACTGGAAAGCAACTAAACCGGAAACTACTAAATGCCCTAACTGCGGTGAAACAGTATTAACTCACACAGTTTGCACAGCTTGTGGAACTTACAAAGGTCAACCGGTTAGCTTGAAAGATAGAGTTGAAGAAGTTGCAGAAGTTAAAAAACCTGCAAAAAAATCAACTAAAAAAGCGGATTGCGAGCAAAGTGCGAAAGCTGACGCGAAGGCGGCAGCTGAAGACACGTCTAACGCGAGCAACCAAGCAGTGGAAAAAGCTGAAGAAGTTGTTGAAACTGAAGAAAAAACTGAAGAATAGTCAAAGGCATTAAGATGCTAAGGCACTAAGGCAATTAAGTTTATTTAGTAACTTAACGATAAGCCTTAGTGTCCTAGGGTCTTGATAGTATCTTTTAATAGGGAGAGGAAAGATGACAAGAATAGCTATAGATGCAATGGGTGGTGACCACGCACCGCATGAAATTGTTGCCGGTGCGGTATGGGCAGCTCAAGAATACGGTGTAGCAATTGAATTGGTTGGGAAACAAGACCGTATTGAACAAGAACTTGATAAAATCACACATGAAGGTTTTATGACAGACCTTGGTAAAGGCGGACCTGCAAGAAGACGCGTAAAAATTGACACGTCAAAACTTGATATAAAAATTACTCATGCATCAGAAGTTATTGAAATGGGTGAAGCTCCGGGGCAAGCTATTCGTAAAAAGAAAAAATCATCTATTGTGTTGGCAGTTGATGCAGTTGCTCAGGGAAGTTCTGATGCCGTCGTTGCAGCAGGTTCTACCGGTGCAGCTATGGCTTCAAGTTTATTTGGCTTAGGCAGAATTCCGGGAATTGATAGACCGGCTATTGCAGTTACTTTGCCTACAATTAAAAAACCTATTGTTGTTATTGATGGTGGTGCAAACAGCAATTGTACTCCCGAAATGCTTTACCAATTTGCTATTATGGGTGCCACTTTCTCTAAAAATGTTTTGGGTATTGAACATCCGAGAGTTGGTGTTTTAAATATCGGTGAAGAAGCTGGTAAAGGAAACGAGCTTGCTCAAGCAACTTACAAGCTTTTGGAAGAACAGCAAGACAAGATTAATTTTGTAGGTAACATTGAAGGTAAAGAAATTTTCTTGAGTGTATGTGACGTTGTTGTTTGTGACGGTTTTGTAGGCAATGTGGCATTGAAAGTTACTGAAGGAACTTCTTCAATGTTGTTCAGAATGTTGAAACAAGAGTTTAAATCGGATTTGGCAGGTAAAATTATCGGATTGCTTGCAAAACCGTTTATGAGAAGAATTTACACAAAAATCAATTACGAAGAATTTGGCGGAGCACTGCTTTTAGGTGTTAAAGGTATTACAGTAATTTCTCACGGCAGAAGTAAAGCTTATGCTATCAAGAATGCCGTCAGAGTTGCTAAACATGCTGTAGAAACAGGTGTTAACGAAAAAATCGCTAAGTTTTATGAGGAATAAAGAATGACAGATAAATTAATCCCACTGAAAATTGCGGGTGTAGGATATAGTTTGCCAGAAACGGTTGTTACAAATGACGACTTGACAAAATTGTACGAAACATCGGACGAATGGATTTATTCCCGCACAGGGATTAAGGAAAGACATGTTGTTTCAGGCAACGAGGGTGCTATTGATTTAGGCGAAAAAGCTGCAAAGAACGCTATTGAAAAATCAGGTTTGAAAGTTGAAGATATTGATTTGATAATAGCAGCTTCTTCCGCACCTCCTCAATTGTATCCGGCGATTGCCTGTCAAATTCAACAAAGACTTGAAATTCCAAACCATGTTCCGGCTTTTGATATTACAGCTGCGTGCTCAGGGTTAATTTACGGAATGAGCATTGCAAAAGCTTACATTTCATCAGGTATGTACAAAACAATTTTGATTGTTGCAACTGATAACAATTCAAGACTTTTGGACTGGTCGGACAGAGGAACATCTATTTTGTTCGGTGATGGTGCAGGTGCAATGGTTGTAACTCAATCTGATGACGGAATTGATGATATTATTGCAATTGATATTAAAGCTGACGGAAATTCCGGACATTTAATTTCGCTTCCTTTGAAAGGTCAGAATTGTCCGCTTGTAGAGCCTTGTGATGAGGAAGAACAGTTTATTAAAATGAACGGTAGGGGAGTGTATACGTTTGTTGCAAAAATTTTGCCTCATTATGTTGAGGAGCTTATTAAAAATGCAGACATGAAAGCTGAGGATATTGATTATTTAATACCGCATCAGGCAAATATTAGAATTATTCAGGCAGTTCAAGAG
This sequence comes from uncultured Muribaculaceae bacterium, assembly GCA_964409575.1. Taxonomy (GTDB): domain Bacteria; phylum Cyanobacteriota; class Vampirovibrionia; order Gastranaerophilales; family Gastranaerophilaceae; genus Stercorousia. The sequence goes on along the minus strand of CAYPDZ010000043.1, from coordinate 124 downwards.
CGTTTGGGTTATAGTGATGACAAAGTTGTTACTAATATTAAATATTACGGCAACACGTCAGCTGCCTCTATTCCTATCGCGTTGGCTGAAAGTGTTGAAAAAGGTAATATAAAACTTGGAACAA
>CAYPDZ010000042.1:0-13680 GCA_964409575.1 uncultured Muribaculaceae bacterium | reverse complement strand
TATTGAAAGGGAGAACAGATATAATGTGAGTAGGTATAGGGTGAATGGGGTGTTTAACACATTTAATATTTCAAATTGATTTAGTTGAAACAGCAATCGTTTAGTGTTATAATTATTTTAGCAAATCTCGTTTATGCGAGGAGGTTATTTTTATGAGCAATGAGTTTGAATTTATGCTTTACAAGGTTGACGATGAAAATGTAAGTGTTAACGCACTTATAAAAAACGAAACTATATGGCTTACTCAAAAAGCAATGGCTGAACTGTTTGGAATTGACAAGTCGGGAATCAGCAGACATTTGAAAAATATTTTTGAAAGTGGCGAACTCAGTGAAGGAGTGGTTGTTGCAAAAATTGCAATACCCACTAAACACGGAGCGATTCCCAACAAAGAGCAAAACTCAATTACAAATTATTATAATTTGGATGCTATTATTTCCGTCGGTTACAGAGTCGATTCCATTCGTGCAACTCATTTCAGAATCTGGGCAACATCGGTCTTAAAGGAATACATAACAAAAGGTTTTGCTATGGATGACGAGAGATTGAAACAGGGAAAAACTGCTTTCGGCAAAGATTATTTTCGTGAACTTCTTGAAAGAGTACGCTCAATCCGTGCAAGTGAAAGACGAATTTGGCAACAAATCACGGATATTTATGCCGAATGTAGCATTGACTATGACAAAACAGCACCTACCACAAAAGATTTCTACGCAATGGTACAAAATAAGTTTCATTATGCAATTACAGGGCAGACAGGTGCAGAAATAGTATATAATTCAGCCGATCATACAAAAGAAAATATGGGACTTGCAACTTGGAAAAATGCTCCCGATGGCAGAATACTTAAATCCGATGTTGTTGTCGCTAAAAACTACCTTAACGAAAAACAAATAAGGCAGTTAGAACGCGCTGTTACCGGTTATTTCGATTATATCGAAGACCTTATAGAGCGTGAAAATACTTTTACAATGGAACAGTTTGCCGAGAGTGTAAACGAGTTCCTTGAGTTTAGAAAATATGACATCTTGCCCGACAAAGGTAAAATATCTCACAAAATTGCCGAACAACACGCTTTTTCGGAGTATGATATTTTCAACCGTACTCAGATAATATCTTCTGATTTTGATAAGGAAATAAAGAGATTAATCGAAGCAAATAACTAAAAAATTAAATAACGATATAAATAAAACACCCTGTTTGGAAAGCAGCAAATCTGCAATCTCGACAGGGCGTTTTTTATATCGTAAATCCATACATTCGACTATGTCTTTGTATTTACTTAAAATCATGATAACAATTTTATATCGTACTTTTCGGGTAAAATATTAAAAACACTCGGAGGTAAATACAATGAAAGGACGAATTTTAACACAGGAAATCATAACAAAATTCAAAATCTATCTTCAAAATGAGGAAAAAAGCGAAAACACGGTAGAAAAATATATCCGTGATGTTAAGACGTTTTTTGAGTTTTCAGATGGTAATGAAATAACCAAAGAAACGGTTATTGAGTACAAAGAACAACTTAAAGATAATTATTCGATTCGGAGCATCAATTCAATGTTGGCATCAATCAACTGCTTGTTTTCATTTCTCGGTTGGCACGAATTGAAAGTAAAATCCATTAAACTGCAACGGCAAGTGTACTGTTCCGAAGAAAAGGAATTGACAAAAGCCGAATATATGCGACTTGTGAGTACTGCAAAACGAAGTGGCAATGAACGGTTAAATTTAATTTTGCAAACAATTTGTGCCACGGGAATAAGGGTCAGTGAGTTGCAATTCATAACCGTTGAGGCAGTTCGTAACGGAGAGGCAACTGTATCGCTAAAAAGTAAAACACGGTCGGTTTTTATCGTAAAAGAGGTAAAGAAAAAACTGCTTTCGTTCGCACAAAAGCAGAATATTAAAAGTGGTTCGATTTTTGTAACAAGAACAGGCAAGCCGATAAATCGCACCAATATTTGGCGAGAAATGAAAAAACTTTGCGAGCAGGCTAATGTAAATCCTAAAAAAGTGTTTCCACACAATTTATGGCACCTTTTTGCTCGTACCTTTTACAGCATTGAAAAAGATATTGCAAAACTTGCAGACATTCTCGGTCACAGTAGCATCAATACAACAAGAATTTATATCATTTCCACCGGCACAGAACACCGTCAGCGTATGGAAAACATGCGACTGATTGTCTGAAAAACAATGTTTATAACATAATCCGTATTATGTTGTATAAAGTACATAGAAATTAGCGAAACGCCAATTATTCTACTATATATTATCATAATATCGGTAGATTTACAAGGTATCAAAAAACGAAAAGTATGATTTGTAAAATTGTTTTTTGATTTATAAATAGCACAAAAAAAGCCTTTTCTATAAAAAGTCAAAAAAGGCTTAGTTTGTTATGCTCTAAGATAAGTACTCTCATTTTTTTGAGGGTGCTTTTTTGTCTTTCGTAGCACATATTACAACATAATACGGATTATGTTGTGTCGTTTTTAAATTTGAAAGTAAAGGAAGAAAAAAATGATTCAAAATGACTTAAAATTCTTTACTAATGAACCCGATAGAGATTTATACACTCGTTTCTCTAATATTCTTAAAAGTAACACTCAATTTTTCGATGTTCTTGTTGGATATTTTCGTTCAAGTGGTTTTTTTAAACTTTATGAAGCATTGGAAAGCGTTGAAAAAATCAGAGTTCTTGTCGGGCTTAATGTTGACAGGTTTACCGTGAAAATTATAGATCGGGCAAATGACGAATATAAAATGACTGCTCTTTCCTCAAATGAGGGTAAAGAGATTATATGCGATGAAGTAAAAACTGAATTTGAACAGGTCGATTCCACGGCAGACATTGAAAAAGGGGTTCGCGTTTTTATAGATTGGCTGAAATTCGGTAAATTAGAGATGCGTATGTACACTGAGGCACCGGTGCATGCAAAAGTTTACATTATGAGAAAAGATCCGGTTAAAGTGCCTGATATGTATGGTAGTGTAATTACGGGTTCAAGTAACTTTTCCGAAGCCGGACTTGTTAATAACCTTGAATTCAATGTCGAACTTAAAGACTCAGCCGATGTGCAGTTTGCACTTAGCAGATTTGAAGATTTGTGGGCAAAAGGTATTGATATTAAAGACACATATATTGAAGCAGTTGAAGAAAAGACTTGGATGAAAGATGATATAACACCATATCAGCTTTATCTTAAAACATTATATGAATTCTTTAAGGAAGAAATCAATGCCGATAAAGAAAATTTTGAAACTCTTTTGCCCGACGGCTATATGAGATTGCAATATCAGATTGACGCTGTTACTCAGGCTCGCAAAAAATTAGATGCGTATAACGGAGTGTTTATTTCTGATGTTGTCGGCTTAGGTAAAACATATATTTGTGCAATGCTTGCTAATTCTTTTAAGCGAGATACATACAAGTTGTTTATATGCCCACCTGTACTTGTGGATTATTGGAGAAGTGTTCTTCAAGAATTTGATGTAGCACGATGTGATGTTTTGTCTTTAGGTAAGCTTGACAGAATTATTGAAAAAGGCACGGATAAGTATAGCTACATATTTATTGACGAAGCTCACAGATTCAGAAATAGCGATACAGACAGTTTTACACAGTTACATCAAATTTGTCGTGGTAAAAAAGTTGTTTTGATATCTGCAACCCCTATTAACAATTATACAAGTGATATCGAAAATCAAATTTATCTTTTCCAATCAAAGCAAAGTGGAACTATCAACGGTATTAAGAATATTGAAGGTTTTTTCAGAGGACTTAATTCTAAGCTTGCTAAAAAGGAAAAAGGTTCAGTTGAATATCGTGCACAGATGAGAGAGAATTCTGAAATTATCAGAGATAGGCTAATCCGTGAAGTTATGATTCGCAGAACTCGTGGAGAGGTTCGGGAGTATTATGCTGATGACCTTGAAAAACAGGGCTTACATTTTCCGTCTGCCGGCAGTCCCGAAAAAATTGTGTATGAATTTGATGAAAAAACAGATGAAGCATTTACAGAAACGATAGCAACGATTAAGAATTTCAAATATTCTCGTTATACACCATTGCTCTATCTTAAAGACCGGGCAAAATATGCTAAGCAGTTAACCGGCCAGCGCAATATGGGGGGATTTATGAAAGGCATCTTAATCAAACGTTTGGAAAGTAGTTTCTATGCTTTCTCCAAGACGCTTGGCAGATTCATTGAATCGTATGCAAAGTTTATTGAATTGGTCAAATCCGGCAAGGTTTATATTAGCAAAAAAGTAAATGTCTATGACTTGCTTGATGATGGAAATACCAAGAAACTTCTTTATCATATTGAACAGGAAGATGTGATGGCATTTGAAACATCAGATTTTAGACCACAATTGTTAAAAGACTTAGAGAGCGATCTTGCAGAACTTAAATATCTTCGTGATCTATGGGGAATGATTAAAGTCGATCCGAAATTAGATAAGTTTAGGTTTGAACTTAAACATAACCCGCACATGAAGGACAATAAAATCATTGTATTTACCGAATCAACCGAAACAGCAGAATATCTTTATAATAACCTTTGTGGTATATACGGTGATCGAATTGTGTGTTTCAGCGGTCAAAGCTCACAAAATCTAAAAATTGAAATTGAAGATAGTTTTAATCCAAAAAACAAATCAAAAAACAACAATAAATATGATTTGTTAATTACAACAGATGTTCTTGCCGAAGGTATCAATCTCCACAGAGCAAATGTTCTTGTTAATTATGATTTACCTTGGAATCCAACCCGTATTATGCAGCGTGTGGGACGTATAAACCGTGTTGGCACAGAATTTGACAGAATTTTTGTGTTTAACTTCTTCCCGACAGCACAAAGTGCAAAACATATGCCTTTAGAGGATCGAATTCTTGAAAAACTTCAGTCTTTTCACGATACCCTCGGTGAAGATTTCAAATATTTATCTGATGATGAAGAAGTATCGCCTCAGAAGTTATTTAGTGATTTGAATAAGGATATTGACGGTGAAGATGAGGAAAGCACAAATCCTGAACTTGCTTATTTATCAATTATCAGACAAATCAGAGACAATGATCCAAAATTGTTTTCACAAATAAAGCGATTGCCACAGAAAGCAAAATCGGCAAAAACAGATGAGAACAGTGAAATTGATTCAACCGTAACTTTTATCCGCAAAGGAGCATTAAAATCTTTTTTCAAAACTAATGACAACGGCACAGTTCAGTTGTCTTTTATGGATGCAATAAAATTGATTGAGGCTGATGTTTCAATACCTAAAGCAAGTATAGATAGTAAGTATTATGATCATCTTAAAGAAAATAGTGTTGCTTTTGACAATATGCTTGTTAAAGATGAAGAAATCGCTATCGAAAAACCTATGGTTGCCGGCAACGATGCAAAAGTGATTAAAACCCTAAAAGGAATTATTGCAACTGACCAACTGACCGATGACCAAGAGAAAATTATGAAAGCCTTAATTCAAAGATGGGAAAACGGAGAAATCCCGGCAAAGGTTTCAAAAGATGTTGTTAAGGCTACAAAATTTGTGTCAGATATTGTGTCTCTTTATTATGACATAGTTCGAATAGTTCCTGATATATATCTTACGGAAAAACAAGAAAAAAATTCTATTATTGAAGGTAAGAAAGAGATTGTTTTGTCCTGCTATCTTCGTGGAGGTAAAATATGAGTACTGTTGTAAATAAAATCGAAAACATTCTAACATCCGAATATTCCATTGCTAATTATGTTGAGTTAATGCAAGAAATATTCGGAACAATAAAACTTGTTGCACCTAATAATTTCAGACAAGAATTTTCTAATTTTTCAACTCATATTGTCGGTAGAGTGCATGTTGGTAATTATACAACACCGGAGGGGAAAAGAATTGCTGTTTTTTCTGTTCAGTTGAAAAAAGGAAACTATGTTGAAAGTTCTCGAAGTACCCAACGCAGTTATGCGAAAAAACTAATTGAAAGCGGCAACTGTGATGCTGCCATTATCGCGTTCTATACAGAAGGTGAATCAAAGTGGCGTCTTTCTTTTGTTCGCCTTGATTACGAAATGAAAATCGAGCATGGGAAACTGAAAACCACGGAAAATATTACACCTGCAAAAAGGTATTCTTTCTTAGTTGGAAAAGATGAGCCATCACATACAGCCATTGATCGTTTCCGTCAATTTGTTGTCGATAAGAACTCTACTCCCTCACTTGATGAACTTGAGGAAGCATTCAGCGTTGAAAAAGTTACAAAAGAATTTTTTGACCTTTATTGCGAGAAGTTTTATCAACTTCAGGAGTTTTTGGAAAGTAATGATGATTTTGTTGAAGAATCAAAAAAATGTGGCTTTACTTCCGAGCAGTACGCAAAAAAGTTGATGGGACAAATTGTTTTCCTTTATTTCTTACAGAAAAAAGGTTGGCTTGGTGTAGGCGTTTGGACCTCTGTTCTTACAGAAAAGGAATATAAAAACCTTTATTATGTTTCAGGTGCTCAAGGGCGCATCATTAAAGAGCATTTGCCGAAACTCTATACTCAGCAATCCGATGGTACATACAGACTCAACTCCAAAGCATTAGACTTAATTTCAGATGAAGCCGAAGAAGTAATAGCGAATTATATGCCGAGAAAGAAAACTTGGGGTGACGGTTCCAAAAAGTTTTTGCGTACAATTTTCGAATTTTCAAAAACTCACAAGGGTCATTTTTTTGAAAACTACCTTGAACCGTTGTTTTATGATGCTTTGAACAGAAATCGCGGAGCAATGGGATATTGTTCTGCACTTCATTGTCGTGTTCCGTTCCTTTCCGGTGGTTTGTTTGAACCTCTTGACGGTTATGATTGGAAATCGAACAATTTTGATATTCCCGATGAGATTTTTTCAAATAAAAAAGATGCCAATGATAGAAACGCAAACGGTATACTTGATATTTTTGACAGATATAACTTTACAATGTGTGAAGATGAACCTATGGAACGCGAGGTTGCAATTGATCCTGAAATGCTCGGTAAAATATTTGAAAATTTACTTGAAGTCAAAGACAGAAAATCAAAAGGTGCTTTCTATACCCCTCGTGAAATTGTTCATTATATGTGTCAAGAAAGCTTAATTAACTATCTTGTAAGAAAAACAGCAATTTCGGAAGAAGCACTTCGTGACTTTATTCTTTACGGCGATTTTATGAAAGATGAAGATACTGTTAAATCAAAGCGTGAGGGTAATGGAGGCATGTTTATTTCGCCTGAAATTTTCAAAGTGAATGAAAATGGCGAAATTGTTGTTAACAGACTAAATGATATTGACAATGCTCTTGCTACTGTGCGTGTTGCCGACCCTGCTGTCGGATCGGGTGCATTCCCACTCGGTATGATGAATGAAATTGTAAGAGCGCGTCAAAACATTACGGCTTATATATCTATCGGAATGAAGTCACAGAACAAGTTTTATCTTTACAAAAATGATCGTTCACCATACAGACTTAAATTAAATACAATAAAAAATTCACTTTTTGCCGTGGATATTGAGCCTTCGGCAGTTGATATCGCACAACTTCGTTTATGGTTGTCGCTTGTTATTGATGATGAAATAACACCTGATGCGACAAATGAATTGGACGGACATCGTGATCCTCTTCCTTTGCCGAATCTTGAATGCAATATTATTTGCGGAAACAGTCTAGTAGATGAATTTATGGGCATAAAGCTTGTGAATGAAAGTGATATATTACACACAACAAAGATAAATTCTCAAATTGCTATGGGGCAATCTGAATTTGAAGCTGTATTGCAAAAATTATTGCAGGCACAAGATAAATTGTTTTTGTGTGATGATCCAAACAATAAAATTCGTTTGAAGGAATATATTCAATCATATAAGAATCTTATCATAAAAAATCAAATGAAACATTGTTCCGCTGAAATACAAGAAGCTTATAAAACCTCTTGCAGCTTGGCATCAAAACCGTTTGTTCTGTGGGAACTGGACTTTGCACGAGTTTTCAGGGATAATGGCGGCTTTGATATTGTAATTGGTAATCCGCCATATAGACTATGCCAACCTTCTAATACAAGTGAATATTTGTTAAACTTTTACAAGGATAAATATTGTGTTGCAAGCTACAAGATTGATTTGTTTCACTTATTCTTCGAATTAGGTGTTGAGTTGTTAAAACCAAGTGGAGTTTTAAGTTATATTACACCAAATACATATCTTACGAACAAGTATATTAAACCGTTGAGAAAGTATATTTTAGATAATTGTCTTGTTCTAAAAATCATAAATCACGATAAAGTATTCGATGCAGCATCTGTTGATACTGCAACAATTATAATGTCAAAAGAAAAAGCGGAAGATAACGAAATTATAGTTATGCAAAGTGCTAATTTTGTTTTTGAAGAAATTTGTGTGAAACATAAAAAAGATTGGGTTTCTGATTCCGACATGGTATTTAACATTAATAGAGCAGAAGCAATATCAATTGGAAATTGCGTATCGCTTGGTGAAATTTGCAAAACCTATTTTGGAATACAAGCTTATGATAGAAAATCATCTATATCAGAAATTAAGCTAAACGATGATTATCTTCCATTTATCGATGGAGCAGATATTCATCCTTATACTTATGCGATTCCACAGATATATTTTAATTATTTACCCGATAAAATTAAAAGTGGTGGTGATTGGAGCGTGTATTCAAAAGAAAGAATTGTTGTAAGGCAAATTGGGCAAATTCCTGTTGTTGGTTTATGTGAAAAAGAAATTTTGGGTTCAAATACTTTATATAGTATTTATCCAAAGGATGATACTTACGAACTGAAATTTTTGTTAGCTTGCCTAAATTCTTCTTTCATTAAAAACTATTGGAAAGCTAAGTGTTCGGACAACAAGGCTCTTTTCCCTAAAATTAAAGGATTTCAGTTAAAAGAACTTCCGATACCCAAGGTCCCCATAGAAGAGCAAAAGAATATATCTAAAATTGTAGAAACAATTTTAGATTTAAAGAAAGAAGATATATCTGCTAATACTGATGAGTTAGAGAAAAATATTGACGAATTGATCTTCGAATTATATCAAAGACAGTAGAAAGGATTACGGCTTTATGCTTTTAAGAACATTTTTATTTCCGGACACGAATTAAAGTAAAATTCTGTCAATCTCTTTGGCGTAGTAAAAACCTCAGGTTATAAAGTAAAATAAAGTTACCTTATAACCTGAGTTATTAGAATGTGTGGATACTAAAGAGCTAAATTTAAGACTACATTATATACAGATTTTTAATAAGTGTAGCATAACCATAGTCAAAATTTCATCTACTACCATTTTTCGCAGAGTATTATAATTGGCTTTATAGTATGAATTATCGATATTGAACTGTTATGTGTTTTATGGTACAATCATTACGGAAAATGCGGATGTGATTCATAGGAGGATTATGTTATGTTTAATGAAAAAGACTTATTATTGAATGAATACTTTCCCAGTGAGTTACCACCTTGTTTTAATACAATTGATTTGGCGAATAAATATAATGTTGCATTTAACGCTTTACCGTCTTTAAGTCGTAACTATTCTATACCGTTAGTATTTAGCGGCTATAAGTCTGAATCATCAAGAAGGAAATTTGCAATTCCTAATCCATATCATTATTGTAAGACAATTAAACTGATTGTTGATAATGAAAATGAATTAAAACAAATTTTTCTTTCAAGTGATTATTCTTTAACTGCGCCTATAGAAGGTTTGCCAAAAAAAGGACAACCATACGCTAAACGCTCAACTTGTATTTATGATAGCAAAAAAGCGATAGAAGAATGTTTTCAATACAACAAATATGAAATAAGATTAGATATAAACTCGTTTTTCGATAACATTTATACACATAGTATTCCTTGGGCTATCCACGGCGTTGCTTTTTCAAAAACTCATCGCAAAGATAATTCGTTGTTAGGAAACAAACTGGATAGTTCTATGCGTTCGCTTAATTATGATCAAACTAATGGTATACTTGTTGGAAATGCAGCATCGAGAATAATTTCAGAACTCCTTCTTTGCACAATAGATAAACAAATTAAGGATGAGTTTCCCGATATCCAATGTTGTAGATTTGTAGATGATTATTATATATACACTACCGATAATGCAAAAACTCAACAGATCATTGCGTTTGTTAGAAAAAAATTAGCACAATATGAATTAAACTTCAATGAAAATAAAATTCAAATAAACGAAAGCCCATTTATATATGGTAAGCCTTGGGTAGGAAAAATCAAACAATACATACACTTATCCCCGGATGTTTTCTTATCTAAACTTATTGTGGAGTATATGCAATATAAAGATATAACCATATTTAAATATGGTTTAAAAATCTTATATCAATGTAAATTTGACAAAAAAGATTGGCCTGCAATGCAATCACGATTAATAAATCTATGGGTCCGTTTTCCTTCTTTATCCAATTTAATAATTAAAATTTTACTCAAAAATAAAGCGAGTTTGAAGACTTCCACTTTGAAGAGAGCTATTTATAATGTGATTGATGAGTCAATATTGCTTAATAGAGAACAAGAACTTATATGGGCAATATGGTTTGTTAAGGTGTTTGAACTTACCATTTCGCAAGAATATATTTTTAAAATTTTTGAAACGTCAAACGAACTTGCAATTATTATTTTATTGTCAATTATAGATAAATTTGGCAGAAGAAAAGAACATAAAATCAAATCTCGAATAGAAAAATTACACAATGATTTAGCCATAGCAGATATCGATGATAAAGGTAATACCAATACTCTTATGTGGAGCTCACATTGGCTTTTGGCATATGAAGCTACTAAAAACAAGTGGCTCAATCTACCTAACAAACCATTTGAATATGCTAAAAAAAATACATTTTTTAAAGTGTTGATTGATAACGATATTAAGTTTTTTGACCAAGATTATACATATTCTCTAAACATTTCCGATACAAATTACGAATTTGCAACCAAAGGTGAATTGTATGATTCAAATAAAAAGTTGAAGCAAAGTATCGTATCAAACATAAAAAAGTTGATCTGTAATCAACAAAGTTCAAATTCTGATATTGACATAGAAACAGCGAATAAAATTATAGACGAAATTGAAAACGGAGATGATTTTTATATCTAACATCGGGCTCATAGGCAAGTTTTTGAGTGAAACTCTGACATTTTGAAAAAACTAAGTGCGATGATTTATTATGTCCGCGTTTTTACGGAACTAGTTTAATGACTAAAGATAATTACAAAAAAGGTGTATACCCGACAAAGTATACACCTTTTTGTAATAATTAGACGATACGAGAAACCGATAGCGTACTCAATTCGTGTTTTGTTTTAGATTGAAGACAGTTATGTCTATTTTTAATGCTTCGCCATCAAAGTTATGTTGGATTTTATCGATTTTACAATCGTAATGCTCAACTAAATAATTAAAAAAATCTTTCGAAAATTCATTTTCCATTGTTATACTATATATGACGCTCATTTATTAAAACTCCCCTATAAAACTTATGCATAAATCAGTTCTTTACAAACAATCTCTTTAGCCCTTGATTCGATATTATTTATCAAACGCACCCACTCCAACTGATTTTCTTCTTTAAGTTGTTCATTTACGCCTTCGACAACTTTCATCTGCTCAACAAGTGTATTAAACAACTGTTGTGCTTGAGTATCAATATCGGTAAGGTATTGCCACAGTTTGCCTTCGGTAAGCAAAGAGAAAAATAAGATTTTCTTGTTTTTAATAAGATAATCCTTGTGCATAACTCCCCATTTACCGAGCCTAACATTAACTTCTTCGGGTGATAGCATAAGATTCGGGATATTATAATCACCAACACGACGATAAGTAATTTGATTTTTGTTTGACATAAAAACAACCTCCTGTTATTTGGTAGCTTTATTCTACCTTATAACAGGAGGTTAGTCGAATGTGTGGATTAATAATTAAAACTTATTGTTTCTGTCCTAGTGTTAACAGCTTGTAATAACAAGCAAGTTGTTAAAACAGCAGAAATATCAAAACTTTAAAAATGAAGAATACTAAAAGTATAGTATAATTGCTTTCAGATAGTGCTATCAAACTATTTGGTGCTATTCCATTTAAATATTCACATACACACTTCTATAAAATTATACAAGGTATTTAATTTTTCTCGATTATATGCTATAATACCATAGACCAATAGTACTTTTATAATAAGTCGGAGGATTTAAATGGCTTCAGTTGTTACATTAAAAAGATATATAAAGCAGTGCGATGATATTATAGAAAAGAATGATATTGAGCAAGCTGAGAAACTTGAAAATGAAATTGTATCAGTATTTCAAAAAGAAATTGAGGGGATACGAAGTGGCTTGTCAAATTATAGCCCGTGCATGATAGGCTCAACGCCTGATGGCAGAACCTTTTCAGCAGGAACGGATGTTGATTATATTGCGGATTTAAAGTTATTAAGGAGTAAGTTGCAAATGGAATTAGAGAAAAATGAATCTTATGAAGAACGCGATTCTGACGATAAAAAGAATAAAGTGTTTATTAGTCACGCAACAAAAGATAGTGAATATGTAAAAACTTTTGTAAACCTGTTGGAAGATATAGGTCTTTCTGAAGATGAAATAGTTTGTTCATCTATATCGGGATATGGCATTCCTTTGGGAGAAGATATTTATGATTGGTTATCAAGTCAATTCCAAGAGTTTAATTTGCATGTGATATTTATGCTTTCTAATAATTATTATCAAAGTGTTGCTTGTTTAAATGAAATGGGGGCAGCTTGGGTATTAAAGCAGAAATATGATACCGTTCTATTGCCAAATTTTGATTTTGTGCAAATAAAAGGAGCAATTAATCCTAACAAAATCGGAATAAAATTAGATAGTAATGCGGACGAATTAAATCATCGCTTAAATGAGTTAAAGGATAATCTTATCGAAGAATTCAGCCTCAGAGCGGTTTCAGCCACAAAGTGGGAAAGACATAGAAATGAATTTGTAGAAAACATTGATAAAATAACACCTGAAGAAGCTGCTGAAGATGAGCAGGAAATCGTTGGACAATCACAAAACTCTATATCAAAGGATGCAGGGATTTTGTTGGTTTATGCTGCAAGCTCTTCTGATGGACAAGTTACCAGATTGAAGTCAATAAGTGGTTTAGCAGTTTGCGGTGGAAATTGGAATTTTGTAGGCGAAGAGGCAACTGCTAGAGAAGAGTCACGTTGGGAAGATGCTGTAATTGAACTTGAAAACTATGGACTTATCACAGCACTGAGTTATAAAAGACAAATATTCAGAATAACAACAACAGGTTATGAAGTAGCAGATGAAATAAAAGAAAAATTTAATATTGATACAGAGAAAAATCCTGATGAATATTTGAATAATTAATAGATTGTGTCTACATAGAAAAGGGGTAACAGCGATGAATTTCGTTGTTACCCTTATGTTTTTGTTTTATATTTACTTTTTTCTAGGTTGTGAGTTAGCAGATTTAGCAACTCCGTTACCAAAATAATCATAGCTCAGAAAAACAAAAAATCCAAACCCTTTTCCTATTGGGAAAATCTGGTTCGGATTTTTCTGGTTTGGTGCGAGAGACGGGACTTGAACCCGTACGTACTGCTACACACGCCCCTCAA
>CAYPDZ010000041.1:12271-14066 GCA_964409575.1 uncultured Muribaculaceae bacterium | reverse complement strand
TGCCATCAGGTTGAATTCTGCTCAAAATCAAACCGCTATGACCGCCTCCACCAAGTGTGCAATCTATATAAATCTTGCCTGATTGACATTCCAACGCGTCAACGGCTTCATTTTTCATCACCGTATAATGAGTAAATTCTTCCATAAAAAAATTTTAGCATAAAAAAGCTAAAACCCTAAAACTTTTATATTTCAGGGTTTTAATAAGAATTAATTATTATTAGTTAAAATGTCCTTCAAAATATCACTACCACCGTAGCTTCGCCAGCCCCACTAATTGCCGGAAGGGACTGCAATGACATCTTTTCACGCATCACACTCCATCCAAAACCACTCAACCACTAAATAACCTTAATCCATCCGTCCGGTGCTTCAATTCTGCCCAACTGAATTCCCGTTAATGTGTCATAAAGTTTTTGGGTGACTTCACCCATTGCTTCCATTCCAAAAACAATTTCCTCATCACCGTTAACAACTCTGCCGACAGGTGAAAGAACCGCTGCTGTTCCGCAAAGTGCACACTCTTTAAATTCTTTTACTTCCGTAAACGGAATTTCTCTTTCTTCCGCTTTTAATCCTAAATAATGCTCTGCAACGTACATCAAAGAACGTCTGGTAATAGATGGCAAAATTGAGGGAGATTTTGGCGTAACAACAGTGTTATCTTTAGTTACAAAAATAATATTTGCACCACCTGTTTCCTCTACTTTTGTTCTAGTTTTTGAATCGAGATACATATTTTCGTTAAAACCTTGATTATGCGCATCAACAATCGGATGTAAGCTCATTGCATAGTTCAAACCGGCTTTGATATGACCGGTACCACGCGGTGCAGCTCTGTCAAAATCAGGAACTCTTAAAGAAATCGGTTTTACACCACCTTTAAAATAAGGTCCAACCGGAGTTGCAAAAATTCTGAATTGAAATTCCTCCGCAGGTTTAACTCCAATTACTGCACTTGAGCCAAACATATAAGGTCTTAAGTATAACGAAGCACCCGAACCGTAAGGAGGAACAAAATCCAGATTAGCTTTAACAACTTTTTCTATAGCATCAAGAAATCTGTCAATCGGAAACACCGGCATTTCCAGCCTTTCACAAGTATCAACCATTCTTTGAGCGTTCAAATCAGGTCGAAAACAAACAACTTTGTTGTCAACCGTTCTGTAAGCTTTCATACCCTCAAAACAAGTTTGAGCATACTGCAGAACTCCGGCACTTTCATGAAGCGTAACTGTTTCATCAGTCGTCAAAACACCATCATCCCATTTGCCGTTTTTATAATTTGAAACATATCTGTAATCAGTTTTTACATAACCAAAACCCAAACTGCTCCAATCAATATCTTTTTTTGTGCTAACCATACTTAATCCCTCCGCCTCATTTATAACATGTAAAAATCGGGAAAGCAAACTTTTATATCTTCCGCGATTTGTTCTTTTGTCAAACGATATCGTTTATAGAGTTCAGACAACGGCACTCTATCGGTAAATTCTTTCTTTGCTCCGTAATTAAGAACTTTCATTTCAGAAGTCCCGTAAAATCTTGCAATTTTTTCTCCAAATCCGCCGTCAAGCTCACCATCTTCAAGCGTAACTACAACGTCATGATTAGTTTTTAGTTTTTCCAAAAGTTCTTTATCTATACCTGTCATAAAACGAGGATTGATAAGTGTTGCATTAATTCCAAGTTCTTTTTTAACCTCTCTGCCAAGTTCAAAGAAATTACCCAGCGCAAGAATTGCGACTTTTTCACCCTGTTCTACAACCTTGAATTTATTAAGAATTGAATAATC
>CAYPDZ010000041.1:3710-12171 GCA_964409575.1 uncultured Muribaculaceae bacterium | reverse complement strand
AGTGATTTAAAGAAATTACATTCAGCTTTTCCGTCAGTTTCTCGCAAAAGTTTCAAATTATCATAAAGTCCGCCATGGTTTTCTGCAATAGACATATCATTATCGTTTACAATAATAATCATATTACTGTCAAGAGTAGCAGCATTGTCCAAACCCTCAAGAGCTTCACCGCCACTCAACGAACCATCGCCGATTAAAGCTATCGTATTAAATTTTTCGCCTTTCAAATCTCTGGCTTTTGCAACTCCGCAAGCTAAAGAAACAGAAGTTGAAGTATGCCCGACTTTAAACAAATCGTGTTCACTTTCTTCCGGTGCAGTGTACCCTGTATAAAGCAAATATTTATCAGGGTCTGTAAAACCCTCTTTTCTGCCTGTCAAAATTTTATGCGGATAACATTGGTGCGAAACATCAAATACGAATTTATCTACCGGTGAATTAAAAACATAATGCATAGCAATAATTGCTTCTACAATACCCAAATTCGGTCCCATGTGACCACCTACGGCATTGTTTTTCTTTATAATAAGCTCTCTTATTTCTGCTGCCAAAGATTTCATTTCTTCAAACGTTAAATTTTTAACATCCTCAGGCATATTAACTTTATCTAATATCATATTTTCTCCTCATTTTAATTTTCTTAGTGACGAAATAAAATTATTATGTTCAACATCGCCATCAACTTTTGTCATAAATATTTGAGCATCACGTTCATCCTCAAGCTCAGGTAACTGCGACAGTTCTGCCTCATAGTAATGTGCATCATTTCTGGTGTTCATAGGCATTCTGTTTGCTAGGCTGTTTAATGAGAAATTTCTCAACGCTCCCGCAAAACCTTTGTTTTTACTGTTGAATTTTGTATAAATTCTTAATGCAGCATCACCATTTTCAAGATTATATTTTCCTGCAATAAAAGCACTTAATTGAGGTGAAGAAGATTTTATTTTCATACTCTCAATCACATTATCTTTGAGCAAAATATCTCCCGTAATTCTATCAAAATTACCCTCAGGAACATTTACCAAATCTGAAAATATCGACGGACTGATTGATGCAACAGGATTTCTGAAAAGCGCAGCGAATTTTAAGACATATTCAACAAGTCCGACCTTTTGAATTGTTCCGTTTTCAACTAAGAATTTTATAGAACCGTTCAATTTCAAACTGTCATCCGTACTAAGTTCAATAAGTCCACTCGCTTTGCCCGTAATCTCTTTTTTCAACTGTAAAATTGTAGAAGCCATCAAGTCAGAATTTACTTCTTTTATACCAAGCCTAACATTATATTTATGTTTTTTTAAATCGCAATTAATTTTTGCAGACGAATGTCCCTCAGCGATTTCAAATTTGTTTGAATACATATTCAAAACACTGTTTTTATCAAAAGTCAAAGTCGCTTTTACATCATTGAAATTGATGTCTTTATAATGACCTTTCAAAATATGCAAAACACAATCCTCTACGATGAAACTTCCCACATCAAAAGTCGGAGTGTCGTCATCATCATCTTTTGCCGTTCCGGATGGAGTCAAATCCATTTTTTCACTCGTTATTGCTTGTGAACTCTGATTGTTAGCGGATGCAATAAATTTTTCAACATCAATATCATCCACAGTTAAATTAATATTTTTTACAATTATCGGAAGTTTAATTTCATTAACAAGACTCCCGTCAAAATCATAAGTCGAACGTCTGTACCTGCCATCTGCTATCAAGTTCAAAAGTCCGTTTTCGGTATTCATTTCACCGTGTTTTAAGAAAACTCTTTGTGACGGAATACGAACTTCATCCATCGTTAATTTTCCGTCAAGAACGGGGTATTTGCCCTCATTAACATACTGCATATTACCGGCAATCTTACCGCCTTTAAAGAGTTTTTGTCCTAAAAACACATTCAAAAACTCACTCGGCAACGGTCGAGGGATTTCAAACCCCATATTTTTAACGTCAGGAATTTCCGTCGAGCAATCAA
The DNA here is from genome assembly GCA_964409575.1 of uncultured Muribaculaceae bacterium. Classification (GTDB taxonomy): domain Bacteria; phylum Cyanobacteriota; class Vampirovibrionia; order Gastranaerophilales; family Gastranaerophilaceae; genus Stercorousia. The sequence continues at coordinate 10,199 of CAYPDZ010000041.1, read as the reverse complement.
TTTTTCCTGCAAGTTTCAAGACAGGTTGAATTTTCCCGCGTTTTTCTTTTTCAAGATTTTCGGGTGCAATATAATAATCAATTGTTTTTATATCAAAAATATTATCCTCAAAATGCATATCAGCTTTGAGCATTCGTCTGTAATTTGCGGGTGTCAAAGATGAACCGTCAAGCAAAATATCCTGTCCTGCTTTTAACCCGAAAAGCCACATTAAATCAATTTTGTTATTAACCGATTTTATATCAAGTCTTGTTTTTGTAGAACCGCCAGTGAGTTCAACAGGAATACCTATAAGTTTTGACATATAATTTTGTGCAAAATCATTTGTTACAACAGCACGTGCAACGACATTAGTATCAATAGATTTGAGATAATCCTTGATGCTTCCCTCCATTGTGATTTTATTTTCTTTGCGGTTGTTGTAATCTCCTTCAAAATCTTCCAGAGTAATCTCATCTTTAGTCATAACAATTTTGCCTTTTTCAAGATGCACCGGAATATCCGCAATCGGAACGATTTTACCCGTAAAATTATTGAGATTTACAACACCTTTTAAATCATTGTTAGAAACTTTTATATTAAAATTAAAACTTCCTTTTAAATCCTTGAAATACGCAAGAGGTTCATTCAAATTATTTTCGACAATGCCGGAATTTATAAGTGCCAAAACATCATCCATATCAATTTTGTCAGAAAAAACCTCTATATTGAATTTATTCTGCTTGTCAGCTTTAGCGTTAAAAAATATTTTGGATTTATTTAGCGCCAAATAGCAATTATCCACCCATAAAGCTTTGTCTTTAATATATACGGTGTTTTTATCTGCAATATTAAAATGGAGTTTTTCTGTGCCGTTTTTAATATCGGATGTGATATTAAAATGTACAAAACGGAGCTCTTTTTGAGTATTGTCAATATTAATATCATCAGCATTCAAAGACACATAGGTCGAGGGTTGAACTTTATACAAAAACAGAGATTTTTTTACAAAAAGAAGTGAGTCATAAAAATCGAAATTCCAATCAGATTGTTGCTGTTCTGTTTCCTCTCCTTGTGCAAGATTAGAGAGTTTGTTTATATCGGCAAAAATATAATCAGCACCGAGTCTTTTTATAATTATGTTTTTCGAAAAAACTTCTTTGAATGAAATTGCTGTGTCGAAATTGTCGACTTGAAGCAAGTTTGCCCCTTTATCAAGAAGCGAAAGTTCTTCAACTTTAAACTCAATATCAGGTGACAAAGAAGTTTTCAAAACAGGATTTTTAATATTGAGTTGCAAACCCATTGAATTTTGCAAAGTTTTTTCAACGAAATTTATTACATTCGGATTTGAAACAGCCCATGGCAAAACGTCCAAATACAGAGCAAACGGCATATATCCCAAAACAACCGCTCCCGTCACAATTCCGATTTTGAAACTTTTTAATAACTTCATAACTTGATTATATCATGGAAATAAAATGACGGGAAAGAACTATTTTCTCACTCCTTGAGACTCTGCTGAACAGAGAACAAGAAGTCACTTGCTCACTTTAACTACAGACAAAATATATCTATCATTGAAATATTTATTTGCAACCTCTATGATATCATTTTCTGTTACACTGTTTATGAGTTTTGCATATTCGTTATCAAAGTTATACCCTCTGCCGGAAGCTTCAAACCAACCTATAGTTGTTGCTTTGTCAAGATTGGTTTCTTGCCCTATAATGTAGTGTCCAAGGAGTTTGTCTTTAGCTTCCTGCAACTCTTTTGAAGTCACAAATTCCGTTTTGAGTCTAAACACTTCTTCTAGCATTCGTTTTTGTGCATAAGCTAAATTTTCAGGATTTGTACCAATATAAGTTATAAATGCACCTTTCAAAACATTCGGCGAATATTGCGAACCTAATTGATATGCAAGTCCGTCACGATCACGGAGATTTTTAAACAACCTTGAACTCATGCCTGTACCCAAAAGCGAATTTATCACCTGCAATGTAGCATATTCCTTGCGCTGTAAAACTCCCGCTGTTTGCCAACCCATTATAATCCAATCGGTTTTGAGGTCTTTAATTTGAGTTGTAACTTTTTTACCTGTCGACAAAGATGGAATTGAATGTTTTGCATAATCAAACTTTTCACCTTTTTTACCGTTAAAAATTTTTGTAAATTTTTCAAGCGTTTTTTCTTTATCAACATTACCGTTAATCGAAATCACAATATTTTGTGGATAAAAAGCTTTATCATAGTAATTTTTTATATCAGTTTTAGCAATCTTAGGCAACGATTTTTCCAAAACACTATTTGAAATTGAATAAGGAGTATTTTCAAAAATCATGGTTTTATAGTTATCAATTGCAACATTTAATGGTATATCTTTACTTTTTTTAATTGCATTAAGTTTATCATTTCGTGTTTTTTCAATTTCGTAATCGTCAAGTGATGCATTATTAATAACTTCATCAAGAAGTTCAAGTGTTTTGTCGTATTCATTTTTGGTAGTCAAAACAGAGATTAAAAACTTGTCTGCATCAACAGAGGGAACTATTTTTATACCATTATTTTCCAATGTTTTTGCAAATTCAGCCGATGAATATTTATTTGTACCTTTTGTCAAAACCGATGCGGTCAATTGTGCAGTACCTGCAATATTTTCCGTAAATTCACCGCCTTTAGAAAAAATACTTATTGCAACTATGTCATTTACTTCATTCGGAGTTAACAACAAAGTTGCACCGCCGGCAAGTTCGTATTTTTGAGTCGTTCTGTTTTCACTGACAAGTTTTGCAGGAGGCAAAGTTGTATTAGATACCTTTACTTCTTTTGAATTTTCCGGCAAAAGTATTGAAATGGCACTTTTTTCCACACCCAAATACTTATTTGCAACACGTTTTACATCATCAACAGTTACTTTTTTAATATTATCCAAATAAGTTTCATAATATTTTATATCATCAGTTGTGACGTACACGTAACCGATTTCGCCTGCAATATTTGAAATACTTTCTCTTTCGTAATATGTATTTCTTTCAATTATATTTTTAGCGAGTTGAAGTTGCTCGAATGTTATTCCGTTTTTTTGAATATTTGCAATTTCCTCAAAAATCGCATCTTGAAGTTTTAAACCTTTTTCCGGCACAAAAGTTGCTGATACGTAAAAAATTCCGTCGTCTTTAAAACCTGAATTTGCAGCAGAAATTGTATTTGCGAGTCGTTTATTTTCTTTTACCGTTCTATACAAAACAGAAGAACGTCCATCCCCGAGAACAGTGGACAAAACATCCAGAGCATACGCATCTTTATCATCAATTTTTGTACCTCTAAAACCTATCAGCATGTAGCCTGATTGAACATCTGCATACGCAATTGTTTTAGCTTGTGAAGTCAGAATTTTTTCTTGCGGATAAATATTTTTTATCGGTTTTTTGTATTCTGCATTAAAATCAGTTTTAACTTTTTCAATAGCCGATGCACTGTCAACATCACCAACAATTACGGTAATCATATTTGACGGGTTGTAAAATTGATTATAATATTCAATGATTTTGTCACGCTGAATATTACTTATAATATCACTTGTTCCAATGACTTTTCTTTTATACGGATGGTTTGTATAAAGCATTTTTGTGAGATTGTCATAAACCAGCGTTTGCGGGGAATTTGCATCCTTCATTATTTCCTCAATCACAACTTTTCTTTCTTTCTCAAGTTCTTTACGCGGAATAAGCGGATTTAGAAGCATATCGGAATGCATCTCTAGTGCAAGGTCAAAATCCTTTGAAGGAACTGTCACATAGTAGTGAGTAAAATCCTTACTGGTTGCGGCATTTGTTATCGCGCCTTTAGTTTCTAAGATTTTATCAAACTCCCCGGGAGCATGATTTGTTGAACCTTTAAAGAACAAATGTTCCAAAAAATGAGAAACACCATTATTTTCGTCGGTTTCATTAATTGAACCTGTTTTAATCCATGTATCAATCGTCACAATTGGATTTGTTTTAACCTCTTGAATAACAACAGTTTGCCCGTTATCAAGCTTGTAAACATTAAAATCCGCACCATAAACTACTAAACCGAAAAATACCGAAATTATAGTGATTACTAATTTTTTCATTGTATCCCCTCTCGTTATCAATTATCATGATACAATAAAATTTTTAAATTGGAAAAGTGTATATAAAAAAAGAGGCTCGTTTGAGCCTCTCAATTATTCTTCGATTTCCTCGACTTCCTCAACTTCTTCTTCGACTTGAATATCTTCCTCATCATAAGCTTGTTGATTCATTTCTTCTTCGATTTCTTGTTGAAGTTCGTCCTCTACAGTTTCGTCAAATTCTTCTTCCACCGGTTCATCGTAGTTTTGGAAGTTAGCTGCTTCTGCTTTTTCCATTTGAGAAACGCTCTTAATATCTATTTTCCAATTTGTAAGTTTATGAGCGAGTCTTACGTTTTGACCTTCTCTGCCGATTGCGAGTGACAATTGATCATCAGGAACCACAACCATAGCATCGTGAGCATATTCATCGTTTGCCAAAATATCAACAGACACAACTCTTGCCGGTGACAAAGCGTTAACAATGTATTCAACAGGATCTTCGGAGTATCTTACGATATCAATTTTTTCGTTTTTCAATTCAGAAACGATTGTTTGAATTCTGCTTCCGCGAGGTCCGATACAAGCACCTACAGAGTCAACTTCAGGGTCATTTGACCAAACTGCAATTTTTGTTCTGTAACCTGCTTCACGAGAAATTGATTTAATTTCAACAATTCCATCTTCAATTTCAGGAACTTCAAGTTCAAACAATTCTCTAACGATTTCGGCATGAGCGTGAGAAACGATTACCTGAGGCAATCTTGTTGTTTCTTTTACGTTAAGAACAAAAACTCTAATTCTGTTGCCGGGTTTGTAATATTCACCCGGAATTTGTTCTTTTTGAGGCATAATCGCATCAGTTTTACCAATATTGACGATTACGTTTCTATTTTCAACACGTTGAATAATACCTGTTGTCAATGTTCCTTTTTTATCAAGGAATTCGTTCAATACCAAATTTCTTTCAGCTTCTCTGATTCGTTGAGTAATAACTTGTTTAGCAGATTGAGCGGCGATACGTCCGAATTGTTCAGGCGTAACTTCAATTTTAATTTCGTCGCCTGTTTCAACATCTTCTGCAATTTCTTTTGCATCAGCGAGTGAAATTTGCAAATCAGCATCTTCAACTTCATCAACTACGAGTTTTGTACTGAAAACGCCAATTTCTCCTGATTGCTCATCAAGAATTGCTTCGATATTGGTAACTTCTTTAGGTAATTTCATGTGTTTTTTGTAAGCTGCAACCATTGCATCGCAAAGAGATGCAATAAGAACTTCTTTAGAAATTCCTCTTTCTCTTTCAAGTTCTTCACAAGCTTCAAATAATGCTGTTCCAATTTTAATCATGTTTCTATCTCCTTTTTTGTATTTATTTTTGTGAACTTATTAAGTCGTTAACATCTTATCGTCTTATCGACTTCAGTCAATATACAACTTCGCTGACTGAATATTTTCTTTCGGGATTTGAAGTTCTTGGCCATCGTCGAAACGGAAAAATTTTAATCCCTCTGCTTCGTTAAAGTCCAGAATTTCACCCTTAAAAATTTTTTCTGTTTCACCATCTAAAGGTTGCTTCAATTTCAGACTTATGCGTCGTCCTCTGAAATATACAAATTCTTTTTCAGACTTAAATTTACGCTCCAACCCCGGAGATGAAACTTCTAAATAGTATTTTACGGGAATAAGCTCGTCGAGAAAGTCAGACAAACTTCTTGTAACGTTTTCACAATCGTCAAGCGTGACGTCTTTTTCTTTAGAATAAAGATAAATCCTAAGAAACCAACGATGATTTTCTTTAACAAACTCAATTTCAATAGGAATATATCCAAAACGCATTGCTGTATTTTCGATTAGCGGAGTGATTTTCTCCAAAATATCATGCCTGTTAATTTCGTGTTTCACTAGTTTATCCTTCCTTTAAGATTCTTCGCGTTGCTCAGAATGACGAACTATCTGTCATGTTGAGCGGAGCGAAACATCTCTTACCTTGCGATTTCTCGCCTCTACCATAGAATGACCAATACCTGTCATCTTGAGCGAAGCGAAAGATCTTATCAAGTTATACTATCATATAAATCAGTCCAATCTTTATTTAGAGCGTTTATCATATCAAGTTTATACTGTCTATTTTTCCCTTTCAAAAATTTTTCTCGATTTAATGCTGTTTCAATATCATCAATCACCTCATAATATACTAATTTGTTTAAATTGTACCTTTTACTAAATCCATCTACAACCTTATTTTTATGTTCCCAAATTCTTTTAACCAAATTTGATGTAACACCAATATACAATGTTGTATTATTCTTGTTAGTAATTATGTAAACGTAACCTTGCATTAAGATCTCTTTCCCTGAGATTCTTCGCGTTGCTCAGAATGACGAACTATCTGTCTTGTTGAGCGGAACCGA
>CAYPDZ010000041.1:0-3610 GCA_964409575.1 uncultured Muribaculaceae bacterium | reverse complement strand
AGATTCTTCGCGTTGCTCAGAATGACGAACTATCTGTCTTGTTGAGCGGAACCGAAAGATCTCGTAGTATATAACCGAAAAAAGAACGAGGAGTCCCGTTCTTTTTCGTCTTTGGCAATACTGCCTACAGGAACATTCTACCGTACTTACTAAAAAAAGTAAAGCCTATTGTTACAATATGTAATTAATCTTATAATATTGTAAACACATTGTGTTGACATTCGCAACACAATATTGTATAATAGAGGTATGCATAAATATAAAATTTATAAAATCAAGGGGCAAAAATTCGTTGTAAAAATGGACTTAAACCCTATTACAAATGAATATGAATACCATATGTATATCAGACATTTGATTACACCCGAACAAGCTATCGCAGCTTATTTTTCAAAAACAGAAGAAATTTATAATGAAAAATACGACAGATATGAACTTTATAGCGAAAGTACAGACATCACCGTTTATTATACATATTTAAAAGAACAAGATATATTTTTGATAACAGCTTTTTATCAAGGAGGTACAAATGACTAAAAAAATTAAAAACATCCCGACTGTTGGAATTGCCGAGGTATCGGAATATATTCCAACAAAAGAGGAAGAACAAAAGATATTAGAATTTGAAGTTCAAGCCGAAAGGGATATTTCAGCTAAAAAACAGAGTGCCAATGTACATTTCAGATGGTCAGAATTTGAAATAAAAAGAGCCAAACTAATAGCCGAAAAGTTAGGTATGCCATACCAAACTTATCTAAAATCGACACTAAAACAAGCTATGGACAATGACGAAAAAAAATTTATGTAAAGCCTATTGTTACAATATGTAATCAATCTGCCACTTGAAAAATATTACTTCATAGTTTATACTTTTAAAATAAGCAAACTATGAAGTATGAGGTAAAAACAGGCAAGGTAAAACCTGTAAATTATACAGACGCCGGTTACATGCTTTTAAGCGGTGAAATTCAGGGCTGGGGATAAATATCCTAAGATTCATCTGTTGCGGAAGCAAATTAAGCTATCTGTAGTCGTTGTACCAAATCTTTATCAATCATCATACCGTCACTTTGACGCATGTATTTATCACCTATAGGAATATATTTCTCATTACCGATTGTAATGGTTCCTGTGGGATCAGTGGGGTTTAATTGTGGCGCTTGGAGATTTAAGCCGGAGAGCTTCAAGCCAGCCCCCCCCCCGAAAGAAAAATCAGTATTTAGATTTAATGAAGGTTGTGTTCCTGTTGAACTGTCAAACGCTTGTCCGGCAACACCTAAACTGCCGACTTTATTTCCTCTTTCATCAATCCATCCATCTTGGGTCTTTTTGTACAACACTCCGTTTATTTCAGCCGTATCACCTTCATTTAATGTAGCATAACCAGTATCACCTTGTTCAAATTTTCTTGTATTATTATCAGCAACCGGCAATTCATCTATTTTTTCATTTTCAATATTTGCATAATTACTTAAGTTACCCAAATCAACAGCATCGCTACCATCAGCCTTAGTAACAGAAGTAAGACCTAACGACTTCAATGATGTATACAATCCTTGCATTTGAGTAATAATATTATTGAATTCTTTAATCTTATTATTTAATTTTTCTTTATCTTTTGCACTGTAAGCTTTACCGCGAAGTCCGTCAATTTCGCCTTTCAACTTATTCTTCTGAGTATTTAACTTTGTAAGTTCTTCATTGTCTTTCTCAGCTAAATCGTGTCTTTGATTTAAAAGATTTTCTTTCTGTTCTTTAAGTTGGTTCATTTGATCTTTCTTTTGTTCAAGCTCTTTTTTGTCATTTTCAACTTCTTGTTTTGCTTGTTTAAGTGCACTTATTGCAGCTTCAATTTGATTCATTTGATTTTGTAACTCTTGAATTTGTTGTTGTTTTTGTTCCGAAGTTAGCATTGTATTTGATTGGATATTACCAATATCCCTCTGAATATTTCCTTTTTTAGTTTCACAAGAGGTAATATGACCTTGAATATTGTCTATTTTTGTTTGATAAGTTTTTACGTTATTTTCAATAGTTTGCGCTGCAGATTTGATATCATTGAAGCTTGGATCATCTCCTAAATTAACATCAGTTAAATTGATGTTAGCAATACTGTCAACATTTAAACCAGCAAGGGTTAACCCTTCAAGAGCCTTGGAGCCCGAATTGAACAAGTTCTTAATTTTCTGATTTGTGCCTTCATCAAAGTTGTTAACTTCACCTGCAAGGTTTTTTATTTGTGAAGTATTATCAGCCAAACTTGTTTTAATATTGTTGTATTGGTTAGTATTTCCATTATTATTTACCTGTGGATTACCTGAAGATACAACTTGCTCTTGATTTTCAACAGGAGCATCTGTCCTCTTGGAAGTAGGAGCATCAGTTTTTGACCCTCTAATTGCAGCCGCAACTGTACCTCCCAACTCTCCAAACATCTTCATAGCCATCATTGCAGCCATGTATTTGTTCATTGAGTTGCCACCACCAACTTGTTGGTTGTGATGTACGTGACCAATATTATTAAACAGCATTGTTCTATTGTCGTTTAAGCTATGACGAAGTGCACTCATCCCTGAAGTATTAAAACCTCTGTTTGTCAAATGAAGCCCCAAACCGGTAGTAGAACGCTGTGCAAATATACCATAAGACACCCCGCCTGTGCTGCGTGGTTTTGAACCGAGATTGGTCGCTATCGCCTGCTTGGCGGAGCGGTTCTGCTGGATATTCAGTTTTTGAATACCTGGTGTCATGATATACTCTCGTTTTTCTCTCTGTTTGAATTTGCTCTCTAAACATGTAAACGCTTAGAAAAACGCTCAATTTCACATGTTTAGAAATTTGTTACAATTGTTAATATTCCCTTATTTATGCTTGTTTAAACACTCTGAGATAAAATTTAACCCTCTCCCCGAAGGATATGAACAGTTCCTTTACCTCTAGGAGGGGACACGGGTTAAAATTTTAGGACTTATATACAAGCTTACTTCAACTATTGTTAAGCCAGTGTCATACTGAGCGATAGCGAAGTATCTCATAAATTTTGAGATTCTTCGGCTAAAGCCTCAGAATGACAGTAATTCAGAAGTTCTAGTATAAACTTGTATCTAAGTCCCCAAATGTTTACGAAGCAAACCGAAAGGAACCGTCTTATCGTCCTAACGTCTTAACGATTTCCAAAAAATTTATCCCACAAAGGCTTGACAAATATCAAAAAATAGTAAATAATATAATCACAGGGTGGCGGTTTACCAAACCGGCCAGATGCCCTTACGAGGTTTTAACGACTCTTATCTATTTAGGTGAGAGCCGTTTTTTAATATAAATAAAATCATGAAGATTAGTAATAAACTAATATTGAATTTATCCATATCAGCCCCCCTTTCTAGTCGGGAACCAACCCGAGGTTTTAATAATGTTGCGGTTGTTCCTTTCTAAAAAGAGCATCTTTTACCCTGCTTGCTTTTATACTACACCAAACTTTTTAATTTGTCTATTTTATGGAGTCTCCTCCTCCTCTGTCAGTATTTTCTCTGGCACAGGTAGCTTCTTCTATGCAGTGTCTTTGTTCCTTTTATCCGTTTCACCCAAAAACTTAATTATTAACAACATT
>CAYPDZ010000040.1:12079-14398 GCA_964409575.1 uncultured Muribaculaceae bacterium | reverse complement strand
GTGGCGGCGATGACTATGCCTGTTCTTATTGGAAAATATAAACATAGAGTTTTGGAAACGCAGTTTAAAAAAGTTTATTCGGAACTTTCACAGACAAGTCAGCTTTTGATCAGTGAATATGGTAATGTCGCTAAACCTGATGAGTCTTATTATTTGGCTGTAAAAGATTTTTTTGTCTCAAAATTAAAAGGTGAAAGGTCAGAAAAAATACGTTATAAAGATGCTGACTTTAAAACATATAATTTAGAAAAAACAGAAGCGAACCTTCATTACAATTGTTTGACGCAAAATTGGGGAAATGGAGCTTGGTTTACTTTAACTAATGGGACAGAAATTGGGATTTGTGGCCGTGTATATCGTGGTGTTGGAGCAAGTTATCCGATTTATACTACTCTTATTACTGCGGATATAAACGGTAAATCAAAAGGACCGAATGCTTTGGGACATGATATTTTCTTTTTTAAAGTGGATACTAATAGTGGGAAAATTGTTTCGGAAAATTTAGTGACTAGAACTTGTGATGAAAATGATACTACCCATGAAAATTGCAAAACTCACGACTATTATTATGAATCCGCTGCATGTTCAAAAACAAATAGCGAGGACACAAACGGAGTAGGTTGTGCTGATTACGCAATATCAAATGTTTGTCCGGATGATGAAACAAAAAATTACTGGGATTGTTTGCCATAAATCTCGTTGCGTTTTTTAATTACAACAGGATTTTTCAGGTATTCATCATATTTGTTACGCATATTGATGTAGCCTTTTGGCGAAATTTCGATTATTCTGTCTGCAACGGTTTGAATAAGCTGATAATCCTGTGATGTGAACAATATTGTTCCGGGGAAGTCAATCAATGCGTTGTTTAAAGCTGTGATGCTTTCCAAATCGAGGTGGTTTGTCGGTTCGTCAAAAATCATGACATTTGCCTCTGCTATCATCATTTTGGCAAACAAACAACGAACTTTTTCACCACCTGACAGTACATTAACTTTTTTGTCCGCATCATCGCCCGTAAAAAGCATTCTGCCCAAATATCCGCGCAAAAAATTTACGTGTTGGTCAGGTGAATACTGTGCAAGCCACTGCATCATATTAAGGTCGTTTTCAAAATAGAAATTGTTGTCTTTCGGGAAGTATGAATGTGTTGCGGTTACGCCCCAGTTGACCTCTCCACTGTCAGGTTTTACACGGTCCTCCAGAATATCAAAAAGGTTTGACAAAATAAACGGATCACGTGCTATAAATGCAACTTTTTCGCCTTGATTGATTTCAAAACTCAAATTTTTGATTAGAAGCTCACCATCTACTGTTTTGTTCAAATTTTTCACGTGAAGAACATCTTTTCCGGGGATTTTGTTATAAGTAAACCTAATTCTCGGATATTGTCTTGAGGATGGTTTAATTTCTTCCAATGACAATTTATCAAGCATATTTTTTCTGGAAGTTGCCTGTTTTGCTTTTGATGCGTTTGCACTAAAACGCGCAATAAACGCTTTCAATTCTTCCATTTTTTCTTCAGTTTTTTTGTTCTGTTCTTCTTTTTGTTTTTGGATTAATTGGCTTGCCTGTGACCAGAACGAATAATTACCGGTGTAGAGCTGAATGTTTTTGTAATCAATGTCTGCCATGTGCGTGCAAACATTATCTAAAAATTTTCTGTCGTGCGATACGACGATTACGAGGTTTTGAAAATTAATCAAAAATTCCTCCAACCACGCGATTGTGTTCAAATCAAGGTGGTTCGTAGGTTCATCGAGCAACAAAATATCAGGGTTGCCAAAAAGCGCTTGTGCCAATAATACTCGGACTTTTTCGCTTCCCGAAAGTTCTGACATCTGCTGATAGTGTAGTTCATCGGGAATTCCCAAATCCGATAACAAAGAACCCGCCATTGACTCAGCCTGCCAGCCGTCGAGGTTTGCAAATTCTTCTTCCAAATGTCCTGCTCTAATGCCGTCCTCGTCGGTAAAATCAGGTTTTGCATACAAGGCATCTCGCTCTTGCATTATTTCATAAAGTTTTTTGTGCCCCATAATTACGGTATCAATGACTTTGTAATCGTCAAACGCAAAGTGGTCTTGACGTAAAACGGCAATTCTTTGACCTTTTGATATATGAACTTCTCCGGAAGTCGGCTCAATATCACCTGAAATAACTTTTAAAAGAGTACTTTTCCCTGCACCGTTTGCGCCAATTACGCCGTAGCAGTTTCCGGGAGTAAATTTAATGCTTACATTTTCAAAAAGCGTTTGCGAACCAAATCGCACAGTTAATTTATTCGTTGTTATCATAATGTTTTTATTATACTATAAA
>CAYPDZ010000040.1:0-11979 GCA_964409575.1 uncultured Muribaculaceae bacterium | reverse complement strand
TGGGGATTTCGCGGCAGGGCGTATCTTGAGGGTGCAGACTTTATTATTGATGAACCTTGTGATATAATTGATGTATGGAAAAACTTTCAGTAAGTTTAGAGGATTATATTGAAGAAATTTATGCACAGGTCTTGAAAAACGGGCAGGCAAAAGTTACGGCGATTGCAGATGCTTTAGGAGTTAAAAAGGCTTCTGTGACAGGTGCTTTGAATGTTTTATTAGAAAAAAAACTTATTAATTATGCGCCCTATTCGCCAGTAACTCTTACTCATGACGGTGAAAAAATTGCGAAAAATATATTAAGAAAGCATGAAAATCTTGCAGAATTTTTTACCGAAGTTTTGAATGCACCACGAGAAGAAGCTTTGGAAATTGCTTGCAAAATGGAGCATATTGTGTCTGAAAAACTCTTTAGAAACATGGTTAAACTGACAAAATATGCAAAAAATAACGATGAAATTAAGACCCTTTATTAATTTCCCATTTTTCGCGCATTTTGTTTAATTTGCCGGTACTTTGGAGGTTGTCGATTATATAATCAATTTCTCTTATCAGTCTTGTACTTTCTTTTTCTTTGCGAAAAGCTACGGCATATGGCTCTTGAGAATACCTTTTAGGCAAGATTTTTACGGAATTGTCGTTATGCACAAGGTTGTACAAAATTGTGTCGTCTGCCACAATACCTTGCGCTTTTCCGGCTTTCAATGCACTGAAAGCATCTTTGTACGTCTTAAATCCCAGTACTTCAACTTCCGGAACATTGGTGCGTAAATTGTTTTCACTTGTTGAACCAAAAACAATGATAAGTTTTTTGCCCTCAAAATCTTTTAAGGAAGTTGCTTTGCTTGCGCGATTGGTTAAAATCGCCTGTCCTGCCATGTGGTAAGGCATAGAAAAATCCAAAATCAATTGTCTTTGGTCAGTTATAGACATTGTTGCAATCAAAATATCAACCTCGCCGGAATTCAATTTCATAATGCGGTTTGATGCTGTTACCGGCACAAATTCGATTTTTTCTTCACTTCTCAGTATGTTTTTTGCAATAATGCGTGCAAGTTCAATATCATAACCCGTTAAATTCCCGTTTTTGTCGCGAAATCCAAACGGCGCTGTATCGTCACGAACTCCGACGATTAATTTGTCACGCTTAACTATTTCGCCAAGCGTATCGGTTTTCTTTTCCTGTTTTTTACCACAGGCTGTGCATATCAGGCATAAAAACAAAAAACATAAAATAATCTTTTTCATAAAAATATTATACATAAAAGATTGTTTTTTGTAAATAAATGTAACAGTATGCTCTAAAAGTCTAAAGTTTTTTCCAAAATATGCCGATATAAAATTTGTTAGTACAAGTATAGGCGATGAGCCTCAAATAAGGAGTGTGGATAATGGACGAAAAAAAGTTTGTTGATATGGAAGATATGATGTTGGATTACGGTGAAATGACAAGTTTCGACTTTAATTCAATGGATTACAAAGAAGTTAGAGAACTTCAAAGAATTACTGACAGTGAATATTCAAATAAACCTTATGCGTTTAAATACGGCAATTTTGATTTAGTGGATATGATTCATTCATTTTTTGTTCAAAATCAAAGCCGAGCAGAGGAGGTTTAATGAATAGTAAAGAACTTTTTGAAAATAATTGCTTTCCACTCTGCTGGCTGGAAGATGAAGAACAGTTTGAGGCACCTCAAATTGTTCCGAGAAAAGATTTGACAACATTGCTTGCAGAATTGGAAGATATTAAAAACAGAATTGATGATATTTCAGCTAGAGAATGGCATTTGGCTAAACTGGTGAAATTTCATAAAGAAGGTTTTCACACTGCATAAACATTTTACTACTACACTACACACACAAAGGCTACGAGATTTGGGAGTAGCAAAATTTTATCGCCGGACTAGTTCCGGCTTTTTGTTTTATACGGCAAAACTGTTCGGAGTTCCTGCAACACTAATTAGTATGTCAATAACTCTCGGCATTTGACATTTGAACGAATATCCGCCGTTTCTGAGTGAACATTTTGAACAATCGCATTTGATTGAATAACATTCAAGAGCCTGTTCTGTCCAATTTTCCGTAATAGAATTCGATAAATCCGTTAAATCTGTTAAATTCTCCATACAAAACCCCCACAGTCAAATTTTAACGTATATATGGAATTATTTAATCCTCTGAATGAAGTAAATGTTCAAAGATTTTTTCGTTATATCTGCTGTCTACTGCACTGAATGGCAAAACTACTCCGCCAAATTCTTTTTCAACGTATTTGATAACATTCAAAGTTTTCGATTTTGGCACGTAATCCATTTTGGTTACAATTGTGAAAATCGGCAAATTATATGCTTCTATCCATTCGCGCATTTGATAATCATTCTTTTGAATTTCATGACGTCCGTCAACGAGTTGTACGAGAGATTTTATTTGTTTGCGTTCTAAAAGGTATTCTTCCAAATATTTTTGCCATCTGTTTTGAGCTTCTTTAGATACTTTTGCATAACCATACCCCGGCAAATCAGCAATCATAAATTTGTCGGAAAATTGGAAGAAATTTATCAATCTTGTTTTTCCGGGGGTGTTTGAGGTTTTGGCAAGCTTTTTGTGGTTTGCAATGCCGTTGATAAATGATGATTTGCCGACATTTGAACGACCGAGTAACGGGAATTCCGGCAGTGTGTAATCAGGACACTGCGACAATTTTTCCGCACTTATTAAAAATTTAGTTTGCATAAATTTTGTAGCCATAGGTTTATGATAACATCAAAATTATAAATCGCCAAATTTATTGTTATAAAAAAGAAGAATACCGGCAAAATACCGGTATTCTCAGGCTTCGAAATAATTACTGATAGGGATTGTTCTATTCTGAACAACCAAATGCAATAGTAATGTGTTCTCTCGGGTTAACCGCAGATATTTTGTATCCGCGAGGATCTACAAGGTAAGCAAATTCGTCGCCTGTTGTTTGGAATAAACCAACTGTGCCTGACAATGCAGTTCTTGTTACGTCAATCGGAGCTTTAACTGTTTCCCACAAGCCGTCACCGAGGTTACGAGCAGCAGCACCGAATTTTCCTTGGAATACGTGACCTAGCATATAACCTGCATCATTAGATACGTTTTCAACTGCGTTGCCTAAGTTGGTAACAACACCGCCTACAGTTCTGCCTGCTACACCGACTAATGAACCTGCAAGTGTAAACGGAGCTTCTACCAATCTTGCTACAGGGTTAACCTGTTTTGATTTGTTAACTTGTGCTTGCAAGATTTGTTTTGGCAAGTTTGCTTTGCAATCACCGTTTTTGATTGATGTGAATGACAATTTCATTGCACCTTTGTCACAGCCGGATGGTCTGATAACCTCTACAACCTGACCTGTAACCGTTGAACCGCAAGGATATGTTACGCCGTTAATTGTTACGTCTTCAAGAGTGTTTGCTCTGAAATACTGACCTACGTGAGATGATTTTGCAGTTAACTGGTCAATCATTTTGACTTTTAACGTAGGGATTTTAACGATTTCTTCTTGTTCAACAAAAGCGTTTTTGTTTACAGGACAAGCCGGACAGATGTTGTTTGCAGTTTTCGGGTTTGTATCGTAACCCAATGCTACACGAACTGTCTGCATCATTGCTGCAACTTCTGCACGAGAAGCTTCTTTGTTTGGCATAATCATGTTTGGATTAGGCATGTCTTTTAATGCACCGTTTTCCAACGATTTTGCGACCGGAATTCTCGCCCAGTTAGGAACTGATGCACCGTCAGCGTATCTGCTTAAGATTTCATCAGCTTTGCACTGGTCGATATCACAAGTCATGCCTTTTGCAATTGTAGATAAAGCTTCTGCCCTTGTTACGTGATTGTTAGGTTTAAAGTTGCCGTCAGGATAGCCTTTCAACAAGTTTTCGTCAACAGCTTTTGCGATAGCTTGGTTTGCCCAATTGTGCATCGGAACATCTTTGAACAAGCCTGAACGCGGCATATCGCACTGGTCGAGGTTGAAACCTTTAACCAAAATTGTTGCAAATTCTGCACGTGTAATATTTCTGTTAGGTTTGAAATATCCGTCAGGATAGCCGACAACAACGTCATTGATGGCTAATTTATCGATGTCGCATGCTGCCCAAAATCCGCTTGGCACATCTGGAAATTGGCATCCGCCAAGGTTTGCGGCAGCACCCGTTGTCTGCATAATTTGGTTAGGAATTTCGTAAGGTACGAAAGATTTTCTTACCGCATCAATAGAATTTGTTGACTGAAAATCAATAGGGCAGTTGTTTCCGTCCATCAATCTTTCGTTTCTGTCAATTATAACTCCGTTGTGGCGGTTTGGAAGTTCGTTTAGACAAGGCATTTGAGTTGCAGCACCCGTAACTTGTCCGTCTGAAGAAATGGTAGTTCCGTTAATTGCTGATGACAAAACTCTTGCGGTTGATGCATGAGGTGTGTCTGTTGAAAAGATTGAATTTGCGGGTTGTCCAACGTAGTTGTTTGTACCGTAAACAGCGTTTGGATAGCCGTAAACCTGTTTCATGTCTTTTCTGTCAGGTTTGCCTGTTTGCGGACAAATTGCGCATGCCGGTTCTGCCGGTTTGTCACAACTGATTTCGTCGTTACATCCGCAGTCTGATTTTTTAGGTTTTTCACATGGGTCACACGGATCAACCTTTTTTTGGCAGTCACAATCCGGCATTGCTTTCTTACATTTTGAACATGTGTTTGGTTTAACGGTTTCACATGGACAAGCCGGACCTGTAACTACGGGTAACGGTTCTGCACAGGGTGCCGGAGTTTCCGGTACTGAACAAGGACATGCCGCCATTGCCTGATTCAAGGAACACGTTGCTATTCCAACGGCAATCGCAGCTGCCACAGTAAGTTTTTTAATAGTCATTTTTACCTCCTTGTAGGATTTTTTTCTAAAAAATCCCTAAAAAAATTTTTTTTTAAAAAACTGATACTAAATTATGTACTTTATTTGTGGGCAGAAACATTACCATAAGCGGTTATTCACTCGGGCTATTTGAAAAGTTAAAGGAATTTGTCAATTGTAAAAGTTTTTTAGAAAGGCACTAGGATACTAAGATACTACGGCACTAAGGTCTTTACGATTTGCTGTGCAAACATTTTACCCTCACCCGCATTTGTAGCTCACTTTGCTCGCACAACTGCTCCCTCTCCCAAAGGTAGAGGGGATAGTTCTTTAACGTCATTGCGAACGAATGTGAAGCAATCCAGCTTATGAGATTGTTGCTCAGAATGACCGGTACTCGTCATCTTGAGCGAAGCGAAAGGTCTTCTTTGTGAAAAGTTCATTACGGTCTACTTATGCAAATCAAAAGCCCCCACCTCAATCCTCCCCCATAAGGGAGGAAGTAATGGTTCCCTCTCCCATGGGAGAGAGTGTCACAAAGTGACAGGAGAGGGACCATTTTATTTTTGTAAACATTTGTTACAAAATCACCTAACTTTTTAAAGTTTTAGAGCCAAAATACCGTAATTCTACATGAACGTTACTAGGAAAATTTTGCAAAGGCGGACGTTTAGACGAACGAACAACCAAGATTTTACAAGAAAGGGTAAAAAAATGGGATTAGCGGCAGGACAAGCAAGATTATTATCAATTACAGGCAGAAAATCTGACTGTGAATTTCAATCTATGCGCCTTTCTCACCAAAAAATAGCATTGGCGAGAGAACTTGCTGACCTTTCTAATGAATACCAAAATTCTTTGGATCAAACGAAATTAATATATGATTATTACGGTACAGGTGACACAAGTACGCAATTGTCTTATAATTTATTGATGTATCCGTCTGCATTGAACGATTACATGCCGACACTCATAACCGATTCAATGGGCAGAGTAACTTTGGACTCCAAATACGCAGCAGCGGCTCGTGCAGCAGGTATTCCGCAAGAAGGCTTAGGTACATTGCCGTCAGAAGACATGCGTAACAAGTTTGTTCAAGGTCTTGCTGATAACGATTTGATTACAGAAAAAACAGCAACAACAATTCAAGGTTTGCCATACAATCAGGCTGCCGGTTTTGGCGGTGGCGCAACTGTCGCGATTACAACCGATTCCGGAAACTTTGATGAATTTTGTAAATATTTGAAAGAAAGTTTGGGTGGTACTATTTCAATTACACTAGATGGAAGTATGGTACATGGAGATAAAGCCGAAATTCAACTTCTTTCTAATGATGACTCCAAAGAGTGTAAGTTAGATAGCGGGACAGGCTCAATAACTACAGATTTTTCTTTGGCAGATCTTCTTAATGGTAGTACAACTGCAGAACTTTATACGTATAATAAAAAGAGTAAGAACCCTAACTCTGATATGGCAATCGCTTGTCAGGGAGTTTTGGAAAACATAATTGATCAGGCAGAAGTTTATTTGACAGATGCTTTGGATTTGGGTGATGGGTATACCGCAAAGGCACTTGAATATGCAAAAACTAAAATCTTGGATTTGTATATACCAAGAAATGAAGATGGTACGTATAATACTAATTTCTATAGTGATTCAGAACATTTTAATAGCAACGAGGGTGTAGGAAATACATCAAATTATATTGGATGGGTTAATGAAACATATCGTTGCGGATGGGGACACAACCGTTCCAAAAACCAAGTAAGTGTTGGTAATATGTTGAATGCTTATTTGACATACTTTGCCGATTATATGAACGGTATTTCTGAAACAGACAGAAACGGAGCTCAAGTTTTTGATGTAAATAAAGGTCAAACCACAGAAAGCCATTTAGCATCTAACAACAAAACTTTTGAATACACATGGAAAGTTGGTTCTGAAGTATCATCAGATGATTGTGCGTTGGCAACATATTATGATACATTATTCAATCAAATCTGTGCAAATGGCTGGACTGAAAACAACAACGTAAACGATAACGAATATTTACAACAGATGTTGCAAAACGGCATGATGTTTATTTCAAAAATGAAAGATGACAGTTATTATTATCAAGCTAATTATGCCACGGACACTTATATCAAAGAAGTATCAGATGAAACATTAATAGCCTATGCAGAGTCAAAATACAACACAGAAAAAGCAAAATTAAATGCCAAAGAAGAAACAATTGACTTAAAGATGAAAAATCTTGATACAGAGATTTCATCTTTGACGACTGAATACGACACTGTAAAAAATACGATTTCAAAAAATATAGAAAAATCGTTCAAACGTTATAGTGCGTGATGACTGTAAGCGGTAACTATTCCCTCCCCCATTGGGGAGGAAGTAATTGTTCCCTCTCCTGTGGGAGAGGGTTAGGGTGAGGGTGACTATATCCCCTCCCCCATGGGGGAGGGTTAGGGTGGGGGCTGATTTAGAAGGTACTAAGGCACTAAGGGTGTTCCGTCATTGCGAACACTCTGCCGAACAAAACGATTAGGTATCGTTTTGTGAGAGGGAGTGAAGCAATCCAGCTTATGAAATTGTTGCTCAGAATGACCGGTACTCGTCATCTTGAGCGAAGCGAAAGATCTTTTATGTAAAGTGTGAGATCCTGAAATAAATTCAGGATGACAAATTTAGTCATTGCAAACATTACCTTTCTTCCCTCTCCTGTGGGAGAGCGGATTTGCGGACGGACGGAGCAAAGCGAGTCCGGATAGCGAGCAGATTGAGCGAGCTGTGGCGAAGCCACAAACGCAAAACTCTGTGAGCTTGGAGCAAATTTAAGACAGGGTTAGGGTGAGGGCTGATTGAATTGAGTTAAAAGTGAGATTAGAAAGGTAATAAGGTAATATGGGATTAGGGAAGTAGGATATTATCAGATTAATAGTTTTTATAAAATTTTAAAAGTTAAATATCTGTAAATTTCTTATTACCCTAATACCTTAATCACCTATTACCATTTCCACCTTTACCCCATGTAACAATAACTTAACAAATTTTTACAATCGCCGAAACCCTTGTATAATGCCTCATAGCATAGCCTCTGTCGTGTCAATAATTTCGATTTGAGGGGTATTTTGCTCGTTAGAATAAAAATTTTAAAAGCCGACTTTGATGTTATCGAGGTCGACTTTTTGTTTATTTGAAAATTTATCCTTGCATTAAGTTGTCATAATCGAGATTATGTGAACGAGCATATTGTATGAACTCTTTTTCTTTTTCAGATACTCTGATTTGAAATTTGAGAACGACACCGGTTGACGGTTTTCTTCCGGCACCCTTACGTTTTCCGCCACGTCCGTAAGTTTCTTTATAATATTTTTCGCCGCTTTCTTCTTCCCATTCTTCACGAGTAATTATGGTGTATTCGGATTTCATTTCTTCGGGATGAATTCCCTTGACATAACCGTTATTATCTTTTACATAAATTAAATTTTTAGTCATAACGACCTCCTTATTTTAAATTTTTAATACGTTTTCTTGCTGCTTTTTTTGCCCATTCCGGAGTTTTGTTTGTTGTTTTGATAAAAATCGTTACAACGATTATCAACATTCCGTCTTGATATGTGTATAATGAGCGTAGATTTGAAGTTCTGATTTCATACATATCGGTTTCAATCTTTTTAGTTGAAACTCTTTCAAGTCCTTCTTTTTCGATTAAATCGTAATCATCTTTTAATAATTGTTGTTGTTCTGATGTCAAATTTTTAAATTCATGTTCTGCTTGTTTAATTTTTTCAACTTTGTATTTCATTTTTCTTAGTGCCTTATATTACTTATTATAACATAGTTTTAGATTTTGTCAACATAATCAAACAAAATTTTTTAAAATTGTTAATTAAATTTTAAATTTTTTGATGTTTTTTTAACGAATTTATTCATCTATTCACTTTCGATAATATTTATTATGTAACAATAACTTAATAAATTTTTACAATCGCCGAAACCCTTGTATAATGCCTCATAGCATAGCATAGCATAGCATGCCAAATTATGCCTAAAGTTTCTCGACCCATGTGCCGTTACAAAAAATATAAAAAAATACAAAAGGAGAAACGTCATGGGTGACTACAGTGTAAGTAATTTTTCATTCAACAAAGGCAAGGCTGAGTATAACGGTCAAACAAAGCGAACATTTGACCTTACGAAATTTGATGGTGTGTCAAAGGAAGAATTGTTGCGAAATGCAGGTGGAGAAAATACTGCCAAAGGGAAATTAATTACTTCTATATTTAGTAAATATGATAGTTCCGGTGACGGGATTTTAACACAGGAAGAATTTTCTGCGATGCGAAATGACTTGGTCAGAATGGCAGGTGACGGCAATTTAGGCGGTCATGAACTCAAAAGATTTAATGAAAACATGGGCGTAGATAAAAATGCCTATAGCATGGAAGATTTGCAATCATTAGTAGGCATGATGGTTGACGGTACAGATAGCATAACCGGTGTAAATACAAACGGCAATAATGTGACCGTTACTTACAATTCCGAAATGACTAATGGAGTAACCGAACAAGTCTTTGAAAAAGGTGTTCTTTTATCACAAACACAAAAAGCAAAAAATCCTCCGGTAATTAAAGGTGGAAGTATTGATTTTACAAATTCTACCGAAACAATTACTTACGGGGATGATGGACGTACTCCCGTTAAAACAGTAATAAGAGGTGCAGGAGATAATCCGCCTGTGTTTACAAAAAACTTTGATACAGACGGTACTACTCTAAAATCTGCTGAACTCAAATATACCAGTAAAAGTGGGAATATTACCGTAGAATACGGAAATGACCTTACAAAACCGAACAAAATGACAACTGTACATCCAAATCAAACGAAAGAAATAATAACCTACATATACAATGATGATGGTTCTATCATAGAAACTTATACAAATGAAAATGGACAAACTACAAAAGTTGTCGAAAAGGATTCGTCAGGTAATGAAACCAAAAGATTGGAATATACTTACACAAATGGCAAAGTGACGTTAGAAGTTTTTGTGGATGATGATCAACAATACGAAGTTAGTGATGCAGACTCAGTTGAAGATGCAAATAATCAATTGGAACAACTAGAAACACAAGTAGAACAAGACCAAGGTGCTGATGAACCTCAAACTACTGAATATCGTGTAGCGCAGGGTGAAGTTTGGTACAATTTGGTTGCTGCAAAATATGGAGTTAATGACCCTAAAACTATTATGGATATTGTACATCAATTGAAAAGAGCTAATGAGGTTGATGTAAAAAATAAAACAATGCCTAAAACTTTAAATTTGCCAAATGAAGTAACTGTTGGTGAGAGAACGTTTCCTTTGAATACGCAAGCCACAGCTGATCCTAGTCTTGTGAGAACAGAAGCTCCCGCCATCACATCCCCTAATGCAGATCAAGTTGGCGCTGAAGATCAAGCTGTAGACGTAGACAAAAACCCTCCGACAAATACAACTGATCCAAACTTTCTAACGAATATGCCTACTTCTCAATTGAGTTCCCAAGATTTATTACTGAATGAAAAAACAGATAACTTTGGAAGAGAAATTTTAGAGAAAAATGATGATAATACTTTTACGACTACTGAGTATAGAAACCAATTTCTAGGTACAGATCAATACCAAAGTAGAAGTTGCCGTTATGATGCGCGAGGAAAGTTATTACGGTACACTGTTTTTGAGTATGATAATAAAGGAAATTATATCCGTCAATTATTGTATGATGCAAATGGAAATTTATTAAGATATGCGAATAGTACGGAAGATTTCTATCGTGATTTGTCTGGAAAAAAAATCAATTAATAATGTTATATTGAAATTATCTACTTTTAAACAACAAAAAAAGGACTTGTATTACACAAGTCCTTTACTTTTTCGGGGAGCATGCCAAAGGCATGGTTTAAAATTGCGTCACAGTCTTTGTTTGCATCCATGTCGCTCTGCAAATTTTTTATAGCATGTTCTTTCTGATATTTTCTTTTTGTTTGTCAATCTTATTAATTCTTTTTTCGATTGACTTAATTTGTTTGTCTAAAGCCTTTCTTTCAGTTTTCAAAGTCTGATATTTAGCATCAATGTCAGCATATTGAGTTTTGATGTTTAACAATTCGTTTCTTACTTCTACTTGTGCATTGTCAAGCTGTGTGATAGCGTTTTGCATTTTAGTGTTGCCTGTTGGAACTTCTGTTTTTGTTGTTGCCGGAGTGGAAGTTGTTGCAACAGCAGATGTTCTTACACCATAAGCCGTATCATCAAAGTTTAAAGGTGTGAATGCATTTCCGTCTGCAAAGCATGAGCATGCGCATGCCGTAATAACTGTTAAAGTCAAAGCTAAATTTTTAATAGTTTTTGTCATGTTCGTATCTCCTCTTATTATATACATGTATTATATAGTATAGCTTTATAAAAAAACTCATACAAAAACATGATAATTTTTGGGGAACAAAATGTCATGGAAACCGTCATTATACATGGGTTTTGAATTGGTTGTGAAGTTTTGTAAAGCACTGAAACCCTTGATATTATTGAACATGATAAAAAGCTTAAAAAACATGCAAAAAAACATGAAAAGAAGTGCTTGACTTTCAAATTTCTTTTGCATACAATAAAAGACGTGGTCAGAAACGAGTCGCAAGGCAAGACTGAAACACAATGAACTTTCTAAATCAGACTTAGTTAAGAAATTTAAAGAAAATTTAAAAAACTACTTGACAAAGAAAATTGATGTTATAAGATAAAAAATGCAGATAGCACTAGCGAATTTAAAAACAAAATGCATCTGGTTTGAATATAATAGGAAGTAAACCCCAATTGATTAAAATTGTGTCTGCAAATTGCAGAGCTTCATCGGAAGCGGTCGAAAAGATTTAAACAGTACTTTGACAACAGAATAGCTGAAAATAACAATACTTTGTTAATTCTAAAAACGAATGATAAAGGACACGCGAGGCGAAAGCCAAGCGATAATGTAATGAGCTAGAAACTGTCGCAAGACAGATACTAATAACTTTCTGACAATGGAGAGTTTGATCCTGGCTCAGGACGAACGCTGGCGG
>CAYPDZ010000039.1:0-14399 GCA_964409575.1 uncultured Muribaculaceae bacterium | reverse complement strand
CCTAATAATCAAATTGCCACAATAGCGGAGTGAACAATAATTGTAGGCGAACAAACGACAAAGGCTGGATTGCTTCGCTAACGCTCACAATGACGAATAAGCTACATATTTGGCAGCATCGGACCTTTGTAGTATTCGTATAACTTCATAACATCTTCAGGTAATTTTTTACCTGCGCAGAGAGCTGAGAACGTTTCAGCAACAAATTCTTTAGGTTTTGTTTGAGCGTACCAAGAAACTAATCCTGCTGTATTTTGCTTACTTATGTTATTCACAAATTCTTTTTCTGCTTTTTCTGTCAAAACTCCCCACATGCTATCTTTGGGCGAAGTATTCATTTTATGCAAATAGTGTCCCATCTCGTGATAAAAGACACCGAATTTTCCATTACCGCGTACCGTTGCAGTTCCGGTGATAGGAACATCATTGCATGTTAGTTTGATTATTTTTGCGATTTTACCTTTAAGTTGTTCTTCCGCTAAATTACAATAATCTTCAAATTTTACTGATAAATTATTTTCCTTCAAAATTCTTATAGCATCTTCATTATTTAGAATTTTATTTTTCAAAATATCTAATTTATTCCTATCGAAATATTTTAACGAAGCACAATAATCCTCAAAAAGCATACAACCATTAAAGGCTTCAAATCTACTTACTTCATTCGGAGTATTGTGTAATTTCTGATAAAGTTTCAAGATTTTGTTATGTGTATCACGGTCAGCACCAATATGATATGATCCGAAAATTTCTCCATTTTCAAAATGAGGTTTAAGAGTATCCTCAGTTAGCTTTTTAAATCTATCAATTGATCCATTTATATATTCTCTATTAAATGAAATTTCAGGATGCTTACTTCCGCTTCTGCACCAAGCAATAGCATCAGGAACAGGTGATTTAGCAGCTTCTTCCGCTGATTTAAACCTAAATATTTCAGGAATATTTGCTTTACCTTTAAATCTGTTGTTTATATTAGCCAAACCCTCGTTGACCCAATTTGCGAATTCAAGATCATTATCAAATTCAAACCTTTTAATTCCAAAATTTTTCTTCGCAAACTCAATAGCTTCTTCCATTGACTGTGCAGGTTTAAATTCAATGTGCTCTGCAAAATTTGCAGGTTTTAAAGTTTTACCTTTAGTAAGTATCGCTGCAGTAATAATTCCACCAATTGCTAAAATACCGCCTGCAATGCCCCATTTAGCTTTTTTAGAAAGCCCCTTTTTCTCCTCCTGATTATCGTCTTGTTTTACAAATTCATCAGGCTGAGAGGTAAAACTAGCGGCACAATTTGCCCCCCCCCCGACGGAAGTCCACGCATAGAAAGACTTTGCAGGTTATGTAAATTATTACTGTTAATCGAATTGATCATTGTTTCCCTTTTTCCCTATATTAATATAAAAACATAACCTAGAATTTTTTTGCTTAAATATAAATAATTGTTACAAAATATACATATTTGCACTAAAACAGCGACCCAAGCATTCCAACGTAAGCCTGGAAAAACGCAATTGCAATAAACAACACTGCACCGCCCATTATCAAAATCACAGCAGGCTCAAATAATTTTGTCATAGCTTCCAATGCCATATCAACTTTTTTATCTATAACATCCGCACAATCATGAAACATTTTGCCAAGAAAACCGGACTTTTCTCCGGCTGAAATCATCGAAATCAATGCTGATGGAATTACACCGGTACAATTAAAAGCTTCTGTCAAAGTTTTGCCGGCTCTAACAAGGTTTACCGACGTAAATATTTTTGATTTTATTGTATAATTTCCGACGGTTTTGTTAGCAAGCTCCAACCCTGACATAATAGGCACACCCGCATCGTAAGAAATATGCATTACGGTCATAAAGTTTGACAAATTTATATAAGTGATAAAATCCGATACAACAGGAACTTTCAAAATAAATTCATCCCATTTGCTCTTAATTTGTGGATTTTTGAACAATTGCATTACAACATAGCAAGCAGCTCCAATAAGCATCAAAACAAGCCACCAGAAATTATCAATAAAATTAAAAAATCCCATTATAGACTCCGCTAAAAACGGTAAATCTGCCCCGTTAAACGCCATCACTTCCGCAAACTTCGGGAAAACAAATTTCGCGAATACAATTGAAAGTCCCGTCATCATCGAAAGTAAAACTGACGGATAAACAGATGCACTAACGATTTTGTCCTTTATAGCCTCCTGCTTCCGAAGTAAAATAAGCATTCTTTGCAAAGTTGCTTCCAATTCGCCGGCATCCTCACCTGTTTTTACAAGAGATGTATAAACGACTCCAAACACAGACCCGTAAAGGCTTTTTAAACTTTGAGCAAAAGTCATACCAGACGCTATTGCATCACTAATATTTGAACAAATTGTTTTCAATTTCAAATCCGGTGAATTATTTTCGACGCACTGCAAAGCTTCCAAAATAGGAATTCCTGCAGCCAAAAGTGTTTCCAACTGAGATGTGAAATTTATTTTTTGTGCTAATGATAAATTTTTAACCTGAGTTTTTAATATCGGTTTTTCGTTTACTTCAACAACTTCTGTCTGTTCGACAGCGGCTTCCGTATAAACTTTTGTCGGAATAAACCCAAGTTTTCTAATCAGTTCACGCGCCTCACGCAAACTATTAGCTTGAATTTCACCGTCTATAAATTTACTGTTATTTTGTAATGCTTTGTACTTATACTTTGCCATATTTTATATAATTGAACCGCCTTTCGGCGGTTCTAAATTATTGTGCGACTTCTTCCGATTGCTCTTTTCTTGCTCGTTTTTGTTTCTTATCAAAAGTCAATTTATCATCAACAAGTTTTAAGACAATCGTATCACCTGCCGAATATTTGCCTGAAAGAATTTCTTCTGCAAGCATATCTTCGACTTTACGTTGAATTAATCTTCTCAACGGTCTTGCACCGTAAGCTTCCGAATAGCCGTTTTTAGCCAAATGATCTTTAACTTCATCCGTTACTTCTATCGACAATTCACGTTCTGCAAGACGTTTGAACAAATCTTTCAACATCAAATCAACAATTTGTCTGATTTCTTCTTGTGACAGATGTGAGAATACAATTGTTTCATCAATACGGTTCAAAAATTCCGGTCTAAACGCTTTTTTCATTTCCTCAGAAACTGTATCTTTGAGTTTTTCGTATTTATCTTTAGACTCATCCTCTGCTGTTGAAAAACCAAGTTTTGATGTAGTTGTAATCATACTTGCACCAACGTTAGAAGTCATAATGATGATTGTATTTTTGAAATTAATATGACGTCCCTTAGCATCCGTCAAACGACCATCATCAAGAATTTGCAACATGATATTGAACACATCTGGGTGAGCTTTTTCGATTTCGTCAAACAGAATTACACTGTAAGGTTTTTTGCGAACAAGTTCAGTCAAGTGACCGCCATCGTCATAACCTACGTATCCCGGAGGTGAACCTATAAGTTTTGCGGTTGAATGTTTTTCCATAAATTCTGACATATCAACTCTTATCATGTTGTCTTCCGAACCAAATACAGCCTCTGCAAGAGATTTCGCAAGCTCCGTTTTACCAACACCTGTAGGACCTGCAAAAATAAAACTTCCGATAGGTCTGTTAGGAGCTTTCAAACCGACACGAGCACGTCTGATAGCTTTAGAAATTGCAACAACAGCATCATGCTGACCAATTACTCTCTCGTGCAAAGTATCTTCAAGTTTAAGCAATCTTTCGCTTTCGCCCTCTGTAAGTTTTGTAACAGGAACACCGGTCATTGTTGCAATTACTTCTGCAATATTTTCAGCCGTAACTGTCGGTTTATTAGCTTCATGCTGTTCTCTGTACTGTTGAGCCATTTCACGAATTCTATCTTTCATATCAGCTTCATCATCCCTGAGCTGAGATGCTTTTTCAAATTCTTGATTGCGAATAGCTTCCTCTTTTTCTTTAATAATCGCTCTAAGTTCTTTTTCAAGCTCTTTTCCTTCGGGTGAAAGGTTAGAAACCTTTAAACGAACCTTTGAAGAAGCTTCATCAACAACATCAATAGCTTTATCCGGCAAAAATCTGTCAGTAATGTATTTGCTTGACAATTTTACAGCCGCAACAATCGCATCATCAGAGATAATCAATTTGTGGTGTTCTTCGTATTTAGGTTTTAAACCTTTTATAATCTCGATTGATTCATCTTCTGACGGTTCATCAATGATAACCGATTGAAAACGACGTTCCAAAGCTGAATCTTTTTCCACGTATTTTCTATACTCATCAAGTGTAGTTGCACCAATGACTTGAATTTCGCCTCTGGACAAAGCAGGTTTCAAAATATTTGCCGCATCAATTGCACCTTCTGCGGCACCTGCCCCTATAAGTGTATGCATTTCGTCAATTACAAGAATAATATTTCCTGCCTGACGAATTTCGTCCATAATTTTTTTCAAGCGTTCTTCAAATTCACCGCGATATTTTGTACCTGCAACAAGCAACCCCATATCAAGCTGAATAACTTTTTTTCCATCCAAAATGTCAGGAACTTCCGCATTAACAATTCTAATCGCAAGTCCTTCTGCAACCGCAGTTTTACCAACACCCGGTTCACCGATTAGAACAGGGTTGTTTTTTGTACGACGTGCAAGAATTTGAATAACACGTTCAATTTCTTTTTCCCTGCCGACAACAGGATCAAGTCTGAGCTCTTGCGCAGCAAGCGTCAAGTCACGACCAAATTCATCCAAGCTAGGTGTTTTAGTTTTTCCGCCTGATGATGAGGACGATGAACTTGAACTACCTGATGAAACAGCCTGTGGCTTGCTTTCACCAAGCATCTTGACAACATTGCTTCTGATTTTGTTCAAATCAACACCTAAATTTTCAAGAACACGAGCCGCAACGCCTTCACCTTCTCTAATCAAACCCAAAAGAAGGTGTTCTGTTCCGATATAATTATGACCTAGTTGTCTTGCTTCATCCCAGGACAATTCTAAAACTCTTTTTGCGCGTGGTGTGAAAGGAATTTCAACCGCAACAAAACCGGAGCCTCTGCCGATAATTTTCTCAACTTCAGCTCTTGCATCTTTTAGCGTTACGCCCATAGATTTCAAAGTTTTAGCCGCGACACCGGTGCCTTCGCCAATCAAACCAAGCAATACCTGCTCTGTTCCAACAAAATTATGACCGAGTCTGCGAGCTTCTTCCTGAGCCAGCATAATAACTTTAATAGCTTTTTCCGTAAAACGTTCGAACATTTATTTTACTCCTATCTCTCTCTTATAAACATTTTACACAAAAAACAAAAAACTTTCAAGTAGGTAAAAAACGGGACTTATATACGAATTTACACAGAAATAGTTCCAACCCGTCATGCTGAACTCGTTTCAGCATCTATTGTCTATGAGACCCTGAAACAAGTTCAGGGTGACGTATATTAGTTATTTTGGTGTAAATTTGTATATAAGTTCCTGAAAAACAAACTACCTTATTTACTTCCATCGAGCGCCACACGTACAACAGCCGTTTTTATAGAAAATGAGCTACAGACTACTCCAAATATTTGCAAGTGCTTGAATTTCATTTCTCGATTTAATATCATCAAGCAATTGACCGATTGCGTCGCGATTAACATTTGTTAATTTGTATGAAAATTCTGCGCTTTCATCACCGCCGACTTTATGTGAAAGTTCATGCAATGCAGTTTCTAATACGTCATTGAAACTTGCTCTGTCAAGATAACCTTTATCAATCCAGAAACCTTTTGAAACACCTTTATCAACGATAGCTTCTGCAAGTACATCAGAATGCAATCTGCTATCTCTTGATGAAGTTCTATCAAACATATAAATATGTGCGTCAAGTTCGTCTGCCGTAAAATGTTTTTCTTCAAGTGCAGGTGAAAGTTTTTTCAATGCTTCTTTTAAGATAAGTATTTTCTTTTTCTGAACATCATTTGGAATAACAACATCATGTGCTCTTGCATCACCCATAATACTGCGAATTGTCGGCATTCCGATACTTGAGAAACAAGATTTACAAACTTTGTAACCGTTCATTTCCAAATTTCTAACAACATCCGGAGTCGCAAAAGAATAAGCAATGTATTTTTCAGGGAATTTTATATGTAATTCTTTGGATGCATCTTTTCTCAAATTTACACCATATACAAAATCGCTGATAAATTTATCCATTGGAGTTTCTTGATTATAACCTACATTATCCCAATATCTTTCCAATGATTTCAAAAGTTTTACTTTATCTTCAACAGACATATCATCGTTGCGTGCAAGCCATTTTGCAATATCTGTTAAATTTGATGTGTTAAGTGAAATTCTGTCACGCGACTGGTCAAGAACAGACATTTTGTTCAAATTCGGTTTAATAAATATTGTAACACCGTCAAGTCCATCAAAACTACCATCAAACTCAAATCTCTGCCCGGCAATATAAATTCCACCTTTTTGCCCTTTCGGCAAAACTTTTATACCCATAAGATTATTTTCAAAATCAGGGCATTTGAAATCAGGGTTATTTGAGTGATAAAAACGATTAATTGTCTTTCTCAACGATTGCAACAATTCCATACTGTCTGTTTCAAATTCTACAAAGTTTCCGTCGAATTTTTCAACTTTATCAAGTGAACTTGAAAGTATGCGCTCATCGGAAATATCAATTTTTGCAAGATTATACACTGACTGCCAGTTATCTGATGCGACTTTTACATCCCCTGCGCCGTAATCTTTCAAAAGTTTAATCACAGCCATTTTCAAGCCTTCACCATAACCGCCTGCGGCATTTACGTCGTTGCGTTTGCTAGATCCTCCGACAATTACGGCTTTATCCGGAGTATAAGTTGATTTTCCGTCAATTCTAACTCTATATCTGCCGTTTCCTGCAGGTGTAAATGCCATTTTTACACCATCAAGAGTCTGCCCGTGACCATCATAGAAGTTTTGTAAAATATCACGTGCAACTTTGTCGCTGTTCCATCTTACAGATTCAGAATATTCTTCTGAAATAGGAATTTCAAATTTCCGAGATCTAAAATCTTTAGACGGCATAGTTGAGATTTTTGCCTCACCCATTGGGAGTTCAAAACTAAACTTGCCATCATGTCCGATTTCAGGAATATGCAAATCTAACATACCTGCTCTGTTTGCCGTTCCAACACGTGACGGAAGCGGAATTGAATTTGCAGGTTGAGAAGATATAGGAGAGCCTTTACCCGTAACCGGCGGATTTGCAATATCATAGCCGTAATCGCCTTCATTTATTGTTTTTCTTAATCTTTCAAGGATTTTTTCACGAACTTCTTTCGGCGCTAAATCACCTTCAATAATATCGGTAAATTTTTCTTTGGTTTCTTCAATTGTTTTGCGTAATGCTTTATTTGCAGAGTTTAGAGCTTCATTATCGAAAGTCAAATCTGCAACTTGTTGTTTTAGTGTTCTATTTTCTGAATAAGGTGCGCTATTATATAACCTATTCAATTGTCTGCGCAAACTTTCTTCAACTCTCGAACTTGCTTTAGAACAATTGTGATGCACAACAACCCCACTTATAGTCGCTGCTGCCAATGCTGTTGCAACAAGGAGTCCGCCGACTTTTTTCTTTTCCATCATATTTTCGTTTGACGGTTCTGTTTGAATTTTACTATGTCTTTTCGGTCTTTTTGCCGAAAAATTCACACTACTACTTACCGGAGTTACGTACATTGTTTAATCCTTTATTTTTCATAATACTCGTGAAAGCAAAATTTTGCCTTCTTATTAACAATTATTAAGCTACCTGCTTCAATATATTGTCACGTCTTTCAATTAATTTTTGTAACTGTGCTTCATATTTTGAAGTATCTTTGCCAAATCTTTTTGCGCCTTCTATACGCGCTCTTAGATTGCCAATTGTTCCTTCAAGAGCTTTTAATTCAGTATTTTCAACAGGCGGTTTAACCGGTTTTGGCTCGGGTCTTTGCGCAAGATTGCCTATAGTATTCTTTTGTGCGCGTTCTGCTGCCATTTTGTTCATGCAATTGCTCAATAGCTTTTCTTTGTTCAGCATTCGGAGCTTGATAACCGTTTTCTTCTATGTATGCTTGAAGTTCAGCTTCTGTAAAACTTTCTTCAGATTCCCTTTGCATTTGCTTATCTAAAAGCTGTCTTTCGCGTTTTCTTTGCCATTTTGCATCAGCTTTATCCATACGGTTATTTTCGCGACCACTGATATTCAAATTTTTTCTTCTGCGGGTTTTACTTTTTGTTTTTACTTTTTCCGCTGTTTTCTCAACTGTTTTTGCAACTTCATCTGATGCTTTTTCTACTGTTTTTTCCACAACTTTTGGTTTGCGCAAGACAAGACCGACACCTAATGCACCCAGTGCCGCAAGAGAACCGTATAAAAGAGCCGAGTTATCTTTTTGCGGTTCTTCTTTTGGAATACCTGTAAAATTTACTTTTGTTTCCGGAGCTTCGGGAGTAGACACTGCAGAGGTAAATGCTATTCTGTTAATCATTTCTTACACCTTCTAAATTATTATCACTACACAAACATGTAAAAACGGGGTGGTCAAAAAAATTGCCACGCCCGCACCGCATCCTATCCTATCCTATCCTATGAGGCATTATAACTGGGTTTCAGCCTATTTGAAATTTAAATTTACAATTTGTTACAATTGGGTAATAGTGTAAACTTTGTTCTCCGTAACGAGCTTGATAACTTAAACTGCAACTTCTTGATGTGTTTCGATGTATTTAACAGCGTAAACCGCGCCAATCGCCCCATCTGATGCGGCTGTAATAACCTGCCTTAGCGGTGTTTTTCTAACATCACCAACTGCAAATACACCTTCAACCGATGTTGACATTGTTTCGTCAGTTATGATAAACCCTGCCGCATCCTGTTCCAATTGACCTGAAAAGTTTTCAACATTCGGCGTAATTCCGATGTATGGAAAAACTCCATTCACTGGTAAATTTGAGATTTCCTTTGTTTTTACGTTTTCCAAAACAACAGTATTTACAAGGTTTTCACCCTTAATCTCTTTTACAACACTATCCCAAACAAACTCAATTTTTTCATTTTTAAAAGCACGTTCTTGAACAATTTTATCTGCTCTTAATTCGTTGCGTCTGTGAATTACATAAACCTTGTCCGCAAATTTTGTCAGGTACATAGCTTCTTCAACAGCAGAATTACCACCACCGACAACTGCAACAACTTTATTTCTGTAAAACGCTCCGTCACATACAGCACAGTAGCTCACACCGCGTCCTACAAATTCTTTTTCACCGGCAACACCAAGTTTCATGGCTTGTGCACCTGTTGCTATAATTATTGTTTTTGCTTTAAATTCATATTCGTTTGTAACAATTGTTTTTGATTTTAAATCAACGCTTTGAATTTCTTGCATCGGATATTTTTGAACTCCGAATTTGTCGGCATGTTCCTCAAATTTTTCCATTAAGTCATATCCGCCGACAAGTGAAAACCCCGGATAATTTTCAAGTTCTAAATAGTTTGACGGCTGTCCGCCAAGCATGTTTAAATCCACAATCGCTGTAGACACTGCACCTCTGCCTGCATATATTGCCGCAGAAAGTCCTGCTGGTCCACCACCTAAAATCACTGTATCAAAATTCAATTGCTCCATTATTTTCCTTCCTTTTCCAATGCTCCGGAAATTTTTTCACCTTTCAGAATATATAACGCCGTATCTGTTTTTAGTAAAGAATTATCATAGGTAGAAAATGTTTCCAGTTTCAAAGAATTTATCCCTGTAAAAGTATCACCATTGAGTTTTAAATCAACAGTATCTGTCAATTTTTTATTATCATAATCACCAATTTTAGTAAATCTGATAATATTACCCTCAACATAATCAAGTTTAACAGAAGCACTTGCTCCTGTAAACGGATTGTTTAAATTTATGACGTCACCTTGTCGTGATAAGTTCCACAAATCTACCGTATTTGGCTTAAAATAAATACTTCCGGACTGTTTATCTATTTTCGCGACAACCCGCCAACTGCCGAAAAATTCATCCGGCAAACTGTCAATTTTTGAAATGCTGGCTTGTAAAGTTTCAGCCTGAACAGAAACACCTATAAGTAACATTAATACTAATAATATTTTTTTCATAGTTATTACTTAATTATAATAGAAGAAAATTCTACACAATTGCCATTTTTCTTTCTAACTCGAGTGCAGATTCTTCATATCCGGCGCGTCCCATCAGAGCGTAAGTGTAATTTTTTGCCTGTTCGACACCGGGTTGATTAAATGTGTCAATTCCGTATAATTCACCGGTAATAGCTGTTTGAACTTCCAACATATAAAGAAGTTGCGCCAAATTGTATCCGTCAACTTTGTCCATTGTTATGGTAACGGCCGGACGTTTGCAATCCGTCAATGCAACTCTTGTTGAATCAGCTTCGGCATTAATCAATCGATTTACAGACTTACCACCAAGATAACCTATTCCCGTATATTCAAAAATTTTCGGAATTTCGAGCGTACTATCAAATTCTGCTACACGAACAAAATTAATAACTTTATTATTAGGACCTTCATTGAAAAGTTGAATTTGTGAATGCTGGTCTGTTGCCCCCAATGCTCTAATCGGTGTCGGTCCTACATAATCATTTTTACCGAGTGACTCTGCCCACAATTGAACAAACCAATCGGAAACATATCTCAGTCTGCTTGAATAAGGCATCATAACAGTCATGTTTTTACCTTTTTTAGTATCTAAAAGATAATGAATTAAAGCATTTTGTGCCGCAATATTTTCATTAATGTCGGTATTTTTAAGTGCCAAATCCATATCTTTGATACCGTTAACCATTTCATCAATATCAAGCCCGACAAGTGCAAACGGCAATAAACCTACGGCTGAAAAGACAGAAAATCTACCACCGACATCATCAGGAACAACAAAAGTTTTATACCCTTCTTGTTCTGCAATTTGTCTTAAAACACCGGTTTTTTTATCGGTTGTCGCAACAATATTGTATCTGTAATTTGAGCCTAACTCTTGTTCCAAAATATTTTTCACAATCATAAATTGTGACATTGTTTCGGCAGTTGAACCTGATTTTGTAATAACATTTACCAGAGTCTTACTCAAATCAAGCATATTTAACAAACCGGTCATTGCATCAGGGTCAATGTTATCAAGAAAGAAAATCCTCGGCAAGCCATTTCTTTGTTCATCGCTTAACAAATTCCAATAAGGTTTTAACAAAGCTTCGGTAACTGCAAGTCCGCCTAAAGCAGAGCCCCCGATACCAAGAACAAGAATATTTTCAAACCTGCCTTGAACCATAGAAGCATACTCTTTTACGTACCAAACAGTTTCTTCGCTGTAACCCAAATTCATCCACTGAAGCCACTGCCCAGGCTTGTCTTTTCTTTTATTCAAATCAGTAATAATATTTGCAATTGTATCTTTATAGTTATCAAATTCCTGTTTTAGATTTAATCCGTTTTCACAGCCTATAACTGCCTCGTCAACATAATTACAAGATAATTTAATCATTAAAGCCCCTCTTATCTACATCTAAATTATATATGCTAAATGTTTTTGCACAAGTCATTTGCATTAAAAACAAATTTTTTGTATAATTAGGGAATGAGCAGTCTGCAAAAATATTATAAACAATCGGCAACGTATAAAATTGCGTCAGGGATATTAAAAGAGCTTGTAAAATTTCTTGATACATTAGGAAAAATTTCTCTCAACGGAATTGAAGTTTTAAAATGTATTTTGAAATTGCAGATTGATTGGAAAGAACTTATTGAGCAATGTAACAGATTTGGCGTAAGTTCTTTGCCTATTACTCTTTCAATTGTCGGAATGACTTCTATTATCGTAGCTTCACAAGTTGCACTTGAAATGGTTAAACAAGGCGGAGGCAACTTTGTCGGGCTATTGATGACAATTCTCATTGTGAGAGAAGTCGGAGTCATAATGTCTGGTTTTGCAATAATTTCAATGATTGGCTCATCACTTGCGTCAGAAATCGCGACAATGCGTGTCACGGAACAAATTGATGCAATTAAAGTTTTGAAAGTAAATCCGATAAGATATCTTTTTGTACCGAGAGTTTTATCAGGATTTATAATGATGCCACCGGTTGTTCTGATAGCATCAGCAGTCGGAGTTATTACAGGAGCGATTACCGCAAATTTAACGTCGGATTTGGGATACAGAGCGTATTTTGATTCGGCATGGCTCGGTATTTATATGAAAGATTTGGGCGTAAGCATGCTGAAAGCCTTTTGTTTCGGCGGTGTGATTGCTTTGATAAGTTGTTCTTGCGGATATTATGCTACAGGAGGTGCAAAAGGCGTCGGAGAAGCTACGACAAAAGCTGTTGTATGGTCATTCGTCGCAATTGTAGTACTGGATATGTTCTTTGCGGGAGCGTTTTTCTTTTAACGAGGTAAATTAATGAGTATAGAAGTTAAAAATTTAATAAAAGAATTTGACAACAAACGAGTTATTGACAATGTTTCTTTCAAAGTTAAAGATGGAGAAACTCTCGCAATAGTCGGATTTTCCGGTTCAGGTAAAAGTACAATATTAAAACTTATCTGCGGACTTTTGACACCTGACAGCGGAGAAATTATCACCTCTGAGGGCGATATTGCAATGGTTTTTCAATACTCGGCTTTGTTTGATTCACTCAATGTCGCTGATAACATTGCTTTTGCACTACATGAAAGAAAAGATTTACGCAAAAAATACACAGAAAAAGAAATCCGAAAAATTGTAGCAGAAAAGCTTGAACTTGTTGGCTTAAAAGGGATTGAGAACAAATTTCCGTCAGAACTTTCAGGCGGTATGCAAAAACGCGTAAGCTTTGCCAGAGCCATTGTTACAGAACCAAAAACAATACTTTACGATGAGCCGACAGCAGGCTTAGACCCGATTTCTTCAACATTAATTGAAGATTATATTGTAAGATTGAAAGATGAAACCAACGCAGCATCGGTTGTTGTAACTCACCAAATGTCAACTATCACAAGAACAGCAAATCGTGTTATAATGTTGTACGATGGTAAAGTCGTTTTTGAAGGGACACCGGAAGAAATGCTTCGTCAGGACAATGAATACACAAAACAGTTTGTAACGGCATCATTAGACGGACCGATGCAAATGATATCAGAAAACTAAGGAGAGAATAGCATGAATATAGAAAAACTTTTCAATAAAGAAGTAATGTCACTTGAAACATACATTATGTTTAGACTAAAAGAAGAAACAGCAAGACTAAAAGATGAATTAACGGCAAAAAACAGGGCGCCTATTGCTCTTTCTATGGGTGCACCTACGACAAACCCGCCTCAATGTCTTATTGACCGCTTAAAAGAAATTCTTGATGAAGATAATATTCATACGTATTCAACTCCAAAAGGCGA
Source organism: uncultured Muribaculaceae bacterium (assembly GCA_964409575.1). Lineage (GTDB taxonomy): Bacteria > Cyanobacteriota > Vampirovibrionia > Gastranaerophilales > Gastranaerophilaceae > Stercorousia. The sequence continues at coordinate 1,002 of CAYPDZ010000039.1, read as the reverse complement.
ATCGTATTTTAGAAAAGCTGTAGCTCAAAGAATGAAAAATCGTTTTGGAGTAGAGCTTGACCCTGAAACTGAAATTTTCTCACTTGTCGGTTCAAAAGAAGGGATAGCAAATCTTGTAAGATTTATTACAACCCCAAAATCAGAAGAACTTGAAAAAGATGTTATTATGGTTCCTGACCCTTGCTATGCTTCTTATTTGCAATTTATTCAATGCTCCGGTGCAAAAGCTTATCCAATGCCTTTGACTGCCGAAAACGATTTCAAACCTGATGTAGAAGCTATTTATCATCAAATAATTAAAGATGGATATAAACCGGAAAATATTAAAGCTGTATTTATTAATTATCCAAACAATCCGATGGGAATTTCTACTACAAAAGAATACGTAAAATCTGTTATTGATTTTTGTAAAAAATACGATATTTTACTTGTATCAGATGCTGCGTATTGTGATTTGTATTTTGCAGAAGACGAAAAACCATTCAGTATCTTTGAAATAGATGGCGCAAAAGATGTTGGTATAGAATTTTTCAGTCTTTCAAAACCTTATGCCGTTACAGGCTGGCGTTTGGGCTGGGTTTGCGGAAACAAAGAAGTCGTTCAGCGTTTGGGCAAAGGCAAATCTACAATTGACAACGGGATATTTAAAGCGTTACAAAAAGCGTGTGCTGAGATTTTGAACTCCAAAGAAGGCGACAAATACATTGAAGAAGGTAACAAAGGCTATGCCAGAAAACAAGCCATTATGGTAAAAGGTTTTAAAGAACTCGGATGGAATATGGACAAAGTTCCTCACACAACATTCTATTTATGGCTTCCAATTCCAAGACGATACAAATCAGCATTTGAATTTTGTGAAGATGTTTTAAAAAAATCCGGTGTAGTTCTCGTCCCGGGAAATGCTTTTGGACAATGCGGTGAAGGCTTTTTCAGACTTTCTTATGTATGCTCTGATGAAAAACTACAAGAGGTAATAGACAGATTTAAAGCTGATGGATTTAC
>CAYPDZ010000038.1:0-14546 GCA_964409575.1 uncultured Muribaculaceae bacterium | reverse complement strand
AAGTAAATTTTATGTAATATAGCCCGAATAAATAGCAAAAATTTTTTGTGTTTGGTTTTTAATAAACTATAGGGGAAAATATGAAGAAACTTTTATTACTCGTTATTGCATTAGCAACAGGAGTTCTGGCACCTGTATTTGCAGACACAACGAATTACACAATCAAACAAATCGGCTCAGAAATGGTAATCGTACCTTACGGTTCTCAACAACCGATTATGCAAAAATCCATTTATAAAATAGAAGTTCATCCGACAAAAATGCCGTTTTATTCAGGCAAAAAATTGCCGCGTGGCAAAAACAAAATTTGTTTTGCTTAAAATCCCATATACATATTTTGCATGCCGTTTTGAATTCTCTGTTGGAGCATCATGTTTGAGCTGTCGTAATTCTGCGGAAATTGTCCGTAAGTCATAGGAGTTTTGCCGTCATTAGCCGGTGTAATATCTCCCATTTCGTGTATTGATTTTTTTTTCATAATTTCTGCTCTTGTGTCGTTTTGAGAATTTAAACGAGGATACATAGGACGCACTGATGATTTATTGTAATAACCCGAAAACGTATTTTGCGGAGTCATATTAACCTCATCCGCCATAACCGGCAATCCTATTAACGCAAGTAAAAGAACCAATTTTCTCATAATTTCTCCTTTTTTTATTATTGTAACAGAAAAATGGAATTATTTATGGCACTGTCATTGCGAACGTGACCTCCCTTGTAAAGGGAGGGGGACCGCGTAGCGGTGGTGGGATTGTAAGCAATCCAGCTTTTTTGAAGTGAATAAGTTCATTTCGGTTTGCTTCGCAAACATTTTATCCCTCATCTTGGTAACGTCATTCCGTGCTTGACACGGAATCGCAAAATCTATCTAAAGGCAACGACCATGCGATTGCGGATCGCGCTTCGCTTATCCGCAATGACGGGATTCAATAATTCATTTGCGCAGCAAACTGAAAAGAATCATCTTAACGACTTCAAATAAACAATTCCATTTTTCTGCTATAATATTTTTATGGATTTAGGTTTAGAAATCAAAAATTCAAAGTTAGTTGTAAAATGGCAAGACGTAAAGGCTGACTATTACAGAGTTTTCTTGAAAAACGACGGAAATTTTTGCGAATGTGCAAGAGTGACGGATGAAACTCAAATAAGACTTTCTCTTGTACCTTATGGTGACGGTGAATGTTTTGTTGTTGCCGTTAAAGACGGATTGATTATTGACAAATCGTCAATACGTCAGTTTACATTAGATACTATTGATGTTGTGAGCCGTTTTGAGAGCAAAAATAATATTAAATTTTTCTATAGCAAATACGACGGTGCACAAGGTTATAGATTATATAAAAGCGAAGCAGAGCAAGGGTTTGGCGGATGTAAAAACTCTGACACGGAATTTGTTTCCATAGAAAAAACAGAAAATACGGAATATAAAATAAAACCATTTGTAAAAGGTGAAAACGGCAGAGAATTTCTCGCCTCCTCGCAAGCGTTTAAACCTGCCGAAAATGTGTTCAAATTCGTTACAGTGTACAAATCTTACAATTACAACTTATTTTTGTCATGGAATTACGGCGGATATGCAGACGGGTTTGAGGTTTACAGCGAAAATTCTCAAACTCCGATTTTTGAAACAAATGACGGTTTAAGGCATTATTTGGAGCTTTTTGATTATAAGGGAACAACAAAATTTGTTGTAAAAGCTTTTGTAAACACGCCAAATGGCAGGTTGACCGTTGCACAATCAAAACCGACAGGGTTGAGCATCAGAAAATACGAAAAACCTCTTGTATCACTGATTATTCCGGCTTATAACGCTAAAAATTACATTGCAAGGAGTATCGACTCAGCACTTGCATCTGATTTTGCAAACCTTGAAGTTATTATAGTTAACGATGGAAGTACTGACGATACACAAAAAATCATTGACTGGTATGACAAGAATTTTGAAAACGTAGTATCAATCCAAAAAGAAAACGGCGGAGTTGCCGACACGAGAAATGTCGGAATAGAAGCGGCAAATGGCGAATTTATCGCATTTTTGGACAATGATGACCTTATTCGCCCTAATATGATTAGTTCTTTATACGAAACTGCAACAAAAAACAACTGTGACATTGCAATTGCACCGCTTTACAGAATTACGGACAAGGGCTACAGTGTGCATTGCGACTTGCCGTTTATGGAAGATATTCCGCACGATATCGACAAGTATTTGGAAATTATGTATACCCCGGGATATTACAACTGTGCAATTTGGAACAAACTTTACAAAGCATCAATGGTTAAAGCACATCCGCTGGGCAAACTCAAGTACGAAGATGTTTCGTGGACACCTTGCATATTGTCTTATGCAGAAAAGTTTTGTTTCTTAAAAACACCGTTTTATGAATGGGACAGAAAAACCCGTCCCGAAACTTTTGGTGATGTATTGGCACGTCAGCCCGAAAATGAACTTTTTGAACACAGAAAACAGGCAATGCTTTTCTTTGTGCAAAACGGAAACCCCGCAAAAAGAGAATTTATGAAAAAAATTGCAAAACGCAGACTTGAACGCTATGCAAAAAATTCTAACAATCCTGCGTACAGAGATTTGATGGAGAAAATTGATGCCGGAAAATACTAATATAAGCAATTATATGTTCTATATGGGCTATTTAAACAGAAAACTCGGAAGATTTTTTGAAAGTCAAGCTCCTTATATAAAATGCAAAAAAGGCTGTGCAAAATGTTGTCAAAACGGCATATATCCGTTTTCCAGAATTGAATTTGATTATTTAATGGTCGGATTTTTGCAGTTGCCTATAGAAATTCAACAAAAAATTAAGGCGAAAATTAAAAAAATCAAAGAGGCAAAACCGGAAACTTATGAATGCCCGTTTTTGATTAACAATGCTTGTTCGGTTTATGATTTTCGCGGAATAGTTTGCAGAAGTTTGGGGCTAATGTCAATAAATGTTGAAGGTGGACCCGCAAAAATTCCTTTTTGCACTTATGAGGGTTTAAACTATTCAAATGTAATCGATCCTAAAACTAAAATCGTTTCGCAAGAAAAATTTGACAAACTCGGTGTCAAAGAAGAACCGCTTGCGTATAACGTAGATTATTCAATACTCACAAGTGAAGAAATTGAAAAGAATTTTGAAATCGATTTTGGTGAGAAAAAGCGGCTTATTGATTGGTGCGAATGTCTGCAATAATCTTTTCTCTTAAACCTTCATAGTGGTCTAAAACTCTGTTTAAATCTTTATCGAATAGTTTTTCACCTTCGTCGTTAATTTTTGTCAGACATGGACCTTCTTTTGTTTCGTTAATTTCGTCCGGATCCGGAATATTCTTATCAATTACATTAATTTTTACGTTATTCATAACAGCCATCAACCAGAACCAAATATCATCGTTTGTTGGCGCAAGTGTTGTAAACAACTCCTCATTCGTAATATCTTTGTACAAAATATTCGGCGGATACAAAACGCCTCCGCAACCCACGAGTTTGTTCGCGAAAGATGGTTTTTTATACTCTTTTTTAGCTTTGACTTTGAATGAACCGTCTTTTTTGAGTGAAAATTTTGTAGTTCTGTGACAATGGATAAGTTTTGGATTTTTTTCATAAGCCTTATACAAAAGCTTCACGAGGTTTTTTATCGTAAATTCTGTCATCATCAACCGTTATAATTATATCATTCGGGTATTCTTTTAAAGTCGGAATTAATTTTTTATATGACCTTATGTTGCCTTTATTCCAACTTATTACAAGTCCGTTTTCTCTCAATTTCAAAAGATTTTCGGGTAAATCACCTTCTTTGTTTGGAAATTCATCTTCCGACAATTGCAAAATTATTTTGTCAGGTTTCATTGTCTGGTTTAACAGAGAATTTATTGTGATATGTAATGTCGGAATTCTGGGAGGAAAAGACGTCAGAGAAACTATCAATTTAGGTTTTGGAAGTTCCGGCAATTTTAACATGTCGCCCAATACATTATTGTAACTTTTTGGAATAAATTTGTCGATACCGTTGCAAGACGTAAAAGTCATTTCTCCAAAATAGATTTTGCCATCAACATTGTAAAAATCAACTCTAACTTGTGCAAAACCTTCAGACAAAATTTTTGCAATTTCAATCATTTTATCAAGATTTTTCGGTGGCGGAACTTCTTCTTTTGAATTTGGATAAGTCAATAAAAACGGTTGTAATTCCCATTTTGTATTATAAATATTTTCAGTTCTGTCACCAAATCTTCCCTGATCAATCCAAATAAATTCCGGTTTTCCATTAAAACATAATACTTTATAATCGTTAAGTTCTTTGTTACTGTCCTCCATATAGGCTTCTGCAATGATTTTTGGCGGAATATCTCGGTATTGCATCTGCAAACCCTTACAGTATGCATAATTTTCTTTCATCCATTTGTTAATTTTTTTGCGGGCAGTTTCGATATCTAATTTAGATTTATCTTTAACAATTATGTTATAAGCACAACCGTGATTGCATTTCAGTACAAATCTGTCAGGAAGTTTGTCAAAATCAATATCGTCAAATTTGTCCCAAACACCTAAAAGCGGAATGAGATATTCTTCTCCGATTTTTTCTTTAACCCAATCTCTAACTAAATATTTGTCGGCAAGACGAGTTTTCAAAGGAGTGCTGTCATAGAGTTTCAGCCATTGAATTTTTTGGTTAAAATTTTTGGGATTTTCTAAGTCCAAAATCTCGCCTGTTTTTCTAAAATACCAGACTTTCAAATACATTTTAAGCTTGTCTAACGGTGTATCAAACGGTAATTTGACTTTTATACCCAACAAAGTCGCAACTAAACCCAAATAAAAATTCATAACTTCTCCTTTATTACAGCGTAACATCATGGCACAACGCATGCAAGAGTTTGTAAAGATTATTGTTTTTCACCGTAATAATTCGATAATTTTGATGTTGATGCACCAACAGTTTTACCCGAATTATAGAACACATCTACTAAGTTGTTTAAAAGAACAGTCTTACCTAACAAAATCGAAAAAATAGAAATCACTACACCGAAAATAATTTTTAAACATTTGTCAGTAATATATAAAATCTTTTTCTTTTTATTGTTTTTTATTTTTAAATATCCTGTTATTTTTCCGTTGTTATAAGCTCTTTTTAATATCCATTTAATATCTGTACGATTTTTATCTTGGAATTCATAAACTATTGCGTTGTAATTCCACCCGATACAACATCCCAAAGAACTTAAACGAGTAAAGAAATCGGTATCTTCACCACCTGACGAATTAAATTCTTTTGAAAAATAAATATCATTATCTTTTATAATTTTTAATGCAAAAAATACATTGTTACTTGGACAAACTTTTTTTATCTTTCCTAATTGTTTGTTATTGTATGAGCTAAAAATCTTATTTTTAACAATGTAATCAGGAGTATTTTCTGCAAATTTTAAATACACAGGTCCATTACTTATGTAAATATTTTCAAACCTGTTATAAAAATCCACATGTGCAACGAGCCAATTTTTGTCAGCAATTTCATCATCATCAATAAATGCGATGTTGCTTGCATCAAGTTCTATTGCCGTTTTTAGAGCTCTATTTCTAACATTGGCTAACCCTTTGCTTTCTTCAACCACATAGTGAATATCCAATTTGCTTTTATATCTTTCACAGACAGTTTGTGCACTTTTTTCTCTATCATTATCAACAATCAAAAGTTTTACCGGTACATCAACAGGAGTCATTTCAACCAATGATGCTAAAAGTTGTTCCAATTTTTCGGGACGCTTATATGTGCAACAAGCTATAACTACAGAACGTACAATCGGTTTAACAATACTCATACCATCTCCTTATGATGGTTATACTATCATAAATAATGACTATTGTAAATCTTGCCACAAATTTTCAATCTATTGCTTCAGATTATTGTTTTATTTGGAATGAACATTTTGAACAGTGTGCTTTCGGGTGGAGCATTAAATTATCTTCCAAATCGTAAAGTTTTTGAATGCGTGTCACTAGAGGTGCACCGCATACAGGACATTTCAGCCCGCCTGCTTCATTTAGTATCAATTCTTTTAAGCTATCAATTATCTGGTCAGATACAACGTGATTATTAAAATCTTTTTCGTATTTTTTTATTTCTTCCGGTTCACAACGTAAAATTTTTGCGAGGGTTTGACGAACTGTTACTGATAAAAACAAATCTTTTCCGGCTTCAATATCTTCAATTGTTTCAAGCGGAAGATTTGTAAGCATTGCAAGTCCTTTTGTGCTTAAATCTAAATTTTTTCTTTTTTGTTGAATAAATTGTGCTAATGTTTTCATTACCCTCTCCCTAACCTTCCCTCAAGGAATATTATACAAAAAACACCCCCTTATATCAAGAGGGTGCTTAATGTGTATAGAAAAATTATTGATTAGTGCCATAAATCATAATCATAGTCTTCAGGTTTTGTAGGTTGTTTGTATTTTCCCCAATCAACTTCTCTTGTCCAGATTTTTGTATTATCAAAATCATAATCAATCATTTCAGGTTTACCTGTTTCGGGATCAATATATGGTTGTCCGTCATCATCAAGTGCTAATACACCGTATGTAAACGCTCCTGCCTGTTGACCTTTTGTCAATTGACCTTGCCAAATCATATTACCGTCACGGTCATAAATTGTGTTTACTCCGGGGTTGTTACCTCTTGCACCATTTGACACGATTACTGAATAAGCCTGATTGTATTGCCACGGTTCAGGTTTTTTAGTTGAATTTGTTGTATAAAATTCGTACTTGATGCCTTTTCCCGGAACATCTTTTGCTATTGTTTTAATCCATTGTTTTTTAGGGTTTTGGGGATCGTATAAATCAGTAACTTTAGATACATACATCATTTGATTTTTGTTACATTCAGTACTGTCAACTTGAAATTCCGTGATTTTATTATCGTATTTATTGCGGAATTTTCCGGAGACAAGCAGCACATTTTCACCGTCATCCGGCATAGGTCCATCAATTTCTGAACCGATGTTGTCAAATTGATGAATAATTGAATCGTTAATTGCAAAATTTACTTCCCTGATAGGTGTAGTTTTAAATATTGTATCAGGTTTGCAATCGCATCCGTTATTATTAATAACCCAGCCCCAAGCCGCTGCTTTTGCATCAGCTTCAGCCCAAGCATCTGCTTCTACGCAACTTTGTGCACCGGCTGCAGCTCCTAAAAGCATAAGACCCATCATCATATCTCTCATAGCTTTCGATGCTCTTTTTGATGCAGGTGCATCCATTTGAGGATATTCTGCAAAATTTTTATTTTCTTTTCTTTTTGGTTGTCCTTCAAAATTTTGTTGTAAAGATAAGCTATTTATTGCTTTTACGTCCATTTTAACCTCCGATTAGTTGTTGCAAGTATATTAAAAAGAAACATGTTTTTATTTGCCACAAAAATTATAACAAAAACACATTTCTTTTTAAAACAGTTGATATATGTGGGTTTTAGGCACTTTACAATTTGTAACAAATAGTAACAGTTAAGGTGAAATGACAAACCAGAAAACCTAAGCCGATTTTGTAACCGTTATAATTGGAATAAATCCAAATAACCTATATTTAGCAACATTTGGATAATAATATTCAATTTTTAAAATATTTATTCCTAAAAACGAAATTTTTACTTTTTCCGGTTTTTTACATTGCATTGCTATAGGAATATTATGAGCAGACATAAAATTAATCATTTCATTTTCAGCATGAATTCTATCTTCCAAGTGTTTTTTACTTTTTTGGGTAACTATTGAACCTTCAGTTTTTCTATAATGATAAAACGTATTTGGAACAGTCACAAAACCCTTCAAATAATAAATAATTTTTACAATCCATATAACATCTTCGTAATACCTGCCGTTTTCAAATGGAATATTCAAGTTTAACAAACTTTCTCTTTTATAGATTTTATTCCATATATAATTGTATTTCGGAATAAATGCTTTTTTAATTTTGTCAGCAGGTTCAACAAAAAATTCTTCTTTTTTATATTTTAATTTTTTGCTTTTTAAAATTTTTCCTCTCCTGTAAAAATCACCCGCAGCAACATCTGAATTAAATTTTTTTGCAGCATCGTATAATTTTTCAAAATAATCTTCATCAACCCAATCATCAGAGTCCACAAATCCGATAAATTCTCCTGTTGCTAAATTTATACCATTATTGCGTGTTACAGCTACTCCGGAATTTTTTTGATTAATAATTTTTATTCTGCTGTCTTTTAATTGAAAGTTTTCCAATATCAAAAGCGAATTATCTGAAGAACCATCATTTATACAGATAATTTCTATTTCTCTTAATGTTTGCCTTAACAAAGATTTTAAACATTCAGACAAATATTTTTCAGCATTATAAACCGGTATTATAATTGAGATTTTAACATTTTCCATTAATTTTGTCCTTTATTTTAAGTATCAATAATTTTAACTTTAAAATCAAGTATGTATCTTTTTCGTAAATTTTGATTTTTGGAAAATTCGGATAATTTTGTGCGACATAATCAAATAAATTTTCTAAATCTTTAAAATATTCTTTTTTAAATGTTTTTTCACATTTTCCAAGCCAAGAGATACATCTTGAAAAATACTTATTCAATATTTTATCTTTCAATTTTTGCGGTAAATCGCTCGTAGCCAAAAAATTCTCAATCGCATAAAAATTCAAAATTATTGAATTGTTTTTTTTCTTTTTGTTTGAAGTTAATGAATTATTTCTTTTGCGTCTATAACCATAACAATTTTTATCAAGTATAAACATTTTGTCAAGTAAAAGCATTGATTTTATAAAGAAAATCTGATCTTCTCCAATACAACCTTCTTGAAAATAAATATCATTCTTTATTAAAAATTCTCTATTATAAAGTTTACACACTCCAAGAATTGGAATTTTAAATAAAATATTTTGAACAATATTGTTAGATAAAATTTTATTCTTATATTTTTGGGCTAATTTGTTAACTCCATAAGATGATTTTTGACGTTTTCCGTTTGTTAAATTGTATGCACCAAAAACAACTACGTCTACATTATTGTCAATTATTGTGTTATATGTAGTTTCTAATAACCCTGCATCAATAACATCATCACTGTCAACAAACATAACATACTCGCCGCGAGCATGTTTTAATGCATCATTTTTTACAGCTCCTACACCACGATTAGCTTCACTTATCAACCGAATTCTTGCATCATATTGCATAAAAGTCTTTATAATTGACAATGTACAATCTGTAGAACCGTCGTTCATAACAATGATTTCAATATCTTTCAAACTCTGTTTAATTACAGAGAACAAACATTCAGAAATATAATCTTCAACATTATATGCAGGAATAATAATTGTTATTTTCGGATTTTCATTATATTTATCATGCCTGTAAAATGACAATTCATCAGACAATTCCTCAATAAAGTTCGCGCAATCACCCATATATCATCCTAATTATTGACGTCTACATATATTTAATCATAAATATAATCGCGAACGACATAATGTAAACTTTTGTATATATGCCAACATCAATATTGAATTAAAAAATAACATTTGTATTGTTAAAATTCTATAAATAACACTTCGCTTCTTCGCCGGTTACACCTGCGTAGAGTTCTACGTATTCTTTTGCAGGACTTGAGTCAATTTTGGTCAAAAGAACTTCTTCTATCTGGAAAAATCCGACTTCGCCGGTCATTTCAATATCAATTCTGATTGGGCGTCTTTCGCCGTGGTGAATACCGATACGAGTTATGGCGTTTGCCGAATATTTATGGATATCACCGACACGCGGAGTTGTGTTTATTGCCATCGGAATACGTGCTCTGCCTTTGGTCATATCACATCCGTCAGCTATCAAAATTATTCCGGCTTCTACAGAATGAATTTTTCTTGACGACATGTGTCCGATAATCGCTTCTATCGCAAGAGATTTGATTATCGTGCGTCTATGGAGATTGTCGGGAAATACATGCATCAATGTTCTTTCAATAATCGGTTTTGCAAGAGTTACAGACATTTCTTCATGTCCTTGACGTCCTATCATCATACCCAAATCATGCATAAGACCGGCAAGTATTACGGCACACATACTATCTTCAAATGTTCCGATTTCTTCTTTTTCAAGTGATGTCTTAATCCCGCAATCCTGCAATAAATTGAGCATTTTTATCGCATTTGCACAAACCTGTCGCATGTGAACCGGTCCATGGTCGTTATAACCAAGTCTTTTGATTGACACATTATTGGCATAATCCTGCATTTCTTGCAGTTCTTCGTCATTAAAAAGATAATTAACCAATTCAAGACAAACAGGACTATCTGAAAGTCTTTTTACAATTTTTGATTCTATTGAAAGTTCTTTAACCGATTTCATATTCTAAACCTCTTACTATATATTATTGCCCGATAAATTGATTTTGTAAACCTTGTATTAAATTCTTATCCGTGTTATAAACCATTGTATGTTTATACTTGAAAACCCCTACATATCAAATTTGATGCTTGAAACTCTCGAAAAAAATCAGTTTGAGGTTTTGGAAAATTCCGTTGCAAAAAATTTTAAAGACAAATATAAATTGAATTTAGTCAACAAAAATTGTGAAAAAATTTATTCAAATTCTGAAAACTCTATAGATTGGGTTTTGAACAACTGCAAAAATTCAAATATCGCAAGACTTATAAACCTTTGCAAAAATAAATTTGAGTTCAGAAAAGCTTTAAAACCGGTTTATCCGAGTTTCTTTTTTACAGAAATTTCTCTTGAGAATTTAGACAAAATTAATATTTCAAATTTTCCTGAACAGTTCATTATCAAGCCGTCTGTAGGTTTTTTGAGTATGGGTGTTCATAAAGTTTCATCTCATACTCAATGGCAAAGTATTATAGAACAATTGAAATCTGAAACTGAAAATTTTGTAAAACATTTTCCTGATACGGTTTTAAGTTCATCAGGTTTTATTGTGGAAGAAATTATTCAAGGTGAAGAATTTGCTGTTGATGCATACTATGACGAGAGCGGAAAACCTGTTATTTTAAACATTTTTCAACATCCTTTTGTCAGCGAAGACGACGTGAGCGACAGAGCATATATTTCTTCAAAAGAAATTATTGAAAATAATCTTGAATGTTTTGAAAAAGTTTTATCTGATATCGGCAATACATTGGGCATGAAAAATTTTCCGATACATATTGAACTCATAAAAGGTAAAGACATAATTCCCGTCGAAATTAATCCGATGCGATTTGCCGGCTGGTGTACAACAGACCTTGCTTATTATGCTTACGGAATTAATATTTATGAATATTTTAATAACAACCTAAAGCCAGATTGGAACAAGGTTTTGAATGGCAAAGACGGTAAAATATATTATTTTGCAATGGCTGAAACTCCCCAAAATATTGAAAAAGATAAAATCTATTTTGATTATGAAAAATTAGAAAAATCTTTTTCAAAAATTCTTGATTTCAGAAAAATAAATTACCTTGAAAAACCGCTGTTTGCAGTGATTTTCGGAGAAACAAAAAATATGGACGAAATAAATAAAATTTTGCAGCTTGAAATGAATAATTTCATTAGCATTCGTTAATATGAACAAGTGCCATCTCAAGCACAGTTTTGATATGGTCATCATCCAATGAATAATAAACATTTTTTCCGGCTTTGCGAGATTTTACAAGTTTTGCACATTTTAAAGCTTTGAGCTGATGTGATACAGCAGATTTTGTCATATTCAACACGACCGCAAGGTCACAAACACACATCTCACCACCATCCAATGCCCACAAAAGCCTCAATCTTGTGCAATCTCCCATAACTTTGAAAAAATCGGCAGTTTTGTCAAACACCGTTTTTGAATGCATTTTTGTTTTTGTTTTTTCGACAAGCTCTATGTTTAAAGCTTCACAGTCCGTATGTTTTGTAGTCATAAATTCATTATAACAACAATTGAATATTTATTCAACTATTGTTAATTTTTATGTATTTAGGGTTGAAGTTGAACGAGTAATCAACTATAATATAATTGAATAGACATTCAACTATGGAGGAATTATGTGCGAACACGAACATTCATCCGTTATACAAATATTTGACGAAAAATTTTTGATGGGTATTGCTATATTTGGTGCAATTTGCCTTGGCGAGTATTTAGAAGCTCTTATGGTATTCATTTTGTACAATATCGGAGAATTTTTGCAAGATAAAGCTGTCGAAAAATCAAAAAATTCTATTTCAGAACTCATTAACTTACGTCCTGACAGTGCAAATGTTCTGGTTAATGATGAAATAACTAACAAACCACCTCAAGATGTCAAAATTGGTGATATTGTTGTCGTAAAAACGGGTGAAAAAGTTCCTCTTGACGGCATTGTGATTGACGGCTCTGCATCAGTTGACACATCAGCATTGACAGGTGAAGCAATGCCAAGAGAAATCAAAATTGGTGACGAAATTTTGAGCGGTTGCATCATAACAAACGGTGTTTTAAAATTCAAAGTAGAAAAAACCTTTGAACACTCCACCGTATCTGAAATCCTTGAACTTGTGGAACATGCCGGCGAAAAAAAATCAAAAGCCGAAAATTTTATCACAAAATTTGCAAGAATTTACACACCCATCGTGGTTTTGTTAGCGTTAATACTTGCATTTGTTCCGCCTTTAGTTTTACATACGGACTTTGCCGAATGGATTAGCAGAGCACTAACCTTACTTGTAATATCCTGTCCGTGTGCTCTTATTATATCCGTGCCTTTGGGATTTTTTGCAGGATTGGGCGGAGCATCAAGAAACGGTATTTTAATCAAAGGAAGCAAATATATTGAAACGTTAGCCAAAACCGGTACTGTTGTTTTTGACAAAACCGGAACTCTCTCGATAGGACGTTTTGTTATAGAAAAAATCGTTCCTATTGGCATATCAAAAGATGAATTGCTAAAACTTGCCGCAAGTGTTGAAAAATTTTCAAACCATCCAATTGCAAAGTCCATTTTAGAAGCTTATAGAGGCGAATTATATGAAAATATCACAGAGATTTCGGAAATTTCCGGAATTGGCATAAAAGCAAAAATCGTAGATGATGAAATTTTTGTAGGTAAAAAAGACTCAAATGCCGTCACTGTCTTAAAAAACAACGTATTGCTCGGATATATTATTTTGAGTGACAAACTCAAAGATAATTCTATTAAAACAATCGCAGAATTGAAACCGATAAAAACAATTATATTATCAGGCGATACAGAAGAAAATGTCCAAAAATTTGCCCAAAAACTCAATATATCAGAGGCTTTTTCAAAACTTCTTCCCCAAGATAAATTGCACAAACTTGAAGAAATTATAAAAAACACATCAGGAAGCGTTTTGTTTGTCGGTGACGGCATAAATGATGCACCTGTATTAAGACGTGCAGATGTCGGAATTGCAATGGGTGGACTCGGTGCAGACAGTGCGATAGAAGCAGCCGATGCCGTCATAATGAATGACGATCCTTACAAAGTTGTTACGGCAATAAAAATTTCAACAAAAACAATGAATATAGTGAAACAAAACATTATTTTTGCACTCTCAATCAAAGTTTTATTTCTGACTCTCGGAACATTTGGACTTATGACAATGTGGGGAGCGATTTTTGCCGACGTTGGCGTCACAGTTCTTGCAATACTGAATTCATTGAGAGCTATGAGGTGAAATTTTAGAACATTAAAGAGTTCAATTTCCCGTCATTGTTTACAATCAAAAGAAATACAAGCTTATTTTTTCGATTGACCAAATGCATAATTTGTGTAAATTGGATCGCCACCTTGGAGGATATTTTTCAGGCTACTACCTCCATATCGGTTTGATCCAATAGCCAATTTATCCACATTAACCTCTATCTTGAACACATCAGCTCCAAATTGATTTGGACCTGCAGTTCCATTTGTATCATAGTGTATTTGAGCACAAAAATGCTTTGTCCATGTTTTATAAATAGGATTTCCGGAACTATCTGTTTTGACGGTACCATCAGAGTTGTAAGATTTTGTTGTCTCTTCAGCATCACAAACGGTGTATTGGTTAATATTGATAATTGTACCATCCTTCATGATAATAAAAGGTTTCTTGAATGTTTCTTCATAGGACGCTGCACCATTTTCATCGTACAAGGGATAGGTATTTTTAATTTTATAAGTTTGATATCGACATTTTCCATTTGTCAAACACACCTCAGCACCATCTATATATTTGGCAAAAGCTGTCAAAACTTCATTTGAAGATTTTGAAGTATCAAACAAACAGGTCATATCGCCAACGCATTCATTATCAGCCTGATACCGCTGAATAACCTGATTTATTACCGAATAAGTCTTTTTGGCACGCGTCGCAAAGACTTTGTTTTTATAATTTGCAATTAAAGTGGGCATGGTCATCGCCGCAACTACGCCGATGATGCCGAGGGTGATTAAGACCTCGGCTAAGGTAAATGCTGCTTTTTTAGAAGACACTAGGGCACTAAGATACTGAGGCACTAAGGTCGTTTCGTCATTGCGAACACTC
>CAYPDZ010000037.1:3612-15078 GCA_964409575.1 uncultured Muribaculaceae bacterium | reverse complement strand
ATTATAAACAATTTTTCATAATTTTGCAAGATATACAAACTTTATATGATTGCAAGATTTGTTTATTTATATATAATGGTTCGTAAGGAGAGAAAGATGTTACATTATTTTTTATGTTCATATATAGTTACCGTATTCGGACTTTTGGGTGCTTATTTGCTCGGTGAACACATGCACGACGGAAGTGGTTTATCATGTGTATTCATTGTTCTGGTATTGGCAGTTTTAGAAATCAGTTTATCTTTTGACAACGCCGTTGTTAACGCAATGAAGCTTGAGCACATGAGCAATATTTGGCGACACAGATTTTTGACTTGGGGAATTGTTATTGCAGTATTCGGGATGAGATTTTTGTTTCCGATTCTTGTAGTTGCAATCTTTGCAGGCTTAAGTCTGGCAGATGCTGCAAATATTGCATTCACAAACATCGAACAATATGCAAACTATCTTCAACAGACACATGCTCCAATCGTAACTTTTGGCGGAATGTTCCTTATAATGCTATTCTTTAACTATTTCTTTAACCATAAAAAAGAACTACACTGGATAAAACCAATAGAAAGTCGCATCACAAGCCTTGACAACTTCAAAGGTATTGAGGTTTTGTTCTCATTGCTTTTACTCTTGGCAACTCAAAAATGTGTACCGGAAGAACAAAGAATTTCCGTTATGATTGCGGGAGTAGCAGGAATTACAATGTTTCTTTTGATAGAAGGACTTACGCATCTATTGGAAAAACACGAGCAACAAAGAATTGCCAATTGCACAAAAGGCGGAGCTTGTGCGGGTTTTGTAAGCTTTTTGTATTTGGAACTCATTGACGCGTCATTCTCTCTTGACGGAGTTTTGGGAGCTTTTGCATTGTCTAAAGACATTATCATAATTTCAATCGGTCTTGCAATCGGCGCAATGTTTGTACGTTCTTTAACAATCATGCTTGTTGAAAAGAAAACTTTAAACAAATTTTTGTACCTTGAACACGGTGCACACTGGGCAATCGGTGCGTTAGCTTGTTTGATGCTTGTATCTACAGTTGAAGAAATTCCGGAAGTCGTAACCGGCGGAATTGGTTTAGGCTTTATAGTTGCAGCATTTATTTCATCCGTCGTTCATAACAAAAAAATGGAAAGGCTAATTGCTAAAGATGCTTAAACTTCCACTTGTCACATTTGTCGTAACTTCTTACAATTACGCAAAATACATTGCAAAAACACTTGAAAGCATAAAAGCTCAAACGTATAAAAACATTGAGATAATTGTAGTTGATGACTGTTCTACTGATAATTCTTGTGAAATTATTGAACAATTTGACGACGTAAAACTCATCAAAAACAAAAAAAATATCGGTCAGCTTGGCTCAATGTTACAAGGATTAAAAGCTGCACAAGGTCAATTTATAAGTTTTATTGACAGTGATGACATTTTGATGCCCGATTATGCACAAAATCATATAAGAGTGCACTTACAAACATCTGTCGCATTTACATCCTGCCAAATCGTAGAAATCGGCGAAAACGATGAAATACATACATTTTGTTCAAATTCTTCACCGATATGTAGTAAAGATGAGATTTTGAAACAAGTTCAGAATGACATAGAAAATGCTTCTAAAACCAATTTCGCAATAGTCAAAAAGCCTTTCGGAGGTTGGTATTGGTCACCAAATTCATCAGCAATGTTCAGAAAAGCATCAATTGAACTTGTTTTGAACTACAAAAACACTGATGCGTGGAGAATTTGTCCCGACAAATTTTTGTTCAATTTTGCTCATCTGGTAGGTGGTTCTGCTATAATTTACAAACCGCTAATCGGTTACAGACGCCATAAAAACAACGCCGGAAACTGTACTCTTGTAACAGGCAATAAAAAACTTCACAGCGACAAAACAACTTTAACAAATATTCAAAATAATATCAAAATCCGTCCCGAAACGATAAAATTTTTATGGCAAGAACGAAAAAATTTAGGGTACCGAAATACCCTAAATTTAATCCTAAAAATATTTTGTTAAACTTTTTACAGCCGATGGAGTTTTAGAACTTCCAACTATTCAAATATTTCTCTTGTTCCGGAGTTAATGTATCAATTTCTATACCCATTGATTTTAATTTCAATTCGGCAATTTTTACATCAACTTCATGAGGAAGTGTATGCAATTTGTTTTCAAGTTTTCCTTGATTTTTAACAATATATTCCATACCGAGTGCCTGATTTGCAAAGCTCATATCCATAACGCTAGCCGGATGACCTTCTGCTGCACCAAGGTTTACAAGTCTGCCTTCTGCAAGTACATAAATTGACTTACCGTTATTAAGCTTATATTCTTGCAATGACGGTCTGATTTGTTTGATTTCTGTAGTGTAAGCTCTCAAATCACCCACATTAACCTCCCAATCAAAGTGACCCGCATTGGCAACAAATACACCATCTTTCATAGTCAACAGATGTTGAACATCAACAACATGTTTGTCACCTGTTACTGTCAAGAAAATATCGCCTTCTAACGCTGCTTTTGCAATCGGCATAACTCTGTAACCTTCCATAACAGCTTCAAGAGCTTTTAGAGGGTCAACTTCGCATACAATAACATTTGCACCAAGAGCTTTAGCACGCATTGCACAACCTTTGCCGCACCAGCCGTAACCTGAAATTACAACAGTTTTACCTGCAATCAAAATATTTGCGGCACGCAAAATACCGTCAATTGAGCTTTGACCCGTTCCATATCTGTTATCGTAAAGGTGTTTTGTCAAACTTGTATTAACACCGACTGCCGGAAACATCAATTTGCCTTCACGTTCCATTGCTTGAAGTCTGATAATACCTGTTGTTGTTTCTTCGGTTGAACCGATAACTTTTGAAGCAATTTCCGGATAATGATCATGCAACATTGAAACCAAATCGCACCCATCTTCGATAATCAAATCAGGCTTGTGAGCAATTGCCTCTTGAATGTGAGATTTATAAGTTTCAACACTTTCGCCTGCACGAGCAAAAACCGGTATATCATAATATTTTACAAGTGCAGCAGCAACATCATCTTGAGTTGAAAGCGGATTTGAAGCAACCAAAATCGCATCTGCTCCACCTGATTTCATAACAACGCACAATGCCGCAGTTTCTTTTGTAACGTGCGAACAAGCAGACAATCTTAAACCTTTGAAAGGTTGTTCTTTGACAAATCTTTCTTGAATTTTTCTCAAAACCGGCATATCTTTAAATGCCCATTCAATTTGATTTTTACCTTGTTCTGCCAAATTTATATCTTTTATATCACATTTCATTTGTGTCATTACCATTTATATTTCTCCTCAACAGGATTATAGCAAAAACATTTTATAATAATCATTTTTTGTAAAAATTTGTTAATAATACAACATATTTTGACAAAATATTTTCTTTAGTTGAGTTATAACTGTAGAAGGTAAGGAGTTGTTAACGTGAAAGTCAGTTTAAATTTAAATCAGCCGAAATTACACAATAATGTGCAGTTTGAAGGATATAAACCAACGAAATCCGATAAAGGCAACAGAGAATATGAGTTTAACTATGTCTACGATACAGACAAAAAAGATTGTTATTTGGAAATCTTTTTGCTTGATAAAGACGAAAACGGCAACTGGTTTGTAACCGGCGAAGAAGATCCATTCCACAATATAAAACCGTTAAAAAACTCAAAAGGAGACACCGAACTTTTACTAAGAAAAGACGGTGCCACAAAAGTTGATCTCTCAAAAGAGTTCGGCATAAGACCTGACCAGCCGTTTGCATACCATTACAAACTTCTTCCAAAAGGGGAAAAAGATGCCTTTCCTGAATACAAAATTGACCCCGGAAATATAATTAATGAGGCTGCATCTTCTCACAAAGCTCATGAAATATACAACTTTGTAACGGATAAACTTTCAACTTCAACAAAAAGCGGCTCAATGAAACTCATCATGCCTGACTTTAACAATGTAAGCTGGGTATATGATGAGAATAACAAAATTGTTCCTAACCAAAACATTGACCGAGCAAGAAAAATGAACAAAAACATCGCAAACAAAATCGGCGGTTCACTTGCAGGTATTGAAAAAGATTTGGAATTGGGAAAACTTGACAACTTCACCAGAATAATCACAACCCCTTTATTTACTGATGACAGTCTTTCAGCCCATGCTTACTGGAACAAAAACAACTTCCAGATGGCACAAAGTTTAGGTAACATTAACAACTACACTTCATTACAAAAGAAACTTTTTGCTAAAGGTATCAACCTTGTATCAGACGGAGCTTATGTAAACGAAGGTCTTGAGGGTGTTCACTTCAAACATATTCTCAAATGGGGAGAAAGATCTCCTTACTTCCATTGGTTCAAAATCTCCGGACTTCAAGACTGTCCGCTTAACATGGGCGTATTCGGCAAAAAACTTAACCATGTAACTCACAGAATAGTAAATTCCGAATATGAATATAAACAAAGACCCGACGGAACAATAAAAATTAAACACAACCGTAATTACAAATCAAATCAGCCGACATATATTCAAATATATGATGACAGACTTGTGAATGCCGAAAAATTAAACAATAAAGAATTAATCAAAGCTTATGACAAACTCGTAGAAAACAACGTTGAAATAAATAATCATAACGACACAGTTGTTCCATATAGTTTCAGAATTAATAACGAAACTTACAGAAACAATGTAGAACTTTTGAACAACTATAATAAAAACACTCCGGAAGGGAAACGCATAAAACTCTACAGTGGCGAAGGCACAAGAGCTGTTTCTCAGTTTGAATTTTTCGGACTTGACGGCAAACACGAAGGCGGATTTGAAACTTGGGACGCCAACCCTGATATCGCAAAATTGAGCTTTGTTCAATCACATTCTGAAACTCAATCAATTAAAAATACCGAAACTCCTGCCCAAACGGCTGCAATGAAAAAACTTCTAATTCAAAAGAATATGGAAGTACAAGATTATGCGATATCTTCAGCTAAGTTCTGGACAAAGAAAACACATCAAATTCTAATTCTCAATGTAGCTCAACATTTGAAAAATATTGATAATAAAAACACAAATGAAATTTACAATAAAATCAAATCACAATCTGACGGAAATGTTTTCCCGAAAGATCTTGATGTTAATGAAAATATAGTTAAAAATGTTTTGCGCAACAGATACAAACTTTCAGCTTCCAAAACCGAAAACAATTACAAAAATGCGATTTTGCAAGGTTTGATGGATTTACCGCTTGACAGTATAGAAATCGGTGATGACATTATCTCAACTCTTGCTTCTCCGTACATAACAAAAAGAGCTACTGAAGAAAGTCAAATAGGACTTTCCAGATATGATATTTACAAAAACGGCAACAAACATGTTTTACCGGAATATCAAAAAACTTACACAATGACTGATGATTTGTATAAAAATGAAATGTCACAGCTTGCAACAAAGATTTTGGATGAAGTGGAAAAATCACTACCGGCTGATAAAAAATTCCATGATAACAAAGGAAACACTACAGAATTCGGTAAATATGTACTGCCGCTTTTAACTGCAGAAATCGCGAGATTTGCAATAATCAAGGCTGTTTCTCCAAAAGCTCAAATGAGCTATGACAAAGAAACCGGTGAAATCTCGTACAAATACAACGAGCTAAAAAATACATCACTTATTGAACTCGGCATTATTGCAGATTGTCCGGAAGATGAAGCTGAACTACTTATCAAACGTTTAGGCAAAAATATCAAAAAAATAAACGATACAAAAGACCTTACAAAAGCTTTGACATTGTCAATAAAAGGTACAAATGCGAACAGTTTCAAACTTGCCGAAATGATTGTAAGCAGAGCTCAAGCCGGTCTTGACTGGAGAATTGATGCAACAAAAGATATTGCAGATATTGAGTCCTTAAGAAACGGTAAAACAGATTTTGAATTCACTTGGAACCAAATTGTTAAATTCTGGACAAAATTCTCGGAAAACATAAAACAGTATCATCCGGATGCCTACATTGCCGCAGAAATCACAGATGAAGACGATATTTACAACAAAGGCGGAGGCGGTTCCGAACGTTTTTCAAGTTCAAAAGAAGCCGTTAAAAAGCTTTTAAACGAAGCCGGTTTTACAACAACCGCAAACTATACATACTTATCGTCAGGAATTAATGAGATTTTTGGCAAATTGTTCGACTTTGACGGCGAAAACAGTCCGGAAAAAGGAACAGAAAAAGGCGGAAAAGTAACTGACCAACTCGCAGGATTTTTAACCTCCGGTCCGCTTGAATCAATAATTTATTCATACATATTTGCCGGCAACCACGACAAATGCCGTGCACTAGACGGCTATGCAATGGATATGGATATGGTTTATGGCGATTTGATGAATAAAAACAACTACGATTTACGTATGAGAGCATATAAAATTCTCAATGGCGTACCATACGGAACTGAACCTAATTCCGACACTATATATGGCTACAAGTTCGACCGCATAAGTCCGCTTGCAATTGCAAAATGCGAATCTATTTCAAGCGGTATGGGAAAAGCAATAAACGAAATCGGCTTAGATAAAGGTAGAATAGAATATGTTTATGGCTTGATGCTTAAGGCATTGAAAAATATTTCAAACGGCATACATCTTGACAAAGTCTTTGAAGCAGAAGGTTTTGGTACAAAAGACTATCCGACAGCTCTCAATATTGTTTTAGATGAAATGGCATATATTGCAGATAGAGAAGGTAACGGCAGACTAACTGAACAAGAAAGACAAAATCTTAAAAAGTTGTCAATGGAAAAAATTCTTGATCCGGCAATGTCAAAACTTTTGGGACATACGAAATTTTTAACAGCTTTGACAGGAAATCCAACATTATTTGCAGGTGATGAATACGGTGCAACAGGTTATGAAACGACAACTAAAAACATAACCGTACAAAATCGTAACATAATCCACGAAGAATGGGTAGAAAAAGGTAATCCTGAATACTTAGATTTTGTAAAAAGACACAAAGATTATATTGATTATCAGTATAATCTCCGCACCCGACCGGAATTGCAACCGTTGAATGATGGTACTCCATTCGTGCTTAACAAACAAAAAGCAAAAGTTAACGGAATGAATGTTGAAGTTTCGGCACTTCTCAGACAAAGTCCGGATGGCAGAATGACAGTTTCAGTATTTAATACAGAAGGGTTAAACCATAAATTTGACGAATACTATACACCGGCACAACTAACACTTGATTGCATTGACCTAAACGGAGGTTCTTGCGATACCAAAGAAATGCGAAATGGCGGTTTAAAACCGGGATTAGAATTTATAGATGCAGTAACAGGTAAAAAATATTGGGTAAATGACCAAAATCAAATTGCCGGAGACGAATATACTGAAAATGGCAAAAAAAAATATAAGCCCGTTGAAGTAAATGACTCAACACTTATTTTATATCACCAGCCTTCATTCACAGGCAGACGCGTAATGTACAACCCGCAATACAATTTTGTATCTTCACCTTACGAACAAAAGCAAAAGGCTACAAGCGGAACAAAATTGTCATTATACAAATAAGGACGTAAACTTTAAAAATTTTATTTACATATAAAATATTTTGTATTAAAATTTAGTCGAGTTAGGCGAATAAAATGACAAGTAATTTAGCAATAAGAAACAAAATAAATACATATACCCCGCACTGTAAAACATTTGTAAAGAAGCAATGCAATGCAGTACAAAATGAAATAAAAGCAAGCAAGGCTTATTATCAAAATAATGCTCGTTTCGGATGGAAAAGAGGACAAAGACTTGCTGAACAAAAACACCTTGGAACAATACAGTCTTTTGCATTAAAAACATATTCTTCCGTTTCTAACACGAAAGTCAGAAGGCAAGACATCCCCACTATTATGGCAGGAATTGGTATGTTGGTACCATTTTGGGGAACATCAGTTCTTTTTTATGGGGTTGGCAAAATATTTTGTAAAGCATTAAATCTTTTTAGCAAACATTAGTTTTTTGTAACATTTTGTTGCGTTTTGCATGCAAAAAGTAAATTTTTTGCATTCACCAATCTTACACAAAATATGAATATTAATTATCTTTCATACCAACCGAATATTTATTCTCGCAAAAACGCTACAAATCCATCTTTTAAAGGCAATATTATTCCGGAAGCTCTTACACACGTGAACATCGGCAGTAAAGCTGACGGATTTATCGGCAAAATTCGTGTTCGACTTGCCGATGGCGGAGATGCAATTCTTAATGTTTTTAAGAAAAAATGCGGTGAGAATTCAGAAAATTACAAAATTATCAACGATTATAACGAACTAATCGGAGAAATGGACATGAAAATTCAAAAAGCTACTTATGTTGATATCTATAGAGACTCACCCGCCGGTCCTAATTTCGTTTTTGTTGATATGTTAAAAAATTATACCCGCCCCGGAACTCCGGATTATAATTCAAAACTCATTCATCACAAAGATATAGGAACTCGTTTGCTCCAAATAGCTCAACGCCGAAGCGATGAAACTCTATGTAACGGAGAATTAAAATTAGTTGCGAAAAATGAGTCCAAAGATTGGTACAAAAATGTTATCGGTCTAAGACAAGAATATCCGCCTGAAAAATCAAGATTTAGATTTAATATTCATAATCCAAACCAAATGTATCTACCTCCGGAAGCAAAAGAACCACTGTCAAAATTGCAAGGCGGTTTATAAAAATCAATCATTAATTTGATTTATTATAAGCACTGAATGTTGTATATTAAATAGGTGGTAGAAAAAAGAGGTATTTAATATGAAATGGATTATTCTTTTACTTGTTGTTGCTGCCGGCGTTTGGGCTTATTTAAATGTTGATTTTGCAAACCTTGGTACAGATGCAGAAGAAACATTGAGACAAGAAAAAACTATGAAAGTTTTCTTTGATGCTGACAGACAAAACAAAGAAGAAACTCAACAAACTATAAAAGAACATTTTTAGGATTTTTAGGAAATTTTCAAATCTTAATGGTTATAGTGTAAAAAAAAGACCGATTTCATATCGGTCTTTTGCATTATTATTCCTAATCTTTTCCTATTGATTTTCCACTCATTAGCACTATGCTATAAAGTTTGTTCCAAATCTGCTTGCACCGTGAAAAAATGATTGTTTCATCATTTCCACCAAAGTTTTTTTGATAACGTGTTTACCGTTTAAATCTACAGAATTAAGCGCGTCAGAAGTTTGTTTGTATGTATCTGTTACAGTATTTGAAAATAATAAAGTTGATGCCATTTCTTTTTCTCTCTCTTATCTCTTACATTTATATAAAAAATTTTTGCAAAAAATTATTGACTTTTTATATTCAATTTATATAAATTTTGTTACATTACTTTACAATTGCTAAAGTTTTTTGACATTTTTGCCGTTAACTTATGGGTAAAAAAAGGAGAAAAACAATGGCAGATCCAATGAGCGTAGGAAGCGCTACTACACCAAATGTAGACCTAACCAAATGGAAAAAATTAACACCACAAGAGATTTTAAAAGAAGAAAGTAACGGTGAGGAAGTACCTTCTGAGATTGTTGCGTGGGCACAACAAATGGCAGCTTTGGCAAAAGTTCCTGATGACGTAACTTATGAAATGGTTGACGGCGATGTCGGAATTGATGCTTTAAATAAACTCGGTATTGATGAGGAAGAACAACCGGCACCGGCTGATGAAAATGCAATTCCTCCTGAAGAAACAGAAGATCCGGAAGCTGTTGATGATGTTACGGCAAATTCGGATGTTGACAATGATGAGGAAAATATCTTTATGAACCCGCCGGTAGGTGATGATGGAACGGTACCGCCGGATGACGAAACGGAAAATCCGGATGATGAAGATTTAGGACTTGCAGACCCGTCACTGACAACTGATCCGGAAGAAATCAGAAAACGTAAAGAAAGAAAAGGCTTACCGCAATGACGCAATAGCAGACTTTATGTCAGAGGACTTATAAATATAATTACCAGCTACTAAAGAATTTGCACCGTAAGATGTGCAAATTCTTGCTGTTTCGGCATTTATACCGCCATCAACTTGAATTATAAGGTTTTCAGGTGCTTTTTCTTTTATAACGTGAATTTTTTCGGCACAATCCTGCATAAATTTTTGTCCGCCAAACCCCGGCTCTACAGTCATAACAAGCACCATATCCAAATCATTAAGATAAGGAAAAACAACTTCCGGCGAAGTTTTTGGTTTAATTGACATACCGGCTTTAATAGCGAAAGATTTAATTAAAGAAATAGTTTCTCTTAGCTGCTTAGCTGCTTGACTACCTAGTTGCTCATAGGCTTCATAATGAAAAGTAATAATATCCGCTCCAGCCTTTGCAAACGGTTCAATATATTTTTCGGGATTTTTAATCATCAAATGCACATCCAACGGCATATCCGTAATTTTTCTGATAGAAGCTACAACCGGCACGCCTATTGTAATATTTGGCACAAAATGACCGTCCATAACATCAATATGAAGCCAATCCGCCGTTTCAACAGCTTTAATATCGCGTTCCAAATTGGCAAAATCAGCAGACAAAATTGACGGAGAAATTATTGTCATGAAACTACTCCCAAAATCTTGCAAGCTTCGTAAGCCGCGTGTTGTTCCGCATCTTTTTTGGATTTGCCCGAACCAAACGCAACAACTTTATTTTGGTAAGAAACAGAAACTTTAAAAGTTTTCTTGTGTGCAGGTCCTGTCTCTTCAACCAATTTATACACGGGTATTTGTTTATCAACAGATTGCGTAAACTCTTGAAGTAAAGCTTTTGCATTATATTTTTCAAAATTTGCATCAACAGCTTCAATGTAGGGCATCAAAACTTTTTCCAAAAACGATTTTAAATCATCAGATTTTCCATCAAGATAATATGCGCCCAAAACAGCCTCAAATGTGCAAGCGCAAACTGACTCAATATTTGCCAACCCTTGTTTTTCTTCGTGTTTTGCAAGAATTATAAAATCGCACAACCCGATTTCGCGCGCGATTTTTGCCAACGTATTATCAGAAACAACGATTGAACGAATTTTAGACAACTCACCTTCTGCATAATTCGGATATTTTTTATAAAGAATTTCAGACGTAATGAGTTTTAAGACCGCATCTCCAAGAAATTCATATCGTTCATAATTTTCACAATAAGGAAGATTATTTTCCTGAGTATATGACGGATGTGTGAGTGCACATCTAAAAAGTTCAGTATTATCTGTTTTAATACCGTATACTTTCTCCAATTCTTTCATCTAAAACAATCCCTTAACGAACTCAACTACGTCATTTGAAAAGATAAAATATTTGCAAAAATAATACATAACCGGAATTGTAAAAATAAAGCTGTCGCATCTGTCTAAAAATCCGCCATGTCCGGGGAGTGAATTACCCGAATCTTTTACACCCGCATCACGTTTGATAAGCGACTCGCACAAATCACC
>CAYPDZ010000037.1:0-3512 GCA_964409575.1 uncultured Muribaculaceae bacterium | reverse complement strand
AAAATAGCTTCTGCTGCAAGCATAATTTTAAGGCTTGGATAAAAACCTTTATGCTCAAGGATTTTTACATACTCTTTTGAAGCAAAAAATATAACAACACCGAGTAATAAGAGAAGTGCAACTCCACCGAGCATAATACAGCCCATGGCAATTGTTCCCATAATAAATCCCGTAAGCATCCTTGTAGCGTTTTTATTCAAACCTATATTCATTATACGGTCATAACCTCTTTTTCTTTGTCTGTTACTGCTTTGTCAATAATTCCGGTATATTTATCAGTTAATTTTTGAATTTTATCCTGATTATCTTTTACAGCATCTTCCGGAAGATTTTCACTCTTTTCAAGTTTTTTCAAATCATCAACCATATCACGACGAATATTTCTGATAGCGATTTTAGAGTCTTCACCTATTTTCTTAACTTCTTTTGCAGTTTCACGTCTTCTTTCTTCTGTTAAAGGCGGAAATGCAAGTCTGATACAAATACCGTCACTGTTTGGTGTAATACCGATTTCAGCTTTGATAATAGCTTTTTCAATATCTTTTAAAATAGTTTTGTCATAAGGTGTAATAACAAGAGTAGTTCCATCCTGAACAGTAACCTGCGACATTTGTCTTAACGGTGTAGGTGTACCGTAATATTCTACAATAACTTTATCCAAAATCATCGGATTAGCTCTACCAGAACGGATTGACCCAAATTCTCTATGGAGCTGATTAATAGCTTTTTCCATTTTTTCTTCGCCAAATAAAAATAATTCTTCTAATGCCTCAGACATTTTTTTCTCCTTATTTTAATTAATTAATTAATGTATGTACCTATATCTTTTCCTTGCAGAATGTCGACAATCGCATTTTCTGCTTCAAAATCAAACACGACAATAGGAATATTATTTTGTTTACACAAAGTACATGCCGATGCATCCATAACTTTTAAACCTTTAATAATAATATCGTCATAATTGATTTTATCTAATTTTTTTGCATTCGGATTGGTTTTTGGATCATCCGTATAAACCCCATCCACTCCGTTTTTCGCCATTAACATAGCTTCTGCATTAATTTCAGATGCTCTTAAAGCTGCTGCTGTATCTGTTGTAAAGAACGGGTTTCCTGTACCTGCTGCAAAAATAACAACTCTGCCTTTTTCAAGGTGCCTGATTGCACGGTGCCTTATATAAGGTTCTGCAATTTGGTTCATGGCAATTGCACTTTGAACTCTGCACGGGATTTTCATTTGATTTAATGCACTTTGCAAAGCGATTGCATTCATAACAGTTGCAAGCATTCCGACATAATCTCCAGAAGCCTGATCCATCCCAAGTTTTGCACTGTTTTTCATACCTCTGAAAATATTTCCGCCACCGACAACTACAGCGACTTCTGCACCAAGCTCACGAGCTTTTTGGATTTCTCCCGCAATCATTTTTACAGGGTTTTGGTCAATACCAAACTGCTGCTCTCCCAATAAAGCCTCACCACTGATTTTTAACAAAATTCTTTTATATTTCATATAGGATACCTTCTCTTTCTATCTATATTATATTAAATCAAATTTTAAAGCAACAGGAAATATATTAACTTTTGTTAACCTCAAAAATGCACTCGTAATGCGAGTTTTCAAAATTAGTATATATTTTATAAATAAAATTTAGCACTTTTTTACATAAATTTGTTTTTATTTATATACAAGCGATTTTCATGAAAACAGAAAAAAAGGAGAACATATGGCACGAGTACTAATTTCTATGCCCGAAGAATTTTTGCAGAGAATTGATCAGGTTGCAGACGGCGAAAATCGTTCACGCAGTGAGTTAATCCGAGAAGCATTGCGAACCTACATTTACAAGCAAAAAGTCAGAGAATCGACGGCATCCGCGAGAAACGCTGAATTATTGGAATCATTACTTGAATAGACCGCACAAGCGGTCTTTTTTTTATAACATATAGAGCTTAAAAAACCTACAAAACACTGTTTTTAGAGTCTAAATTCTGTTTAGATTTAAATTTGTTTGCTAAAACAATTCCTCCGGTAAAAATCAATCCCGCAAAAATTAATATAGGAACTTTGAAATTTTTTGCGGTTTTAACTTGTCTGTTTTCATTTGCGAAAAACAATGTTTGAGCATTTTCATAAAATATTTTATTAATAATTGTTTCGGATTCATTTCCAAAATTTTCTCTTATTGAATTTTTTAGATTATCTACAGTCATTTTATACGCTTCTTCGGGCTTGATATTTTGTAAATTTTCACCGTAACAGCCAAGTGGTGCATCTGTTCCAAACATTACCCGCTCAAGCGCGTTTCTCTTTTTTAATTCATCTATCAAATTTATTATTGTATTTGAACTTTTGGAAGGTAATCCGTTTTCAAAATCAACCCAAGAAATATCACAATATAATCTTGAATTATTATTATCTATAGACTTTAACAAAACATCAATCGCCTTTTGATGTGCCAATTCACCACCGGCTCCCATGTGAGCCATTATAATCGGGACTTTAGGATGCCTTTTGGCGAGGTTATAAATAAATTCAGGATCAGATTTATCCCATTTCGCAACATCTTCAACAACTTTTGCACAACCGTTTGAGTAATCAATATTCACTTGAGAGTGAAAAAGACATGGAAGTTTATATTTTTCGGCAAGTTTTAAATATTCATCATAATTTGACGCATCTGCCCTTAAATCAAATTGTTTCGGGTGAAATTTTAAACCTTTAAACTTATCCGGCGCCTCTGTAATAACTTTTTCTATATTTTCAGGCTGTCCAAAACCGGGTTGACAAGTTGCATAAAGCACATAATTAGGTTTATCTTTGTATTCTTGCAACAAATCCATATTACCTTTTATTTCGTCAGACAAAAACGGTGTTCCGTTTGGCGTCAGAGAACTTTTTGGCATATCAGGATGATTTCTTACCATACAATCAAGATTTGAAACAAACATTTTTTCTATTTTTTCATCAGGATTTGTTAAAAGTTTATTCGCTGTTTCAAATGTATCAGTGCTAATTTTTCTTAATACTGCATAATTTCCGGCTGATGTTTGAATAGCACCATCATTTTTTGAAAGCGAATTCATCCACCAGTGTCCCGAATGCACATGAATATCATATCCCGAAGTAAAATTAATGCTTGAAACCATATTTATCTGCATAATAATACTTTAACATAAATATTTTAGCACATAACTTTTGTTTTATCGTGCGACAATTTTTCAATTTATTCATAACAAACTTAAATACTTGATTTTTAAAAAATTTAATGCTAAAGTGAACATGACACGATAGAGCTGTGACACTCTGCCGATGAAGAAGGTTAAATATCTTCTGAGGAGAGGATAGATAGCGTAAGGTTGCCGCCAAGACTAAGTCTTGAAAATTGAATAATGCACAATGGGACTGTGGCACTCTGCCGACGAGGAAGATTGAATATCTTCCGAGGAGAGGAAAGGTAGCGCAGAGCTACCGCTGATAAGTCCCAATAAAAACCGAATAGACGGGACTGT
>CAYPDZ010000036.1:0-15097 GCA_964409575.1 uncultured Muribaculaceae bacterium | reverse complement strand
AATTGATTTAAAAACTGTTTAGCTGATATAATAATTTTATGAAAAAGTTTTTCTTTTTAATATTAATTGTAATTTGTTTTCAAATACTTGCAGATGCCAAGCAATTTCTGCCGGATATTATTGAAAATAATACAATAAATATTACTGCTCAAAAGACAGGTGAATTGGGCAAAAATTATTTTTATTGTTCAAATGGAAATAAATGTTCAACCGAGCAAGTTGTCAGAGAATATTATAAAAATAATGGATATAATATAATGCGTGCCGAATATTCATTCTGGAAAGGTATATTTGTATTAGCTTTTTTAGATGAATTCTACCCGCAGGCTTTAGATATAAAAACAGATAATAAATTTTTTGATAAGCCATTGGATAATGTTCCAGATAAAGATATAGCTTCAAAATATCGACTTATTTATAAAACAAATTTGCAAGAATTTATAAACGGTCAAATAAAGAAACACGAAGAAGGTTCATATATTCGATGGTTGGATGAATGGGAAATAGAAGGTTATAAAAATCCTATAGATTATTTTAAATCACCTGTTGTTCAAAAGTTTTTAACAAAAATTGATAATAAAACTTTTTGTACTATTCTCAAGCATATATTAAAAGTTAAAGATAGAAATCCTGTTGGTACACCTGATTATATTGTTTGGAACAATAAAGAAATGATTTTTGTAGAAGTTAAACGCAAGAATGAAAATTTAAGTCCCGAGCAAATAGAATGGGGAGAATTTTTAACAAAAAATAAAATTCCGTATAAAGTTATACGTGTTATAGAAAAATAGACATTATTTTGTAAAATCTATTCGCTCAGGATAATAAAAATCAAACGAATGTCCCACTTGCTCAAAATTCACACTATGACTGGATTACAAAAAGGACTCTTTTTGTTTGCGGAAAGAGAATTTGGGTACGAATAGCGTGAAATTCTCTAAAAATTAACTTGAGTAAATTCTCTTTAATCGGCGGAAGCCCCCGTGGGGCGGGAAATTTGGCACTAAAAAAGAGGCTGTTGCAAGCCCCTGTATTTTAATGGTGGAGACGAGGGGAGTTGAACCCCTGTCCAAAATGGATCTTAACAAACTTCTACGAGTGTAGATTTTCTTTATCTCGACTAATTCAGGCGAAAATCATTACCCTATAAATTAGTCAAACGTTTTATTTGAAGGAAACTCTAAACCTTGCAATGTTATCTTGATGCATTTACATTGCATTGATGCACTGCGTCTTGCATGATGGACTCATAAAATCGGCAAGCTGGACTCTATGAGTAGCTATAATTAGCGACTACGCTGCAAGAGCTTGTGCTCTTGAGAAGTCTGCTTTAATTACGTTGTTAGCATTTAATTTGTTTTGCTCGTTGATTACGGAGAACAGCGCTCCGACTCGCAATTCATCTCAACCGAACATCCTGTCAAATCCAAAACGTCCCCATAAAGGTTGTTGGGACGTTTGCTCCTGTGGTGCTCAGGCTTCACCTTGCGCTCCTACGTCGCTATCGTAATGTTCACCTGCTTGTCACACTCACGTGTGCCAACACCGTGAACACCGGCTAACGCCCTTTCAAAACGTCCCCATAAATTCAATTGTTAATGTGCCTTAATCTTATTATAACTTATTATTAACCGTTTTTCAAGTCCATGTTACAACTGAATATATAAAAAACTTAAGGGGTAAATTTGCCCCTTAATAAATGATAGCTTGTGTATTTTGATTTAGTGCAAAAAATTGCATTAGGATTTTGTTTACAGCTTCTTCGGATAATCTTTAGGGATTTTCCAGTCGTTTCGCATTTGTTCGCCACAGCTTACTCAATCTGCTCGTAATGATGATGTGAACTTTTCACATTTTATCAAAAACCTCTGCGATTGACTTTTTATAATCAGGACGTAAGATACCTTTTTCTGTGATAATACCTGTGATAAGTTCGTGTGGAGTAACGTCAAATCCGGGGTTTATAATATTAACTTCCGGTGCGCAAATGATTTTACCGTTTATATGCGTAACTTCTTCTCTTGAACGTTCTTCAATAATGATTTCGTCACCTGTTTTTATACTTGTATCAATCGTTGACAAAGGTGCTGCAACATAAAACGGTACGTTGTGATATTTTGCGGCAATTGCAACAGTATAAGTTCCGATTTTGTTTGCGGCATCACCGTTTGCGGCAATTCTGTCAGCGCCCACAACAACCATATCTATCATACCTTTTTTCATAAAATATGAACACATACCATCAGTAATAAGTGTTGTCGGAATTCCGTCCATTGTGAGTTCAAGCGTGGTAATCCTTGCGCCCTGCTGACGAGGACGGGTTTCATCGGCAAAAACCTGTACCGTTGGGTCATTGGCAAAAGCTGAACGCACAACACCAAGCGCAGTACCGTATCCGACAGTTGCAAGAGCACCCGCATTACAGTGAGTCAAAATCGTTGCACATTTTGGAACAACTTCAGCACCATAATCGCCAATTTTTTTATTTATCTCAATATCTTCATTTTCAAGTTTTATACCGTTTTGTTTAAGTGCTTTCACAATTCCCAAAATATCGGACTTAGAATTTTGGATAATTTCTTTTTGTTTTTTAACAGCCCACATAAGATTTACGGCTGTCGGACGTGAAGTTGCCATATAATCAGCTTTTTCAAGTAATTTTTTAACAAATTCATCACGACTCAAATTTTCTTGTGCAAGCTCTTGTGCATATAAAACAACACCGTGTGCACCTGCAACACCAATTGCCGGAGCACCTCTGACAATCATTGTTTTTATTGCATCAAACATTTCATCACCTGTTTTGATGTTTACATATTCAAAATGCTCGGGCAAAATTGTTTGATCTACCATTTTTGAATAATTATCCACCCATTCAATAGTTTTTATTTTTGATTTAAATTCAGCCATTATTATTTCCTTTTTATTACTTCTAATACGTAAAATGTTAAAAATCCGGTAAACGCGTTAACTGTCGCGCTCAAAACGCTCATAAACAAAGAAAGTACAACGAGTATAAATGAGTTTGCGTTCATCAGAGTTAACCCTATTCCATAATTTGCACTCAAATTAAAAAATTTCATCAGAATAACGGAAATCGGGATATAAATTATTGAAAATCCCAAATAAGCTATTGCACCTGCAATCGCACCTACAATAACACTTTCTTTAACAGAGGATAAAGAAAGACAGTTGTATTTGACAAGTATCCAAACCACTAAAGGCGCAATAAAACAGAACAAAAACATTAACGAATAAGTTCCGACAAACGGGATTAAAGTTACAACTCCTAAAATTGCGCCAAAAAACAAGCTCAAAACGGAAATTTGTCTTAATAAAGTAAAATTAATATTCATAAGATTTATTATAACATAACAGAACGCGTATGACAAATTGCAATCGCAATTGAGTCCACAGTATCATCAAGTTTTGGCAATTTTTCAACACCAAGCGACAATTTGACCATTTGTTCAACCTCTTTTTTGTCCGCTCTGCCATAACCTGTCAAAACCTGTTTAACTTCCATTGGCGTGTATTCAAAAATAGGAATTCTGTGTTTTTCCAACACTGCAAGAATTACACCGCGCGCATGTGCAACAGGCATGACGGTAGTTTGGTTTCTAAAGAAAAAAAGTTTTTCAATCGCACAGACATCGGGTTTGTACTGTTCGACAATAACATTCATATCTTCCCAAATTTCCAAAAGTCTTGCGGGTTCTTTTTTATCTTTTGAGGTTTGAATAGAGCCGGAATACAAAAGTACCGGAGTTTCTCCGTTATACTCCACAACAGAATAACCGACTATTGCCATGCCAGGGTCTATACCAAGAATTTTCATATTCTGATTATATCATAATAAAGATTATTTCAAATAATCCTCAAAAGTTTTGATGTTAACTTTGTAACCACAACCTTCATGGAGTTTTCCGGGGTAAAAAATTCGTTTTGCAGGATAATTTTTACACATGCGCAATCGATGTTTGTAATCGGAACATAAGCCATCAGAGGTAACGAGTTTGCATGCAAAAATCAGATTGCCTTCCTCGTCTTTGCCTTTTATATAAAATCTTTTGTAAGCAGGAAACAAAAATTGCATTATCTTGAATTCTTTTTCAGTGTAAGTGTCTTTGCTGTACATATAATTGCAGCATTTTCCGCATTTTTTACACTCACCCGTAATCTCATAACTGACCTTTTCGGGCACAAAATAAGAGCGAATTTCGTTAAGAATTACAAAAAGAAAATCAAACATAATATTATTATAATCTAAATTTTTTGGTATTGTGGATTTTATGTTTGTTTTGATTGAAAATCAAATTAACTGTTTTTCAAAACAAACTCAAGTTGTTCTATTCTTATCTTGATAATCCTGTTTTATGTGAAAACAGAATTAAAATTAGGGTTTTAAACGGAGGTCATAATATTCCTAAAGAGGATATAATAAGGCGATTTTATCGTAGTAAAGAAAATTTTTGGAATGTTTATAAAGATTTAGTAGATGAATGGAACTTATTCTATAACGGGAATTCTGAATATATATTGGTTGCTCAATATATCAACAATGATATTGAAATATTTAGTGAAAATTTGTATAATGATTTTGTAAAGGATTTTGAATAATGACGAAATTATCGGATAAACTGTTAAAACTTGAAAATAGAGCAGTAAAAAAGGCTCAAGAAAATAATCGTAAAAATGGAATTCCAAATGTATACTGTATAAACGGGAAGATAGTTTTTGAATTACCTGATGGAGAATTTACAACTCATTATAATTTTTCTTAATCAATCTTTATACCAGACTTTTATTATCGCTTGCCATTACTCTTATTTTGTAATAAGATGATTTGATGAGGGAGTATCTATGACAAAATACACAGTTAACTCTACAGCAAAAAAAATGGCTAGAGAAAATATATCTAAAAATTCCAAAAAGAAGCAAGGCGGATTTTTTTCAACATTAAAATTCTTGTTTTTGATGGGTTGTGCTTGTGCACTGGCAGGAGTTGCCTCGTTTGAACTTTATCTTTCATCATTGCCGCCAATAAACAATTTGGAACAATTTAAACCTAATATTGTAACCAAAATTTATTCGGCTGATGAGGAAATTATCAAAACTTTTACTGCTTACACTTACGAAAAAATTGAGTTAAAAGATATTCCCGAAAACTTGAAAAAGGCACTTATTGCGACGGAAGATAAAAACTTTTACCGTCATCACGGTTATGACTTGACAGGTTTGGTGCGTTCTACCGTACAAAACGTCATTGCAGGACACGTTGTACAGGGAGCAAGTACTTTAACACAACAGTTGGCGAGGGTTTTGTTCCTCAATAATGAAAGAACTTTTGACCGAAAATTAAAAGAATTGTTTATCGCTGCAAGAATTGAAAAAACCATATCTAAAGACCAAATTCTTGAAATGTATATGAATAATGTTTACCTCGGTGCAGGTGCTTACGGTGTTGAAGGTGCATCACAAATTTATTTTGACAAACACCTCAAAGATTGTTCGCTAGCAGAACTTGCTTTGATTGCCGGACTTCCTCAGGCTCCGTCAGTTTACAATCCGTTTAATAATAAAGATTTGGCGATAAAAAGACGTAATCAGGTTCTTTTGAGAATGTACAAAATGAGATACATTACAAAAGATGAATACGAAAAAGCTAAATCAGCAGATGTTAAACTTGCAAAAGTTCCACAATATTACACGACCAACAAAGCACCTTATTTTTGCGATTATGTAATGAAAGAACTTGAAAAACTCGGATTTGATGAAACTGAAATTTCGCAAGGCGGATACAAAATTGTCACAACTCTTGATTACAAAACTCAAAAAGCAACTGACGAAGCTATTGATAAAAATCTCAAAAACTGGGGGCTTCGTGGCGATAACAATCAAGCGGCAGTATTTGCATTCAGTCCTGTTGACGGAAAAATCATCGCATACTCAGGCGGAAAAGATTACGCAAAAAGCCAATATGATAGAGTTACTCAAGCTGTAAGACCACCGGGATCATCTTTCAAACCTATTGTATATGCGGCAGCATTGGAAAAAGGTATTAGTCCAAACGATATGATTGAAGATAAACCGATTACAATCGGCAAATGGTCACCGAGAAATTACGGAAACAAATACAGAGGAGCAATTCCGGTTTACACGGCATTAATGGTTTCTTCAAACGTATGTGCGGCAAGAATGATTAAAGAAGTCGGCATCCGCTCCGTAATCCAAATCGCAAGAGTTCTCGGCATTGAAACTCCTTTAGAATATGACTATACAATCGCGTTGGGTTCAAATGGTGTAAAATTGTTTGAATTTACAAGAGCATACGGCGCATTTGCAAACGGCGGATTTGTCGTTCAGCCTTATGCGATAGAGAGCGTTCAAACTTCACGCGGAAAAGTTATTTATAAAGCTCCAAAAACAAAATACACTCATCAATTGAGCTTAAATACTTCTGCTCAAATGACCGCTATGCTAAAAACGGTTATTTCAAACGGTACGGGACGTGCCGCAAGCATCGGAAAACCTGCGGCAGGCAAAACAGGAACAACTGATGATAACAAAGATGCTTACTTTATGGGTTATACACCAAATATCGTAACAGGTGTTTGGGTAGGAAACGACGACAACATCGCAATGAACAAATCCATTCAGGGTGGAACTGTTCCGGCATTAATTTGGAAAGATGTTATGAAAGTCGCAACAGAACCATACGGAAACGCAGAATTTAATTATCCGGAAGTTAAATTGATGCCGTTTGCGGCCGGCGATAATGTAAAAATTATTGGTGGAGAAGATGAAGATGATGAACAGAAAACTACGAAAGAACATGAAACTCCCGTGGAAAATAATTCTCTAAATTCTGACGATATCGCAAAGCAGGTAAATAATATTTTGAAAAAAACCGAAACTCAAACACAACCAATAAGTCAGCCTGTTTCACAGCCGCAACAGCAACTTGCACCGAAGCCGGCACAAAAGCCTGCAACAGCACCGATACCCATCCCAATGGCAGTACCGGAAGGCTTGCACTAGAACAATGACTATCTCTTGCGAGAGGATTATGGAGAGAGTAATGACCGAACAATTTATAGCACATATAGGAACAGACGAATCCGGAAAGGGCGATTTTTTTGGCCCGCTCGTTATTGCAGGTGTTCTTGCCGATGAAAAAACAGCCCAATATTTCTTGGATTTAGGCATAAAAGACAGTAAAAAATTATCGGATAAAAAAATGCTTACAATGGCAACAGAAATAAAAAAAGTTGCACCATATTCAATTATAGCAATATCAAATTCTAAATACAATGAGCTTTATAACAACATGAAAAACCTCAATAAACTTTTGGCTTGGGGTCATGCAAGAGCAATTGAAAATGTATTGGAAAAACAGCATTGCGAATACGCACTTTCTGATAAATTTGGTGATGAAAGTCTTATAAAATCAGCTTTAATGAGAAACGGCAGAAGTATCAGACTTGAACAAATGTGCAAGGCGGAAAGTGATATCGCAGTTGCAGCAGCATCCGTGCTTGCACGTGTAACATTTGTACAAAAATTGCAGGAAATGGAAAACACGTACGGACTCAGATTTCAAAAGGGCTGTTCAAGTTTGGTCAAAGACGATGCAAAATTATTTATAAAAAAATACGGTAAAGATAGATTAAAAGAAGTTTGTAAGGCACATTTTAAGACTTACAATGAGGTATATTGAAGATGAAAAATATTTTGGTAACAGGTGGAGCAGGGTTTATCGGATCACATTTGTGTGAAAAATTAATACAACAAGGACATCACGTAATTTGTCTGGATAATTTTTTTACGGGTTCAAGAAAAAATATAGCCCACTTGTTGGATAACAGAGAATTTGAACTTATAAGACACGACATTATAGAACCTATAATTCTGGAAGTTGATCAAATTTATAACCTTGCTTGTCCTGCAAGTCCTATTCACTACCAGTTTAATGCGATAAAAACCATAAAAACAAATGTAATTGGTATCACTAATATGCTTGATTTAGCTGATGAGACAAAAGCACGAATTTTGCAAGCTTCAACAAGTGAAGTTTACGGCGATCCTGCAATTCATCCACAAAGAGAAGATTATTGGGGAAATGTTAATCCGATAGGCATAAGAAGTTGTTACGATGAAGGAAAACGTGTTGCTGAAGCTTTAATGATGGATTATCACCGTCAACATAATGTAGATATAAAAATTATCAGAATATTTAATACATACGGACCGCGTATGGCAGAAAATGACGGTAGAGTTGTTTCAAACTTTATCATCCAAGCGTTGAAAAATGAAGATATTACAATTTACGGTGATGGCTCTCAGACTCGTTCTTTCTGTTATGTAGACGATTTGGTACGCGGGATGATTTCTTTGATGAATACAGAAGATTTTATAGGACCAGTAAATGTAGGAAATGACGGTGAATACACTATTTTAGAACTTGCGCAAATGATTATAGAACTCTGCGGTTCATCATCAAAAATAATATTCAAGCCGCTTCCGTCTGACGATCCGTGCAAACGACGTCCTGATTTGTCACTTGCGAAAGAGAGACTCGGATATGAGCCGACAGTAAATATTCGTGACGGATTGCAAAAAACAATCGAATATTTTAGGACAGTTTTGTAATTTTAGACAACGCTTGGTAAAGATATATTTGTATTTACAATAACGTACGTCCGCAAGCGCGTATTCTAAACTCCTGATACAGGTGGTAAATCTATGCTTTTTAGACGTTGTTCAATACGTCTGTACCATTTCAAATGTTGCTTAAACAAAATATTGTACTTTGAAACTTCACCATGCGAAATGTCATAAGCTTGAGCATCGCAAATTTGTGCCAAAGCGTGCTCCAACATGTGAGTCAAACTTTTTCTGTCAAGCTGCATGTCTTTTGTCAACTCTATACGCTTCCCAAAATCTACAACAACTTCCGGTCTGTTATCTCTAAAGAAACAATAATCAACCGCACAAGGAATTAAATTTACACGTCCGTATTTTTTGACGGCATTCTGAGCGATATATGCAAGCCCTGTTTGAAATTCAATAGGTCTGAAATGAGGCGGTCTGATAATTCCTTGAGGGAAAATACAAAGCATGTTCCTCAAATCACCTACAACATCAACAGAATATTGCAAAGCTTTCATTGCAGATTGTGGAGATTTTTTGTTAACAGAATACGCACCACCATGTCTTAAAAGTGGAAATCTGTTGAGTTCTTCAACCATCAAACGGATTTCTTTATGGAAAATCCTGTGAGTGATATTATACATGACAATGCCATCCCACCAATTGCAATGTGGCGCAAAAAGAATTGTCGGGACATTTTTGTCGCCGTCAAAATAGTTTTCGGCACCTTTATAGCGAAAAGCATAAAAACGGTTTTGGAGCATGTTAAAGAAAAACAAGCTTGCTACCCAAAGCCAAAAACGGCTCGTCTTTGCCGGTTTAAATTTTTCCTCCTTGTTCCTCAACTTTGTAGGCGGGATGTCAGAATATAATTGTTCTACCATAGAACAATGGTACCCTATTGAACAAAAAAATGCAAATAGTCAGAGGGATAATTTTAAGAAAGATTAACAATATCGGAAGCTTTGTAAGAACTTCTCACCAAAGGTCCAATCTGAAAACTCTTAAATCCGATTTTTTTTGCAAGTTTTTTAAAATTTTCATACTCATCCAATGTGTAATATTTCGAAACTTCGAGATGTTCTTTTGATGGCTGAATATATTGCCCGATTGTTAAAATATCACAACCGATATTTTTTAATTCAATCATTGTATTTTCAATTTGCTCAAAAGTTTCGTTCAAACCTATCATTAAACCGGATTTAGTCAAAATATCACTGTTTTCTTTTACATATTTCAAAACATCAAGTGAACAATCATAATTTCCCTGTGGACGTGCGGTTTTAAAAACCTCTCTGACAGTTTCAATATTGTGATTAAAAACATCCGGATGAGCTTTTATAATTGTATTGAGTGCCGCTTTATCACCTTTAAAATCAGGTGTAAGAATTTCTATTTTTATATCATCACAAAGATTTCGGATTTCATAAATACAGTTTGCAAAATGTTCAGCACCGCCATCTGCCAAATCATCGCGCGTAACAGAAGTTATAACAGCATATTTCAAGCCCAAATCTCTAACGGCTTCTGCAATATGTTTAGGTTCATTTTTGTCCAAAGGCTCTGGATGGGCACAAGAAATATTGCAGTAACGGCAATTTCTGGTACAATTATTCCCCATAATCAAAAATGTTGCGGTGTTTTTTGTGTAACATTCGTTTTTATTTGGGCAACGAGCGTTTTCGCATACTGTGTTCAAACATTTTGTCTTTAAAATTTTTCTGACTGTACGAGTTTTGTCAGTATCAATAATCGGTCGTTTTAAATAATCAGGTAATTTTCTTTGCATATTTTAAATTATATAGCAAAAATATTGATTTTCATGTTTTGAAACGTTATAATAAAATTAAAGGAGAATTTTTTATGTCTAAGAACTTAATAACACTTTTATGCTTATTATGCTTTGCTGGATGTGCATCTGCAGAGCTCTATCAAGTACCGGGATCGTACAAAGAAACAACAACTGAAGTTACTGTTCAAGGTGATACACAGCAAGTTAGCCAAACAAAAACCGAAACAAAAAGAAAATGGTTTAGACGTCGTCACAAAGACTACAATCCGACAAATACTTATTGGAACTTTGGCAGACCACCATTTTGGACAGGTACGATTTAGTAAGTTCTGCTACGGTATTTCTTTTCAACTGTATTGTTACCTGATTGAAGAATAGAGTTCTTTCCCGTCACTGTTGACGAGCGGAGCGAGATTCGCAATTGCTCGGTTGTTATGCATTTAGTATTCCATTTTCCAACCGTCATCTATAATTCTACTAACAAACCCAAACAATTGCGAAGTATCAACCCCGTTTTCATGCAGGTCTTTGTTGATATCAGAAAAATTCCCATTTGAGTCAAATTGAAGTGAAAACATATCTCTGCCGTAAATATTAGGTCCTTGTTGACCATTGATATCAATTTCCACTGCAATTATTCCCTGTTCATATTTATATCCGTTTACAATTTGATTACCGTTTTCGTCTTCTGTAGCTTCTTGCGGTTGGGAATCTGCGCATATTGCAGTTCCGTCAGCAATTACGATGGTAATAGCACATTTATGTGTATTTAAGTCTATGGTTGTTGAACCATCAATATTATCATACGTACTGGCAAAACAAGGAGCATAAGTCCCGTCACAATCTTTAATTACTTTAAAGTATGTATTAAAAAAACGTTTAAGTTCAGTTGCATTATTTTTAACACGAGTTTCTGACAAATTAACTGCTCGCTGGTCATTAATATATAGTTCTATAGCTTGTGACATTTGATTATAGAATTTGTGCAGTTGTGTAACATAAACTTGACGTTGATGGTTTTTAACCAGTGTTGGTAAAGTCATTGCCGAAACAACACCGATGATGCCGAGGGTGATGAGGACTTCGGCGAGAGTGAAAGCAACTTTTTTTGAAGTGAATAAGTGAATAGGTAAATAAGTGAATAAGTTCTTTTCAGTTTGCTGTGCAAACATTTTACCCTCACCCAAATTTCTAACTTTCGCACTGCTCAAGTTGAAATTTCTCCCTCTTCCAAAGGTAGAGGGTAAATTAAATTTAACTGCATCAAATGTCCGTAATGCACGGCTAGCAAGGCTTACGCCCCCCCCCCGAAGCGAAACGCGCTCTGTGATTGATTTTTCAGGTTTTTCATAATTAGCTCCTTTTTTTGTAACTACGATATTCTATTTATACCCAAATTTCTTACTTTGTTATCATTCGTTCGATGTAAATTTTGTAAAGATTATTTTAACATTTTCAAAATAAATGTGTTTGTGATACAATATTATCAAGGGGATAGACTTGAAAGGGTAAGAAATAATGAGCAATCAACAAAGTATGTTTAATGACGGAAAAATTGTTCCCGTTAATATTAGAGAAGAAATGAAACGTTCATATATAGATTACGCGATGAGTGTAATCGTTGGTCGTGCGTTACCTGATGTTCGTGACGGCTTAAAACCTGTACACAGACGTATTTTGTATGCAATGAACGAACTGGGAATGACTCCCGACAAGCCGTTTAAGAAATGTGCACGTATTGTTGGTGAAGTTCTCGGTAAATACCACCCGCACGGTGATACAGCAGTTTATGAAGCGTTAGTTCGTATGGCTCAAGACTTTTCGACACGTTATTTAACGGTTGATGGTCATGGCAACTTTGGTTCTGTTGATGGTGACGGAGCCGCTGCGATGCGTTATACTGAGGCAAGAATGCATAAAATTACCCAGTCCATGCTCGCTGATATTGATTGCGAAACTGTTGAGTTTGAACCAAACTTTGATGGTTCGTTACAAGAGCCATCAGTATTGCCTGTTCGACTTCCGATGCTTTTGTTAAACGGTGTTTCCGGTATTGCGGTCGGTATGGCAACAAACATCCCGCCTCACAATCTTTGCGAAATTGTTGATGGTACAATCGCACTTATCGACAACCCGCAGATTACAGTTTCAGAATTAATGGAATATGTTAAAGGACCTGATTTCCCGACAGCGGCTACAATTATCGGTTTGAGCGATATCAAACAAGCCTATGAAACAGGTAGAGGCTCAATCAAAATGCAAGCCGTTGCAAACTTTGAAGAAATAGCAGGCGGTGGCGGTCGTCAAGCTCGTACAGCAATCGTTGTAACCGAAATTCCTTATCAAGTTAACAAATCCGCTTTAATTGAAAAAATTGCAGAACTTGTTAAAGACCAAAGAATTACAGGCATTTCCGATATCCGTGATGAGTCTGACAGAGAAGGTATGCGTATCGTAATCGAACTTAAACGTGATGCAAAACCTGATGTTGTTAAAAACAATTTGTTCAAATTTACACAACTTTCAACGACTTTCGGCGTAAACAACGTTGTACTTTGCGGAAAACAACCAAGATTGTTGAACTTGTATGAAATTCTTTCAGAATTTGTTGAGCACAGGGTTGAAATTGTTACAAGACGTACGATTTTCTTTCTTAAAAAAGCTAAAATCAGAGCTCACATTTTAGCAGGTTTGATTATTGCGTTAGGCTCGATTGATGAAGTTATTGAACTTATCAAAAAGTCAAAAACTACAGATGATGCTCGTGTAGGCTTGATGAGTCGTTTCGGGCTTGATGTTGACCAATCAAATGCGATTTTAGAAATGCAATTAAGACGTTTGACAGGTTTGGAACAAGACAAAGTTAAAGCCGAATATGATGAACTTATCAAGAAAATTGCAGAATACGAAGAAATTCTTGCAAGTCGTCAAAAAATTCTTGATATTATCAAAGGTGAACTTCTTGAGGATAAAGAAAAATACGGCGATGACAGAAAAACTCAAATTTTACCTGAACAAGGCGAAGTTACGATTGAGGATTTGACTCCAAATACTCCGATGGCTGTATTTATTACACATCAAGGCTATTTGAAACGTATTTCTTTAGACACATTTGAACGTCAAAACCGTGCAACTCGCGGTAAATCGGGTATGAAAACAAAAGAAGATGATGATATTCAACACTTCTTTACAGCAATGATGCACGATAAAGTTCTGTTCTTCTCATCAAAAGGAACAGTTTACAGCTTGAATGTTTACGACTTCCCTGAAGGTGGACG
Source organism: uncultured Muribaculaceae bacterium (assembly GCA_964409575.1). Taxonomy (GTDB): domain Bacteria; phylum Cyanobacteriota; class Vampirovibrionia; order Gastranaerophilales; family Gastranaerophilaceae; genus Stercorousia. The sequence continues at coordinate 1,375 of CAYPDZ010000036.1, read as the reverse complement.
TCAGGCAAAGGGTTTGCCGATTGTAAACGTTCTTCCGATTGAACAGGATGAAAGAATTACGGCAGTTGTACCTGTAAGCACATTCTCACATGATTTGAACTTGATTATGCTTACTAAAAAAGGTTACATCAAACGTATTGAACTTGACAACTTCTCAAACATCAGAAGAAACGGAATTATCGCAATTGGTTTGGAAGAAAATGACGAATTGAACTGGGTAAAACTTGCAACCGCACGTGATGAAATCATTATCGGTACATCTTGCGGTATGGCAATCCGCTTCCCGATTGAGGATTTAAGACCGCTTGGCAGAAGTGCTCGCGGTGTAACTTCAATGAAGCTCAGAACAGGTGACGAACTTGTAGGATGCGATATTGTACCGAGAGATTATGATGCAGACTTGCTTGTTGTAACTTCAGATGGATTTGGCAAACGTACAAAATTATCTGAATTCAGAAGCCAAAACAGAGGTGGTATTGGGTTGATTGCAACTAAATTCAAATCAACAGCATCAAGACTTGTGGCACTGACAATTGTTCAAGATTCAGATGATATTATGATGGTAACTGCAAACGGTGTTGTAACAAGACTAAACGCAGGCTCAATCTCACGTCAGGGCAGACCTGCAACGGGTGTCAGAGCACAAAATCTTGTTGACAACGACACAGTTGTATCAGTTAACAAAATAGTCAACCCTGATGAGGATGAACAGGTTAAAAAAGACGTAGAGGCAATGGATACACAAGACACATCGATTTCTCAAACAAGTCTTTTAGATAATAATGAATAAAAAAAAGAGGCGAATGCCTCTTTTTGTACAAAGGAGAATTATTATATGACTCGTTGGATTCAAAGATTTGAAAACTTTGAAAAAGCACATGCTAATTTTAAAGACACCATAAATTGTATAGAAAAAGAGGGTCTGAACAAAATTTACACAATGGCACTAATTCAAGCTTTTGAAATTGTCTTTGAGCTAGCGTGGAAAACTCTAAAAGATTACCTTGAATTCAATGGTATCAAAGTTGATACTCCACGTGAAACAATAAAAGAAGCTTTTCAAACAAATATAATCAGTAACGGACAAACATGGATTGAGATGATGGAAGCAAGAAATAAAACTTCACATACGTATAAAGAAGAATTTGCCCGACAGCTTGTTTCGGAAATTTTGAACAACTATACCTCATTATTGGATGAACTGCAAATTTATTTAAAAGGTAAAATTAATGGATAATTTTGGTTTACCTGATAAAACAATCGAAATGATTAAAAATCTATTCCATTCATATTCTGAAATTAGTGAAGTAAAAATTTTTGGTTCACGGGCAAAAGGGAATTACAAACCAAGTTCTGATATTGATTTGGCAATTTT
>CAYPDZ010000035.1:0-15123 GCA_964409575.1 uncultured Muribaculaceae bacterium | reverse complement strand
TCAAGGCTTAAATCAAGTGCTTCTTTGTCCATTTCAACGTATTTTGAAAGAAGTTCAACAAGTTCTTTTCTCATTCTATCCATCAATTCAGGAGTTAAATTTGTTCTATCTTGCATCAACACAACACGCAATCTATTGCAAGCCGTGTCTTTTGCTGATTCAACTTCTTCCTGTTCTGTCTGGCGGAAAAAACCCATAACTTTATTGTATAAATTTGCCAATATCATTATTTAGTTTCTCCTTTCAAACTTGAAAAGAATTTTTTCATCTTAGCGACGATACCTTTCGGTTCCTCCAAATCCAAGAAAGGAACATCTTCACCGATAATTCTTCTTGCTACATTGTTGTAAGCTTTACCGGCAAGTGATTTTTCATCATTTACAATAGGTTCACCTTTGTTAGTTGATGTGATAATGCCTGTATCTTCAGGAATTATACCGATTAAATCAGCCGAAAGTATTTCTACAACGTCATCTACACTCATCATGTCATTTGATTTGATAAGGTTTGGACGAACTCTGTTGAGCAACAGTTTATAAGACTTAATTTCTTCTTTAGCTTCCAAAAGACCGATAATTCTATCAGCATCTCTTACTGCCGACATTTCGGGAGTCGTAACTACGATTGCTTCTGATGCACCTGCTACGGCATTTTGAAAACCTTGTTCAATACCTGCAGGACAGTCAACAAGAATAAAATCAAAATCTTTTTGCAATTTTTCGCAAATATCTTTCAACTGTTCTTCCGTAACCGCAGTTTTATCTCTTGTTTGAGCCGCTGCCAACAAACAAAGGTTTGGATTTTTCTTATCTTTTACAAGTGCCTGTCTAAGTTTGCAACGCTCCTCTACAACGTCAACAATAGTGTAAACAATTCTATTTTCAAGCCCTAATAAAAGGTCTAAATTTCTTAATCCCAAGTCAGTATCAATCATAACGACTTTCTTGCCTGTTCTTGCAAGAGCCGTACCTATGTTTGCGTTGGTAGTCGTCTTGCCGACACCGCCTTTTCCGGATGTTATTACAATAACTCGTCCGCTCATTATTTCTCCTTTTTATTCATGTATTTTGTGTATAAAAATCTGTTTTTTTCTTATGCAAGCTTCTTCAGGCACAAACGTATCCGTTTTTTGGATATACGGCATATTTGCGCTATCCGGACGTCTTGCAAAGACATCAGCTATTCTCAATTGAATTGCGTTCATTTTCAAAGCTCTGATACGGGCATAAGTATTACCGGCACTGCCTGCATGAGCAATTCCGCCCAAAATACCCCACACCGTAATATCACCTTTCGCAATAATTTCGGATCCTGGGTTTGCGTCACCAATAATCACAATATTACCGTCAGAAGATATACTTTGTCCTGAACGTAATGTTCTTTGAATATACAATGTAGGCAGTTTTTCCGTTTCTCTCAAAGCTTTACGGACATCATCAAGATTAAAATCAATTTCTTCAATCTCATTGCCTTCAATTTTATTTGCATTTTCCAATTCTTTGTTGAGTTCTTGTGAAGAATTTTCTTCAACGGTAGCCTCTGCAACAGGTGTTTCAATAGTTTCCGCCGTTTCTGTGACGACTTCATCCAATGTTTCTTCTTTTTCGTCTATTGAGTCAAAAACATTATCGGCATGCCCAAAAGTTTTGATTTCAGTGCCTTCGTCACCAAAAATTTTATCTAAAGCTTTTTCAAGTTCTTTGTTAACCTGTTCTTGATCTGCGTTAAACTCAGGAGTCGGAACTTTGTTTTCCAAAACAGAAACTTCAATGTTCATTTCTTTTGCAGAACGCGACGTAACATCAGAACTTGTACTTACAAATTCAATTTCAGAATTCATAGATTCAACAAGAGCTTTAATACTTGTCAATTCTGTCGTAGACAAATCTACAGCTCCAAGTTTCAGGCAAACTTTTTTGCTCTGAGCATCAGGCAAGTCCAAAATTCTTGATAATTCATAAATTATCTCAGAAGTCTTACAAGCGTTGCTGACGTCAACAATAAAACCGTTTTCAATGTATCCCTTATCCATATTTCAATCCTTTTGATTATACTATAGATACATGAATACATGAACAAATTTGAACATCAATGAAATATTTCAAATTGTAATATTTTCGTTACGCAACTAATCTGATTTTTGATTCATCAACGCGTTTGCGTTCCATTCTTTGTGCGAGTTCACTTTTTGTAATTTTTCCATCACCGTTATAGTCAAGTGCAGAATTCGATTCGTAGAACGAATTTCCTTCTCCTCGCTGACATAATACTTCATTCTTTGCACTACGCGGAAGGAATGTTATTGCATATAAATCAGTGGCGGATAATTTTTCATTAGCCGAAAAACCTGCATATTTTTTTGATAATTTCAAACATTTTTCGGCAATATCAAGTTGTTCTACAGCAGACATATTCAATATTTTTTCTTTTGTCAAATTTAAACCGTAATTTTTGTTCAAATCCTCAATTGCAACCCTTGTAAATTGAATTAGCCCGACTGCACCTGCGATTTTTCCTGTATTTCGATTATATCCGGCTTTAGTATCAAAACCCGACTCGCTGTTAATAACTGTGAGCAAATCTTTATAATCGCAATTTAAGTTCTGTGCGACTTGTTTTACTTTCGCAAGGAATTCACTGTCTGACGATTTAACCGTATTATTAAAATTTAACGATTTTGAAGGCGTTGGTGTTGTTGACGTTTTAAATATGTTGTACAGATTTAAATTATTTTGAACAAACAAATTATTATTTAGAGGATTTAGGGATGGTAAATAATTTGCGAATTGATAATCTTCCTTATTATTTCTATAATTTGGCAATGAATAGTTGAATAAAGGCTGTTGAACAGGCATATTCATAAATAACGGTTGCTGTACCGGAGAATAAGTCATTCTTGGGGCAAACATATTATTCATGAATGCCATCATCACACTATACTGCATGAACGTATTAACAGGATTGTTACAATTGCAGTGGCAACCCCATCCGCCCATAAAAGGATTATTCATATATCTGTAGTAGCTTGCGCCGAAATCAAACATTGTTATCCCCGTAATTATCCCCGTATATATATAAAGTATTTACACTCATAATAATTGTTATAAATTTGCAAATATGTTAAAATTTGTTAACAATTATCCACTTTTAACTGATGCTAATTGATATTTTTATTATATGATAGTTCTAAGGGTAGGATATTATGATTTTTAACGAAACCAAAACTCATGAAATTACAGTCGACGTAGTAATTGTAACTCTTAAGAACGATGCATTGCAGGTATTGCTTGTAAAACGTACCAACGAACCATTTAAAGATAAATGGGCAATCCCCGGAGGATACGTAAGACTATCTGAAAACCTTGATCAAGCAGCATTAAGAGTTTTGAAAGAACGAACAAATGTAGACAACATTTATCTTGAACAGTTATATACATTCGGCGATCCGCTTCGTCACCCAAATTCAAGAGTTATAACTTGTGCATACTTTGCACTCGTAAGAGCGGAAGATATTCAAATCGTTACAACACCGGAACTCGGCTGGCACAAGATTTCAGATTTGCCGCCTCTTGCTTTCGACCACAAAGAAATTATTGAATATTCTATGAAACGTACAAGAGAAAGATTAGAACTCTGCCCTGTTGCATATCAACTTTTGAACAAAAAATTCACTCTGACAGAAATGCAAAGAGCGTACGAGTTGATTATGCGTAAAAAACTTGATAAAAGAAACTTTAGAAAGAAAGCTCTTTGTACTGACGGTTTAATTGAACTTGATGAATACACAAAATCATCTTCAAAACGACCGGCAAGATTATACACTTTCGAAAATATAAAATTGAACTCAAAAAGAGCTCATTTCATTTCTAATAAAAAGGAGAAAATTAAATGTTAATAAATTTTGTTTGGACTGTACAAATAGTTTCAGCTTTGTTGCTAGTTGTTTTAATCCTATTACATTCACCAAAAGGTGATGGAATTGCGGGGATTGGTGGAGCATCACACGTTTTTGCTTCTCAAAAAAGTGCAGAAAAAGGATTGAACAAATTAACAGGAATTGTGTCTGCAATCTTTTTAGTTTGCACATTCTTGCTCGGCTTTGGTATTATTAAGTAATGAATATACTTGTCACAGGTGCATCTAAAGGCATTGGAAATGCTATTGCAAAAGAACTCCAAGATATTGGAGAAATTTTTGTTACAGGCAGAAACGAACAAGCTCTTGTTGCTTGTAATGCGAGTGGATTTTGTGTTTGTGACCTGACAAAAGATATAAATACTCTCGGACAGTTTATTATTGATAATGATATTGACGTTTTAATCAACAATGCCGGAGAATATATTTACGGCGGACTAGAAACTCTTGAACCCGCCGATATTCAAAGGATTTATCAAACAAATTTAATTGCACCTGCATTTCTTATTGCAAAAGCAATTCCCCACATGAAAAACCAAAAATGGGGAAGGATTATCAATATTGGTTCAATTTCAGGAGTTATGGGAGAGGCATATGCGAGTGTTTACTCCTCATCTAAAGCCGGACTTATAGGACTAACCAAAGCTTTAGCTCTTGAGCTCGCAGAACACAATATTACTATAAACACAATTAACCCCGGTTGGGTTGAAACTGAACTTGGCACGAATTCTATTGAGGACAGTGAATTTTCAAAAGATGAAATACTTCAATGCATCCCGCAAAAAAGATTTGTCAAACCCGAAGAAGTCGCAAAACTTTGCAAATACTTAATTTCCACAGATGCAAAAGGCATCACAGGTCAGTCCATAAACCTTTGCGCCGGTTTGAGTGTCGGTATTTAGCTTATTTTTCTTTAACCATTTTCAAAAATGTATTTTTCTTTAATTTACCTAATGTGCTAATTAAACCATTTTCCGTTTCGTGTCCTGATACAAAATAGAAGCCTTTATAACGTTTTGAACTACGACCGGTGATAAAATCAAATAAACCTACAAAAATATTTCTAGGACGGATGTTATCAAAAAAAAGTCCTGAATACGCAACATCTTTCTTACTTTTACTTCCAACAAGTGATTCAACAACATCGGCATTATAAAACATACCAAATCTCTTAGCTGCCGGAGATTTTTCAACCGCATCTCTTAATTGCGGCGACAATATATTTCTGGCGTTTAAGCCACCTTGAAACGATACACTTTGAGTTTTCATAAATTTTATCCTTTATTAACTGGGGTACAAAAAAAGTTTGCCACTAATACAAATGTTTTACAATATCTTCAGCTGTAATTTTTAAGCAATGTAAAGCTTCACATGTCGTTTGACGGTGCTCCCACAAACATGGTTTTATTGGACAATTATCATTTGCTTTTATCGGAGTCACTAAATCCGACTGGGGAATTAATTTTTTATCATCAGTTGGACCGAAAACTACGTACGTTTTTGTTTTCATAGCCACTGCCGCATGCAAAGGTGCAGAATCTGAGCATATAAACTGTTCTGCTTTTCCTATCAAAACGGCTAAATCTTTTAAACTCTTTGTTTTGCCATAAAAATCCGTTATTTCCCCTCGCCCATCTCGAGAGAGGGTAGAATTTGTTAATGAGTTTTGCGAATTTACAAATTCGGGTGAGGGTATATATTTACTTGTTTTGCGAATAACCTCTATAACTTCCGCATCGTCAGGTCCGCCTGCAAGAATTACATGTTTACCCTTCTTAACAAGCAGATCAATAGTTTCAGCCCAAATTTCAGCCGAAACGGTTTTTATCATCCCTTTTTGCACACTCATTTTGCTAACCCCCGGATGAATTAAAACCGAATTGGGAATTTTTTCCTGAGGTTCAACATCAATTTCAGGCAAATATGTTTTATGCTCGGTTATTGGTGAAATCAAATCATGATACATCGCACAAGCGTATTGGTTTTTATTCAGCGGAACGGCTTTTGTCAAGAGTTTTTCACTCAACGCACCTGTGTAATATCCGTAACGTTTTTTAATTCCTGTCATAAACAACAACAAGCTAATCAATTTGTTGCCGCCTGACGAAATTACCATATCAAATTTGCCTTGACGTGCAAGCCAAACAAGTTTCAAAAGTTCTGCGTATTTGTTTTTACCTTTAATATCAATCAAAAACAAATCATCTATTATATTTGTCAAATCTTTTACACTTTTGCTTCTCGGCTCAAGTGCAAGAGTAATTTTTGCATTACTGAATTCTTTTTTTAGTGAAATAAGCGTTGGTAAGAAAAAAATCTCATCACCAATTCCGCCAAAATTTATTGCCAATATATTCATAACAGAATTATACAATAAAAATATTTGTAGTATGATAAATTTATGGTAAACAAGGTTACGACAGGCGCAGTAATAGGTTTAAATGCATACAAGGTTTCGGTAGAAACAGATGTTTTGAACGGAGTTCCGGCTTTTTCAATAGTAGGGCTACCTGATGTTGCAATTAACGAAGCTCGTGACAGAGTCCGTTCAGCGATTAGAAATTCAGGTTTTACTTTCCCATCAAGAAAAGTTGTAATAAACCTTGCTCCGGCAGACCTTAAAAAAGAAGGCTCAAACTTTGACTTACCAATTGCAATCGGACTTTTAACAGAAGAAGAAGTTTTATCAGAAGAAAAAATAAAAGATTACGCTTTTTTAGGCGAACTTTCACTTGACGGGAGTTTACGCGGAGTTGCCGGAGTACTTCCGTTAATTTTAGGACTAAAAGAAGCAGGCATAAAGAATATATTTGTACCGAAAGTCAACGCTTATGAGGCTGCTCTTGCCGGAAATGTGAATATTTTTGGTGCAGAACAACTGGCTGATGTCGTAAACCATTTTGCAGACACTCCGCTAAAACCGACAGTGATAAACATTACCGAATACTTAGAAAAAAATTCCACACAAGAATTTATTTACGATTTTAAAGACGTTAAAGGACAACAAAAAGCCAAACGCGCATTGGAAATTGCAGCAGCGGGCGGACATAATATGCTGATGACAGGTTCTCCGGGGTCTGGGAAAACTATGATGGCAAAATGTATGCCGTCTATTTTGCCGCCTCTTGAACTTCAAGAAGCTCTTGAATTAACCAAAATCTACAGTATTTGCGGACTTTTATCGTCAGATGAACCGTTGATGACAAAACGACCGTTTAGAACCGTTCACCACACAGCATCCGCTAATGGAATTATCGGCGGAGGCTCAAGCCCCAAACCCGGAGAAATTACGCTTGCACACAGAGGCGTTTTATTTCTTGATGAAATGGTGGAATTTCCGCGGAACGTATTGGAAGTAATGCGTCAACCACTTGAAGACGGAGAAATTACAATATCTAGGGCAAAACATTCCATAAAATACCCTGCAAAATTTATGCTTTTAGGTGCTATGAACCCTTGTCCTTGCGGATATTTGGGTGACAAAGAAAAGCCTTGCACCTGTTCAGAATTTCAAATAAACCGTTATCAATCAAGACTTTCAGGTCCACTTTTGGATAGAATTGATTTACAGGTAGAAGTTCCAAGACTTACATCAGAAGAACTTTTGAACACGCAACCATCCGGTGAAACTTCGGCAGACATTAGAAAACGCGTTATACAAGCCAGAAAAATTCAAGCCGAACGATACAAAAATGATGGAATTTTAACAAATTCAGAATTAACTTCAAGGCTCATCAAAAAATACTGCCAGCTTGATAAAGCAGGTACGGAAATTTTAAAGACAGCCTCCATAAAATACCATCTTTCCGGTCGCCGTTATGACAGAATTCTAAAACTTGCCAGAACAATTGCAGATTTGGATAATTCAAAAGATATTAAACAAACTCATATTATGCAAGCGCTACAATACAGAACTCTTATGCAGTCAAGTTAAAAAATCCAGCCACAAGTCCAACTACGGCAGAAACCGCAAGGTAAAACAAAGGATCACGTTTTTCGGTCAAACTTGCAAAAAACAATCCTGCAAGCAAAAACATACCTAACAAATTTATGTTATTTACAAACATATCAACACCTACTGCCGCCAAAAGTCCACATCCTGCCGGTTTTAGAGTATAAATTACTGATTGAACATATTTGTTATGTTTAAACTGTTCTAAAAGTTTTGAAATAATTACGACGATAATCAATGACGGCAAAATTACAGAAGCCGTTGCAACCACCGCTCCCAAAATTCCTGACGTTGTATATCCCGCAAATGTCGCAACATTAACCCCGACAGGTCCCGGAGTAATTGACGAAATCGCAATCATATCCGACAATTGCTTTGTTGTATACCATTTTTGAACATCCGCTATATGGTACAAAAACGGTAAAGTCGCATAACCGCCACCAAAAGAAAAAAGTCCGATATGAAAAAATTCTAAAAATAATTTTAAATATATCATTCTTTTTCTCCCCGTTCAATTTTCTTTGCAAATTGAAGCCATAACCCTATAAATATTGCAAGAATGATTAAAGATGCAGGCGGCGCCTTAAAACAAGCTGATAAAATAAACGTTATAAAAAATATCCAACATGAAAATTTATCTACAACGCTCTTTTTCCAAATTTCCTTAACTGCAAGAAAAATAAGGATTAATACACCAATTCCCACACCCCAGAAAATACTCTGAACAAATTTTAGTTGAATAATTTCTTCCAAAATTCTCGCCAAAATTATAATTGAAATAAATGCCGGTGTCACAACTCCTAAAACAGCCGTAATAGCTCCCGCAGTCTTTCTTAATTTATACCCGACAAAAATCGAAACATTCGCGGCTATAATCCCAGGAACACTTTGCCCGAGTGCATAATATTCGCACAATTCATCATCATCAATCCAATGTTTTTTATCCACAAGTTCAGACTGTAAAAGCGGCAAAATTACATACCCGCCACCCAAAAGCAAGGTGCCAACCTTGAAAAATGTTTTGAATATTTGATATAAAGTCTTTTCCATATTAATTATTTAAAGTTGCCTTCAATCTAGCCATAGCTCTGGCGACAGCAGCTTCCGCGCGTTTTGCATCCACTTCTGCTTCAGTTTCCGCAAGTCTTGATTGAGCACGTGTAAGAGCTTCTTTTGCACGTGTAACATCTATTTCATCACCGGCTTCTGCTGTTGTCGTGAGAATTAGTGCCTCATCATCTTTGAATTGCAAAACGCCGCCCATTGTCGTAAAGAACTTGACCTTGCCGTCTTTTACGGTTTTGGTAACACCAATATCAAGTGCAGTCATTAACGGAACGTGATTTTTCAAAATACCGATTTCACCATCGATTGCTTTTGTATAAATTTCGTCAACATCCTCGTCAAAAACAACTCTTTCGTGCGTAATAATTTTTAAGTGCATAATTAAACCCTCAAAGTTCTCTTGGTTGCTCGCGTTTAACGGGTCTACCGGCAAGGTTCAACACCTTGACTTACCTCTCACAAAACGTGACATTTAGTCACCTTTTGTTCGGCAGAGTGCCCTCAGTTCACAATCCGCTTAGCTTTTTCAACAGCTTCTTCTATTGTACCAACCATATAGAAAGCTTGTTCCGGCAAGTCGTCATGTTTACCTTCAATAATTTCTTTAAAGCCCTTTACAGTATCTTCAAGTTTTACATACTTACCTTTCAAGCCTGAGAACTGTTCAGCAACAAAGAACGGTTGTGACAAGAATTTTTGAATTTTTCTTGCACGGTTAACAACTTCTTTATCTTCTTCCGAAAGTTCATCCATACCCAAAATAGCAATAATATCTTGCAATTCCTTATATTTTTGAAGAATTTCAAGAACCTTTCTGGTAACGTCATAATGTTCTTCACCGATAATATTCGGGTCAAGCGCGCGCGATGACGAATCCAACGGGTCAACCGCCGGATAAATTCCTAATGATGCGATGTTTCTTGACAAAACTGTAGATGCATCAAGGTGAGAGAATGTTGTCGCAGGAGCAGGGTCTGTCAAGTCATCTGCCGGAACATAAATTGCCTGAACGGAAGTAATTGAACCGTCTTTTGTTGATGTAATTCTTTCTTGCAACTCACCCATTTCATTTGCAAGTGTAGGTTGATAACCCACGGCTGACGGCATACGCCCAAGAAGTGCAGAAACCTCAGACCCTGCTTGCGTAAATCTAAAAATATTATCAACAAATAAAAGTACATCTTGTTTTGAAAAGTCTCTAAAATATTCAGCCGCTGTAAGTGCTGAAAGCCCGACTCTCATACGAGCTCCGGGTGGCTCGTTCATCTGACCGTAAATCAATGCAACTTTATCAATTACACCGGAGTCTTTCATTTCGTTCCAAAGGTCGTTGCCTTCACGAGTCCTTTCTCCAACACCGCCAAAAACAGATACACCTGAGTGTTCTTGTGCAATATTATGAATAAGTTCCATAATTAATACGGTTTTACCAACACCGGCACCACCGAAAAGTCCGATTTTACCACCTTTTTGATAAGGTTGCAAAAGGTCAATTGCCTTGATACCTGTTTCCAAAATTTCAATATTTGTATTTTGATCCGTAAGGCTCGGAGATTCTCTATGGATTGGCAAATAAGTATCAGTTTCAATTTCGCCCATTTCGTCAACTGGTTCACCGACAACATTAAGTATTCTGCCTAAAATAGCTTTACCAACAGGGATTTTAATAGGCTCGTTTGTGTTGATAACTTTCATTCCACGCTTTAAACCGTCAGTTGATGACATCGCAACAGTTCTAACTCTATTTGAACCCAACATCTGTTGAACTTCTGCAACAACGAAAGTCCCGTCATCTTTTTGAACATGCAAAGCCGTATAAATTTCCGGTAATTCTCCTTGTTGAAACTCAACATCAATAACAGGTCCGATAATCTTTGTAACTAATCCCTCTTGTTTCGTTAATGTTTCCATTTCCTCTCTCCTTTTTGTAAGCTCATTATAATACAAGGGAAAAAAAATGGCAATTACACTATTAAAAAATAATTAACAAATCCAAAAATCTTCTTATTTTGTATTATTATAAAATAAGGAGATATCAAAATGGAATACAAAGACTATTACGAAATATTAGGTATAAAACGTGATGCCACCGATGCAGAAATCAAATCCGCATACAGAAAACTGGCACGAAAATTTCACCCTGACGTAAATAAAACAAAAGAAGCGGAAAGCAAATTTAAAGATATAAACGAAGCTTATGAAGTATTAGGCGACAAGCAAAAACGCCAAAGATACGACAGTTTAGGTGCAAATTGGCAGGGCGGTCAAAGCTACACGCCACCTCCGGGATTTGAAAACTTTGGATTTGGCGGCGGTCAAGGCTATCAAAGCTTCAGTTTTAACGGTCAAGATATGGGCGGATTTTCGGACTTTTTCAGTTCTTTATTCGGCGATATGATGGGCGGAAGGACTCAAAACATGAACTTTGGCGGTTTTGATTTCGGCGGAGCACAACAGGCAAGACAAAGTCAAAGACGACATCAAGAACCACCGTCTGAAAATCTGGACGTAACCAAGACTTTAAACGTTACAGCAAAAGATATTTTCTCAAAAGAACCAATTTCTGTAAGATATAACAATATGGAACGCTGTACAAAATGCCCGCCAAACGGTGGTTACTGCTCAAACTGTGGAGGCACGGGGATTAAAACAGAACCAAAATCCATAAAAGTAAAATTACCGCCTGATATTACGGAAGGTAAAAAAATCCGTATCAAAGGCGAAGGTCAGACTGACGCGTACGGACGCAAAGGCGACCTCTATTTAGTAATCCATTTCAAAGATAGCGAATACGAAATTGACGGTTATGATTTAACAAAAGAAATTGAAATCACACCACCTGAGGCTGTGTTGGGTACAAAAAAAGAAATTCAAACACTTCACGGGAAAATTACAATAAAAATCCCCCCAAAAACTTCATCAGGTCAAAGTTTACGATTAAAAGGATTAGGTTTACCGAAAAAAGGCGGTTACGGCAACTTAAACGCAAAAATCAAAATCGTAATCCCGAAAAATATCTCCGACAAACAAATCGAACTTTATAAAAAGATTGCAGAGCTATAATTTTGTTCCCCTCTGTATAAACTTTGGAATAATAAGACGAAATTGTTCATTATTCTCAACATATTATTGACAATATACCCCTTTACCTTCAAAATATAAAAAGGAGAGGGGTAAAATATTATGACTAAAGAAACTTTTTTACACGACAAACACGTTCAATTAGGGGCAAAAATGGTAGATTTTGCAGGCTGGCACATGCCTGTGCAATATACATCCATCATTGAGGAACATAAAACAGTTAGAGAAAATGTCGGACTTTTTGATGTTTCGCACATGGGCGAGGTTTTTGTATCAGGCAAAGATGCTTTAGAATTTTTGAATAGTATCGTACCTCAAGACATTTCAAAACTGGTTTATGAAAAAGCTGTATATTGCCAGCTTCCGAATAAAAATGGCGGACTTATTGATGATTTAATCATATATAAACTCGGGATTTTGGAATATTTAGTCATTTGTAATGCATCAAGAATTGACGAGGATTTAAACTGGATGGTCATTAACAGCAGAGGTTTTGACGTTAAAATAGATAACCGCTCACACGAATATTCACTGATGGCAATACAAGGCCCTAAAGCTGATGCATTGATGCGCAAAATGGGACTTGATACACAACAAGAGTCGTTTACAATAAAACCTGCGAAAATAGCAGGCTTAAAGGTTTTTGCCTCTCGCACAGGCTACACCGGAGAAGACGGATATGAAGTAATGGTTGAAAATTGTCATGCTGAATTTTTATGGGATGAAATCCTCAAACAAGGTGCGGAATTTGGCATAAAACCAATCGGACTCGGTGCAAGAGATACTCTCAGACTAGAAGCAGCTTTACACTTGTACGGAAACGATTTGGATGAAAACACGACGCCAATTGAGGCAGGCTTGAGTTGGTCTGTACCAAAAGATAAAGTTGAAAATTACAACGGCAAAGAAGTTATAATGGAACAGATTAAAAACGGGACAACAAAAAAACTTGTCGGACTTAAGATGCTTGATAAATCAATTGCGCGTCACGAATATGAAGTTTATTTCAAAGGCGAAAAAGTCGGTCATATCACAAGCGGCGCACCTTCTCCTATGCTTGGTGCAAATATTGCTCTAGCTTATGTTAAAAATGATAAAGAAATTTGCACAGGTGCAATTGTTCAGGTTATGATTAGAGAAAAACTTCATGATGCGGAAATTGTAAAAAAACCATTTATCGAAAAAAGGAATAAAATAAAATTATAATGAGATGCTGAAACAAGTTCAGCATGACAAAAGGCTTATAAAGGAGAATAAAATGAGTATTACAGAAAAAATTTTATGTTCAAAATCTCACGAATTTTTATTGGATAACGGAGAGGGAACACATACAGTGGGTTTAACGGATTATGCAGTAGAACAATTGGGCGATATCGTGTTTTTGGAATTGCCTGAGGTTGGAACTGAGTTTAAAAAAGGTGAGTCTTTTGCTACAGTAGAATCAGTTAAAGCTGCATCAGAAATTTACATGCCTGTAAGCGGTAAAATCGTTGAAATCAACGAAGCTGCTGTTAATGCACCTGAAACTTTGAACGAAAACAGCTTTGAATGGCTTGTTAAAATTGAACTTACAGGTGATGCAGACGAACAAAAAGACTTGTTAAAATACGAAGATTACAAAGAAGAATTGGAATAACAGATGAAAAATTTTTTGGTACATAGCGACGAAGTAAAAAAAGAAATGCTGGAAAGCATTGGTTTAAATGAAATTGAGGATTTGTTTAAACAAATCCCCCAGAAAGCCCGTATGGGAGAACTCAAACTTGATAATGCCATAAGTGAAATGGAAGCTCAAAAAAGGGTTAAGGCTCTTTCAAAAAGAAATAATACCGATTTTATAAGCTTTTTGGGTGCAGGAACGTATAACAAGTTTATTCCTGCCTGCATTTCTCAAGTCGCAAACAGATTTGAATTTTTGACAGCATACACGCCATATCAACCGGAAATTTCTCAAGGTACACTTCAAGTTATGTACGAATTTCAGACAATGATTTGCCGTTTGACCGGAATGGATATTTCAAACGCGACAATGTATGACGGTGCATCAGCTTGTGCAGAAGCGATTTTGATGGCTGTAAGAATTTCAAAAAAAGACAAAGTCCTTGTATCAAAAAATCTCAATCCCGAATACATCGACGTAATCAAAACTTACTGCTGGTCAAATAATATTGAACTTGTTATGTTCGACGAAATTCCTGAAAATACGGCAGATTTTGCATGCGTTTTGGTTCAAAATCCTGATTTTTACGGAGAAATAAGAGAATTTGGCAATGTGGATTGTTTAAAGGTCGTATGCGTAGACATTTCATCATTAGGGATTTTGGAACCGCCGAGAGATGCGGATATTGTTGTTGGCGACATTCAACCTTTAGGTATTCCAATGAGTTTTGGCGGACCTCATGCCGGATTTATTGCGTGTAAAGAGAAGTTTATGCGCCAAATCCCGGGAAGGCTTACCGGCAGAACTGTAGATGCAGACGGAAAACCTGCATATTGCTTGACAATTCAGACTCGTGAACAACATATTAAACGAGAAAAAGCAACAAGTAATATTTGTTCAAACCAAGCCTTAATCGGACTTTGTGCAACGTTGTATCTGACTGTTATGGGTGAAAAAGGTTTTCGTCAGGCTGGTTATTTGTCAACGAAATACGCTCACAAATTATCAGAAAAGCTTGCACAAAAAGGGATTAAGACACTCACCAAAAATTTCTTTAACGAATTTGTAATTGAAGTTGCAAATGCTGACAAATTTCTTGCAAAACTCAAAGCTAATGGAATTGTTGGCGGTTTAAAACTTGATGATAACAAAATTCTTGTTTGTGCAACAGAAATGAACAACGAAGAAGATATTGATCTTTTTGTTCGGCAGAGTCCCATAGGGGAAGAAGCAATAATTCCCTCGCCCCTTGCGGGAGAGGGTAGAATTTGTTAATGAATGTAGTGAATTTACAAATTCGGGTGAGGGGTAAAAATTTTCACAAAATAGATTTATTTTTCAATTATTGCATATTGCACTACATTTCTCCGCAATGACGAAAAAACATATCACAAATTTCCACAACCAAAAGACCGTTCCAATGAACGGTCTTTTGGTCTTTTGGGGTTTG
>CAYPDZ010000034.1:0-15381 GCA_964409575.1 uncultured Muribaculaceae bacterium | reverse complement strand
GGATTTATGAACCTGCTTGTGCTTGGTGCATTGGTTACAAAAGGTGTTGCAAGAGCATTTGATAAATCTTTGATTAATGTCGGCAAAGACGGTTCAAAAAACTTCTTTAAATGGCTAACAAATTCTACTTTAAAAACTCGTGACGAAGTTTTGTATACTGAATTAAAGAAAAAAGGTATTTCTACAATCAAAGATGGAAAAGAATTGTCGTTTAAAGAATTGATGAAATTAGCAGACAAGTCTACTAAAGGCAAATTAAGAGCCTTGAATGTTGCTCAAATCGCAGGTTATTTGTATTCAGGTCTTGTGCTTGGTGTAGGCGTACCAAAATTGAATATTTATATGACTAATAGATCAGAGGCAAGACGTAAAGCGAAACTTACTGAAAAAGAGGCTCAACAACCAAAAACATCTTATGATTCAATGTTGCAAGCTGACAACTTGGCATTCTTGTCTAAGAATATGTAGGGGACAGAAGCAATTCGGCTTATTAAAAGTGAATAGATAAATAAGTAAATAAGTTCTTTACGGTTTGCTTCGCAAACGAAACGCATTATGTCGTATTGCAAAGGAATGCTTCATTGAGCAAACTCGTTGAAAATATTGATATCTAATTATTTTGAGCATTTGCGCCGGAAACTACCTCTATAATTTCGTTTGTAATTGCGTATTGGCGTGTTTTGTTGTATTGAACAGACAATTCTTTAAGCATTTTTTCTGCATTGTTAGAAGCTGCCGACATTGCTGTCATACGACTTGCAAGTTCACTTGCTTGAGCTTCCAGCAATGATTGAAACAAAATATTTGTCATATACATCGGCACAATTTTTTGTAAAATATGATGCATATCAGGCGTAAATTCCATCATTGGCTCAAGTATGTTGTCGTGAAGTCTTTCGTAGTCATCATTCAAGCCTTTCAACGGTAAAATTTCCCAATTTTCAACAAAATAACTCATCATATTTTTAAAACGTGTCGTAATAACTTCTATTTTGTCAATTTTATGAGAAACGTAATACTCGGCAATGTCTTCAATTACAATTTTTGCCTTCTCGCCCGTCGGGTCATTTGCAACACTCAAGTATGTTTTTACGATTTCGCAATCCAATCCTTTGCATTTGCGTTTAAGAGTCGAAATTCCCTTTTGTCCAACGACAAAAAGATAAGTTTTTATGCCTTGTGACTCGTAATTTTTAATTGTTTCGAGAGTTTTTCTAACGACATTTGCGTTGTAAGCTCCTGCAAGTCCTTTATTTGAAGTTATTACTAGCAAACCGACAGAATGAATTTCTCTCACCTGCAAAAGTTCCGGATAATTATCAATTGCAGATTTAATTTTTATTGTTTGAGAACTGTATGTGCCCACAGAATTTAAAAGCTTTTTGAACATTGCAACAAGTTCATGCGTAAATGGACGTGACATTTTTACGGTATTTTCGGCTTTTTTAACTTTAGCAGCCGCAACCATTTTCATTGCACGCGTAATTTTTTGTGTACTCTGTACGCTTTGTATTCTGTTTTTTATATCCTTTAGGTTACTCATAAATTAGCTCCAAAACCCAAGTGGCTACATGCGTAGCACTTAGAATGTACGTTTAAAGTTTTCCAACGCTGTTTTTAACTGTTCTTTATCAATATCAGACAGAGCAGAACCGTCATTGATACGTGTTGCAAGATCTGAAAGATTTGAGTTAAGATATGCAAACCATTCTTTTTTAAACTTTGCGATATTAGTGTTTGCCACATCATCAAGCAATCCGTTGTTTGCCGCAAAAAGTATCGTAACTTGTTCTGCAACACTTAAAGGATTATACTGCGGTTGTTTCAAAACTTCCGTGAGCTTTTCACCTCTTAATAACTGATTTTTTGTTGCTTGGTCTAAATCAGATGCAAACTGTGCAAACGCTGCAAGTTCATTGTATTGAGCGAGGTCAAGCCTCAATTGTCCTGCAACTTGTTTAATAGCTTTTGTTTGAGCTGCACCGCCTACACGAGATACTGAAATACCTGCATTAATCGCCGGTCTAACACCTGAATTGAACAAATTTGTTTCAAGGAAAATTTGTCCGTCGGTAATTGAAATAACGTTTGTCGGAATATAAGCTGACACGTCACCTGCTTGTGTTTCAATAATCGGTAACGCCGTAATACTACCTCCGCCGAGTTCGTCATTGAGTTTTACCGCACGTTCAAGAAGTCTTGAGTGAAGATAGAAAACATCTCCGGGGTAAGCTTCACGTCCGGGTGGTCTTTTAAGAAGCAAACTCATCGCACGATATGCCTGAGCATGTTTTGATAAGTCATCATAAATTATCAAAACATCTTTGCCTTGTTCCATAAATTCTTCTCCGATTGCAACTCCGGCAAACGGTGCGATATATTGTAACGGTGCCGGCTCGTTTGCGGTTGCCGAAACAATTATAGAATATTCCATTGCCCCTTTTTCTTCCAAAGTTTTAGCAATTTGTGCAACAGTTGAAGCCTTTTGACCGATTGCAACATAAATACAAATAACATTTTGTCCTTTTTGGTTAATTATTGTATCAATTGCAATAGCTGTTTTACCGGTTTGTCTGTCACCGATAATTAATTCACGTTGACCTCTACCGATTGGTGTTAAGGCATCAATTGCAGTTAAACCTGTTTGCAACGGTTGATGGACGGATTTTCTTGCGACAATCCCCGGTGCAACTCTTTCTATCGGACGGGTTTTGTCAAAAACGATGTTTCCTTTGCCGTCAATTGGTTTACCTGTCGGGTCTATAATTCTGCCGATAAGGGCATCACCGACAGGAACAGAAGCAATTCTCCCTGTGGTTTTAACTGTCATACCTTCTTTGATATGCGTATAATCACCCAAAATTACAATACCTGCATTGTCTTCCTCAAGGTTCATGGTAATCCCGAGAGTGTCGTTGCCGTCATCAAATGTTACAAGTTCATTGGACATAACGTTTCTAAGCCCATAAATTCTTGCAATACCATCGCCTACTTCGATTACTGTTCCGGTATTTGAAATTTCTGTTTGGATTTCGTAATTTTCGATTTTACTCTTAATTATAGAACTGATTTCATCAGGTTTTATAAGTGCCATAATTTTACCTCTATATTTTGCTTAATTTATCTAACTTGTTTTTTAGGCTCATGTCAATAATATCATCGTCAATTTTTACGACAAGTCCTGCTATTATGTTTGTATCCAAGAGCCAATTGACCTTAACATCTTTTTTTAATCTTGCTTGAAGTCTTTCAATAGTCTTTTGTTTTTGGTTTTCTGAAAGCTCAACTGCCGATACAACTTCAACTCTTTTTATATTCTTGATTTTATCAAGTTCATCAGAATATGCCTGAACTATTTGTTCAAATTCATCAAATCTGTTTTTTTCAACAAGAATTTTTATAAAATTAATAATCTTTTCATCAATCTCTTTTTTCAATATCTCATCTATAATTTCAAATTTTGTATCAAGAGATATTGTTGGATTTTTCATAGCTAAAACAAAATCTGCTGATGAATTTACAACATCCAAAACTGTTGATAAATCAGCCAAAACTTTATCATAATCGTTATTTGCCTCAATTAATGAATTTGCATAAGTAATTGCAATTGTTGAAATCTGTTTTGCCATTATATTTCACCTATGCTTTCTTCGATAAATTTGTCATGAAGTTTCGGATTATTCTCAAGTGATTTTATGATTTTTTGTTTTGCAAGAGCGATTGCAGACTCTAAAGCTTTGTCATTTATTGAAGCTGAAAGCGTTTTTTCTTCACCAGAAATTACGTTTTTGACATTCTTTTCAATTAGTTGAACCTGATTTTCCGCATTTTTGATAATCTGCACAGATAAATTTTCTGCACGTGTTTTTGCATCAGCTAAGTTTTCTTTAATTTCATTATCAAGATTTTTTACGGAGTTTTGAACATCAATAAGTTTTACTCTTGCTTGTTCTCGTTCTGATTTTGCATCATTGAGCTTTTTGACTATGTCATCTTTTATATTATCAACAACTTTTGATACATTTAATTTTTTATACAGCACTGCAAAAATCAGTATTAATACTGCGAAATTAAAAGTATTTGATTGTACTATTGCGTTCCAAAAGTTCATGATTGCTCCAATATTTTTGAATAAATCACATCGGCAATTTCTTCAATTTTTATGTTTTGTTCAACTGCCAGAGCTTCTTTTTGTAAGGCTTCTTTTGCTGACTTAATATCATTTTTTGATTTTAGTTTTGCCTGCTCTATCAAGTTTCTGGAATTTCCGTTTGCCTCATTAACATATTGTGTAACAAGCGTTTTAGCTTCACTGTGTGATTTTGCGAGTTTACTATCTCTATCTTTCAAAATAGCATCTGCTTTATCATTAGAAAATTTCGCATCAATAACATTGTCTTGAATAAAATTTTCTCTTTCCTTTATAATATTTTCAAGTGGTTTATAGAATATTTTATTCATAATCAATGTAAACCAGATAAAGCTTATCGCCGATATAAGAAATGTTGCATTAAATTCCATTTTTTTTACCCTGTAACACGATGTTGGTGTAATTTTTTATTCTTCGGTTAGTCACTGCGCTTATTTTGTCATCCTGAACTTGTTTCAGGTTCTTATCAAACGCTTGTTCCCGTTTCGCTTTATAGGTTATTTCCCTAACAGCATAAATGCGATAACGAATGCATAAAGTGCACAAGCTTCTGATAATGCGGCACCGAGTAGGAAGAAACCGAACGCTTTACCTGCAACTTCCGGTTGTCTTGAAACTGCATCCATCAAACCTTTTGTAGCAAATCCGATACCAAGTCCTGCTCCTACTGCACCAAAACCGATTGCGATACCTGCACCTAAATGTGCCATCTGTGAAATTGTTGCTGTGTCTACCATAATTTTTCTCCTTATTACTTGTTATTCTAATGTTCTTCTTTTGTTGCCGAACCGATATAGGCTATTGTCAACATCATAAATACAGTAGCTTGTATAAACGCTACCAAAATCTCAAACAGCATAATCGGGAGTGGTAAAAAATATGCCATAGCTCCCAATGCGATTGAAACCAAAATTTCTCCCGCAAATATGTTTGCAAAAAGTCGGATTGCAAGGCTCAAAGGTCTTGTAAACATTTCCAAAACCTCAACCAAAGCCATTACAATACCCGTAAAACTAAAGTCATGTATAAGAAAATTTTTGCCTTTCGCTTTAATTCCCATAGCTACATAGTATATTAAAACAATTACAGCCATAGAAGCTGTTAAATTGATATCATTTGTCGGAGAAGCAAGCTCGCCTCCGTTTTTTAAATGTATTAATCTCAATGGTAACTGTCCCATAAGATTTGCGGTAACGATGAATAAGAATAAAGATGCAACGAGTGGTACGTGCTTTCTGTTTTCTGTTTCAATCATCGTATCTAATGTTCCATAAAAGAATTTCATAATACTTTCAGAAATTGCTTGAAGTTTATTTGGTACAAGTGAGAGATTTTTGGTTGCTAATAGTGCAAAAATGATTACAACAGCCATTGCAAACCACATGGTAAAGATTGTATCTAAATTGAACGATACATCATGCCCCATAAAGTTTAAACTGTAAATCCAATGTTCCATAATTTTCTCTCCCTGTTTATTTTAAAACAGTAAAAAAAAAATCGCAAATATTTTTTCGCGAAAGGTAAAAATGAAATATTTACATTAATTTTTTGTTTGTTATACAATTATCATATATGAATTCAGTTCTGAGGGAGAAAATTGAAATTATAGAGTTGGATGAAGTTAACTCCACAAATTTATACGCAAAGTCGAATTTGGCTGAAATCGCGGATAAAACAATAGTCTGTGCAAATAAACAGACTGCGGGACGTGGCAGGTTTGACAGAGCATGGGTTGATTTGGGTGATGGTAATATCTTCATGTCTTTGGTGTTTAAACCTTCAGATACTTTTAAGCCTGTTTATTCAAATTTAACTCAGTATTTTTCGGTAGTTTTAGCTCAGTTGCTTGAAAAATACGGGCTTGAACCTAAAATTAAATGGCCTAATGATGTACTTGTAAACGGTAAAAAAATTGCAGGAATTTTGTCAGAAACTGTTATGCAGGGACATAGTTTTAAGGGTTTTGTGCTCGGTGCGGGAATTAATTTGAATGCAAAACAAGATGACTTGAAACAAATAAAAGGTAAAGAGGTTACGGCACTCAATCTTGAAGTTAATAAATTTATTGATAAATATGAATTTTTGAATACATTAGCAGAAAATTTCTTTTTGAATTATGATAGATTTTTAGAGCATGGGTTTGAAATGATTTATGAGGATTATGTCAGCAGAGCATGCTTTTTAAATAAAGAAATTTCGGTAAAAGGCTTTAATGATACAGTTTGCGGCTTTGCAAAATCTGTAAACGCTATGGGTGAACTGGTATTATTACAAGATAACAAAGAAATAACACTAACAATGGGAGATATATTATGACAATGGACACAAATTCACTAATGCAAGGCTTAACGCTTATGGGGCTCGGAATGGGCTTTGTATTAAGCTTTTTATGTATTCTTATCGCGGGAATGTTTGGCATGTCCGCAGTAGTGGGGTATTTAAACAAAATATTCCCCGAAAAAGTTGAGGTTGTTGAGAAAAAATCAAACAACACTCAAAATAATGACGCGGCAATTGCTGTTGCTCTCGCTGCTATTTTGGCAAGAAAATAAATATTAATTAAACAGATCCTGAAACAAGTTCAGGATGACGAAAAGCATAGCAACTAGCTAATAAATTATACAAATATTTATATGAAAGGATATAAAAATGAGTAAAAAATTAATTAAAGTAATGGATACGTCATTCCGTGACGGTTTCCAATCAATTTACGGGGCAAAAGTTCTTGTAGACGATTTTATTCCTGCTTTACAGGCTGCTGTAAATGCCGGTTTAAACCACTTTGAAACAGCGGGTGGTGCAAGATTTCAGGCTCCTATTTTCTTCTGCAATGAAAATGCATTTGAAACAATGGACAAAATCAGAGCTGCTGTAGGACCCGATGTTAAATTGCAGTCTTTGGCACGTGGTGTAAATGTTGTAGGTTTGAACTCTCAACCTCGTGACGTTATTGATTTGCACGCAAAAATGTTTGCAAAACACGGTGTAAACGTTATCAGAAACTTTGATGCATTGAATGATGTTAACAATTTGATTGATTCTGCAAATTCAATCAAAAAACACGGACTTCAACACGAAGTTACAATCACGATGATGGAACTTCCTTATGGTTGCGAAGGTGCACATGATCCAGATTTTTATGAAAAAGTTTTGAGAAACATCTTGGATGCAGGTATTCCGTTTGACAGTATCGCATTTAAAGATGCATCAGGTACTTCTAACCCGAGAAAAGTTTACGAAACAATCAGACGCACAAGAGAAATCTTGGGTGCTGATGCTCATATCAGATTTCACTCACATGAAACAGCAGGTACAGGCTTAGCTGCTTATATGGCAGCTCTTGACGGTGGTGCTGACGGAATTGACTTAGCTATGAAACCTGTTTCAGGCGGTACTGGTCAACCTGATATCATCTCAATGTGGCATGCTTTGAAAGGTACTGACTATGATTTAGGCTTAGATATTTCTAAAATCATGGAAACAGAAGAAATCTTTAAAGAATGTATGAAAGATTATCCGCTTTCACCGATTTCTCTTGCAGTTAACCCAATCCTTATTCAAGCTCCGCTTCCCGGGGGTGCTACAGCTACAACTGTTAACCAGCTTAAAGATATGGGCATGTTAGATAAATTCCCGAAAGTTATTGCTAATATGAAAGAAGTTGTTGAAAGAGGCGGTTTTGCAACATCTGTAACTCCAGTTTCTCAGTTCTATGCTCAACAATCATTCTTAAATGCAATTACAGAAAAACCTTGGGATCAAGCTAACCCCGGATATGCTAGAATGTTGTTGGGTTACTTCGGTAAAACTCCTTGTGAACCGGATCCTGAATTGGTTAAATGGGCTGAAGAAAAAACCGGTTTGAAACCGACAACAGAAAAAGTTGTTGACTTGAACGATAAAGATCCTGAAAAAGGTCTTAAACCTGCAGAGGAAAGATTGAAAGCAGCAGGACTTCCTGTAACTGACGAAAACTTGTTTATCGCAGCAGCTTGTAAAGACGGCAACCTTGACAAAGGTATTGACTTCTTGCTTGGCAAAGGTACTGTTTCAGTTAATAAAAAATCAGCAGATGCTCCGGCGCAAGATGCAGGCAACGCATCAAACGGTTATACAATTACAGTTAACGGCAAAAAATACGCTGTTGCACTTGAAGGTAACAAAGCTACCGTCAACGGAAAACTTTATGATTTTGATGTTAAAAACGGTATTGAAGCAACTCATGCACCCCAAGGTGACGGAACTCCTGTTAAGGCAGCCCTCCCCGGTGTTGTTCTTAAAGTAGAAGTTGAAGCCGGTGATCAAATCGAAGAAGGTGACGTACTTCTTGTTGTGGAAGCTATGAAAATGGAAACGGAAATTAAATCACCTGTATCAGGTACAGTAACTTCTGTTGAAGTTGAATTAGGTGCAAAAGTTAAAACCGGTGACGTATTAGTTACAGTTGCGTAGGATGTTGTCATTCTGAGGCAGAATTTCTATGAGATTCTTCGTTAATACGCAGAATGACAAAAACCGAAGAATCTCTAATAATCGAATAAGGAAAAAGAAAAATGAATATTACAGATAGTTTAATAAAATTATGGGAGTCTACAGGGATTGCAAACTTTGTACTACCCGCTGACCCTGCTATCACAAACGGATTTGAGCAGTTTTTGCATCAATTCGGTTCACCGATTATGCTTATTGTCTGCTGTTTCCTTTTGTGGCTTGGTATTAAAAAACAATATGAACCGCTTTTGTTGGTTCCAATCGCTTTTGGCGGTTTGTTGTCAAACATTCCCGTTGCAGATATTGCAGGTCCGCACGGTTTTTTGGGAATTGTATATGAAGCTGGTATTCATCAGGGATTGTTCCCGTTGATTATCTTTATGGGTGTCGGTGCAATGACCGATTTCGGTCCCTTGATTGCTAACCCTAAAACTGCTTTGTTAGGCGGTGCCGCTCAGTTCGGTATTTTTGCCGCATTATTGTTGGCTTTGTGTGCATTTGGATTTACATTGCCTCAATCTGGTGCTATCGGTATTATCGGTGGTGCAGACGGTCCGACATCAATTTATGTAACTACAAAACTTGCTCCTGAATTGTTAGGTGCAATTGCTGTTGCAGCTTATTCATATATGGCATTGGTTCCGGTTATTCAACCGCCTATCATGAAATTGTTAACAACTGAAGAAGAACGTAAAATTGAAATGAAACAGCTTAGAGAAGTTTCAAAAAGAGAAAAAATCGTATTCCCGCTTGTTGTATTGGGATTGTGTATAATTTTCTTACCGGATGCTTGCCCGCTTATCGGTGCATTGACATTTGGTAACTTATGTAAAGAATCAGGTGTTGTTGACAGATTGTCAGATACAATGCAAAACGCTTTGATTAATATTGTAACTATTTTCTTAGGACTTTCAGTAGGTTCTAAATTGTCAGCAGACCAATTCTTGACATTACAAACACTATTTATCCTGCTTTTAGGTATTGTTGCATTCTCATTTGCAACTGCAGGTGGTGTTGTATTTGCTAAGGTTATGAATTTGTTCTCAAAAGAAAAAATCAATCCGCTTATCGGTTCTGCAGGTGTTTCTGCTGTACCTATGGCAGCACGTGTTTCTAACAAAGTAGGTTTGGAAGCTAACCCTCAAAACTACTTGTTGATGCACGCTATGGGGCCAAATGTAGCCGGTGTTATCGGTTCAGGTGTTGCTGCAGGTATTTTGCTTGCATTGTGCCACTAAATATAGAGAAAGCTCCCGAAAGGGAGCTTTTTTTATATATTAATATCAATTTCTTGTCCTAATTTTTTTACAATCGGTTCAACAAAGTCCTGTAGGTTTTTGCGATTAGCGGTCGGATTTTTCTGTACAAATTCTTTAATTTCACTTGAAGCTTTTTCGATGTCAGGATAATTTTTCATGATTTTTTTGCTTATTTCTTGCAAATAATATCTGTATCCTCTGTTACCGGCAGCTTTGAACGGTTTATCCCAAAATGTGTCAATAAGTGGTTTGAGTTCTTGAATACCTTCGCTTTCAATGCACTTGAGAGTCGAGGCTTCGAGTATTTTTACTGTATTAAATTTTGTTCCAAAAGATGGGTTATAAGAATTGATCATACTTAATTAATGTCCGTGAAAAATTTTTTTTGCTAAAAAATAATTACAAAGAATTAGTGCATATTTTTTTTTAGTAATATATAATAATTATATGGTTTATTAATAAAGGAGAAAAAATGTCGATTGATGATACACTTGTAATGATTTTGGCAGGCGGTGAAGGTAAAAGACTTTATCCGTTAACTAAAGATAGAGCAAAACCTGCTGTTCCGTTTGGTGGGAGATACAGAATTATTGATTTTGTTTTGAACAACTTTATAAATTCCGGTTTTTTCAAAATAAAAGTTTTGACACAATATAAATCAGATTCGTTAAACAAACATATCACACGAGGATGGGCATTATCGCCATTTTTAAATCAGTATGTTGATTTGTGTCCTGCACAAATGAGAACCGGCTCTGACTGGTATCGCGGTACGGCAGATGCAATTTATCAGAATATTTTCCATATCACTGATGAAGATCCCGAACATGTTTGTATCTTTGGTGGTGATCATATTTATAAAATGGACGTATCGCAGATGCTTGATTATCACAAATGTAAAGGGGCTGATTTATCAATTTCCGCTATTCCCATCCCGATTGAGGAAGCGCATGAATTTGGAATTATTGAAGTTGATGAAAATTGGAAATTGGTTAACTTTGTTGAAAAACCTCAATATAAACCAAAATCAATCCCGGGAAATCCAAATATGTGTTTGGCATCTATGGGAAATTACATCTTTAACAAAAATATTTTACTTGATGCTTTAAAACGCGATGCTGCTATTGAAAAATCAAGCCATGATTTTGGTAAAAATGTAATTCCTATGCTTTTGGAAGAAGGTAAGAAAATTTATATTTATAATTTTAAAGACAATTCATTTTCGGGTATGTCACCACAAGAACGTGGCTACTGGATGGATGTAGGAAGTATTGATGCATATTGGCAAGCAAATATGGATTTATTGGATTACGACCCTGAGTTAAATCTGTATTCTCAAGAGTGGCCATTAAGAACTTTCAATTATAACTATCCTCCGGCAAAATTTGTTTGGGAAGAAGGTGAACGTGTCGGAATGGCAACAAATTCAATGGTATCGGAAGGTTGTATTGTATCTGGTGCAGGTTTGTCGCGTTGCATACTTTCTCCGAAAGTTAAAGTTAATAGTTTTTCGCAAATTTCCGAAAGTATTTTGATGGAAAACGTTGAAATCGGCAGATATTCAAAGATTAGACGTGCAATTATTGATAAAAATGTTGTTGTACCGCCTAATACCAGAATTGGTTTCAATAGGGAGGAAGACATAAAACGAGGGTTCCATGTTTCTCCGAACGGAGTTACTGTTGTACCTAAGGGTGCTATTCTTTAAATTGTAAAATTTTTGTAATATATTACATGTTACGGGCAATTCTCAAGCTTCATTGTCTTTATTGACTTGGGTAAAAGTATGGCGTCTAACATGAAAATACAATCAACATCCCCATCGTTTCAAGGTGGAATTTCAAGCACTTGTCGCTCGCTACAAAGGCGAGTGATGGATGCTATTCCTAATGCTGAACTTTCCGGAAATGTTAATTGGATAAATAAAGCAGGTGAAAAAATTTCATCTGCCGAGCAACGTCTTATTTTAGGTGCATCAGCATTGATGTCACAACCCTTTATCGACGCCCACAATAAGAATGTAGATGAGAAAACTCGAAAAGTTTCTGTTGCAAGAACTATAGCAAAAATTATAGCCGGAACAACAACAGGATTTTTGATTAGAAAAGGTTGTATTAAAGCAATAGATGCCACGTCAAAACCCGTAGGAAAAAATGTTCCGAAATGGAAAACTCTCTTTACGCCAAAAAATATTACAAAAACAAATACTGATGCCTTTAAACAATATCGTAATGCAATGGGAACTATCGTTGCACTTGTTGTTATGATGTTTACAAACTTTTTGATTGATGCCCCGTTAACCAAATTTTTAACAAATAAATTCATCAAAAAACAAGAAGAAAAAGAGAGGATAAACAATGGCTAATTTATTCTCTAATTTTAAATCTTCTTTGTATAAAAACTACGGTGAAAACCCTGGTAAAATGCTCGTTCATACCGGCGTTTTGGGGTGGATTTTGTCATCATTGGCACAGGTAAGTGCTGTAGTGTTTAACGACAAAATTTCTCCCGAACAAAAAAGCTTTCTAATTCCGCAAGAAATTGCCGATGCGGGTATAAATATTTTGTCCTTCTATTTAATTACCAGTTCATTTAAAAATGTCGCTTCAAAACTCGTATCAACAGGAAAACTGACCACAAAAGGTATTAAAAATGCACTTTCTAAGGAAGATTTAAAGAAAATCGGTAAATTTGATTTTAATATAGGTGAACTCAAAAATGTACCTGAAGGTTACAAACCTTTTAAAAACGGTGTTGATGTTATTGCAAGTACTGTAGGTTCAATTATATCATGCAATTTGGTAACACCTGTTTTGCGTAATCAATATGCTTCCAAAAAACAAAAACAAGTGCTTGCTCATATGCATAACGGTAGACAATTGACGGCACCTCGCGGTATTTCTATGGAACAATATCAAAAACTTGCTGCGACCAAATATTCATCTTCATTAAAAATATAAAATTAAAATTATCCCTGCAACTACACAAGTTACCATGATGAAAAATAATGCAGTAATTTTTAAAAAAGGGTCTAATCCCTTATTTTCAGTACATTCTTCTTGTAAATGACAAACAATACTTTTTGAGTAATCCGTTTTTAATTCGTTTTTTGTTTTTTCAAATGAAGTATGAAGTAACTTTTTGTATGTATAAATATCTTCCAAATCCTGTCTTGCCAATGGATTAGAGATAGTAAATTTTTTAATTTTAATGTTTTCAAAATCGTTCAGTTCATTATCTACATATGCCGATAAATTTGATTTAAAATTTTCATACTGTTTTGTTACATAAGGATTTTCCGGCACTTCTTTCTGTATTTCATTAAATCTTTTTAAAATATTTTGTAATTGAAGGTACTTTTCACGGCATTGCGGACATTTGTCCAAATGTGCTCTTACGTAGCTCGATAATTTTTCGCTAAGTTTGTCTTCTGCATAAAAAGTAAGCAGTGCAGTTACTTGTTCACATGATAAATTATATTGCATAAATTTCTCCTTAAATATAAGCTTTTAAATCTTCCTGTAACTTTCCTCTTGCTCTTGCAATTCTTGATTTTACAGTGCCAATGCTTGAGTGCGTTGCATTTGCTATTTCCTCATAGCTTAAACCTTGAAACTCTCTCAAAACAATTGCAATTCTGAATTGTTCGGGTAGTGCCAAAATCGCATTTTTAATTATTTTTTCCAATTCACCTGAAATACATTTTTCATGCGGTTTGCATTTTTTATCCAATAATTGCAATTTAATAGGTATTACGTCATCTTTTTCTTCATCAAGAGACACTGTTTCCGCTTTGCGTTGTACTTTTCTCAGTTCATCATAAAAAAGATTTGTGATAATTTGATTTTGCCAACTTTTGTATACTTTTGGATTTTTTAACTGTTGAATATTTTTTGCAATGCGAAATAACGCTTCTTGAGTTAAATCTGAAACGTTTTCACTATTTTTGCTCAAGTATACAAACGATGCATAAACGTTTTTTTGTTCACGCCTAATGAGTTCTTCCAGCGCTTTAAAATCGTTTTGCTGAGAAAGCACTACAAGTTCTTCCAATGACATTTTTTTGTATTGCAACCTGACATCTGGCATAAACTTCTCCTTATAATTATAGTAAGGAAAGTTTAATTAGAAATACTCATACTTTGTTACATAGTCAATAGATTATATTTTCTGTGTTAAAGCTTTATTCTGCACTTATGTAACCATTTAATGCAGTGTAAGCTGCAACATAAGGTGATGCAAGATAAATAAATCCTTCTACGTTGCCCATGCGACCGCGAAAATTTCTATTTTGAGTTGCAAGACAAATTTCTCCATCTGCTAAAGTTCCTGCATGAACTCCAACACAAGGTCCGCACCCGGGAGGAAGTATTGTCGCATTCGCTTCTACAAAAATTGTAATTAAACCTTCATCAAGCGCTTGTAAATAAACATCTTTTGATGCCGGACAAATCAGCATTCTAACATCGGGATTAACTTTTTTGCCTTTCAATATTTTTGCAACTGTTCGCAAATCCTCAATTCTGCCGTTTGTACAAGTTCCGACAAACACCTGATTAACTTTTACATCTTTCAATTCGTCAACATTTTTTGTGTTGTCAACTGTATGCGGACAGGACACTGTGTGTTTGATGTCTTCCGCATTAATTTTAATTACACACTCGTAAACAGCATCACTGTCGGGTTTAAGCGTTCTAAATTTATCCTCACGACCTCGTGATTTTAAAAACTCTTTTGTTTTTTCATCTGCAACAAACAAGCCCGCTTTTGCACCTGCTTCAACAGCCATATTTGCCAGAGTAAAACGCTCCGACATCTCCATATTTTCAATTGTATCACCACAAAATTCTAAAGCTTTGTAGGTCGCACCATCAGCGCCAATCATTCCGATAAGATGCAACATCAAATCTTTTGAGCAAATGCCTTCTTTGAATTTACCACTGACTTCAATTTTATATGTTGCAGGAACTTTTAGCCAAGTTTTGCCAAGTGCCATAGCAACTGCAATATCTGTAGAGCCCATTCCTGTAGCAAAAGCGCCAAGAGCACCCGATGTACACGTGTGTGAATCAGCTCCGACAAGAATTTCACAAGGGTTTACAAAAGTTTCCACAAGCCTTTGATGACAAACACCTGCACCAACATCAGATAAAACAGCACCGTATTCTTTTGAAAAATCTCTCAAAACAGTGTGTGTGTTTGATAATTCTTTTCTCGGACTGGGTGAAGCATGGTCAATAAAGAGAATAGTTCTTTCAGGATTATTCAAACTTGATTTACCGAGTTTTTTAAATTCTTGAACAGTTAGAGGTCCTGTACCGTCTTGAACCGCCGTAACATCAACCTTTGCAATAACCAATTCACCGGCTTTAACGGCTTTTCCCGCATGTTCTGATATGATTTTTTCAGCTAAAGTTTGTCCCATAACCATTCTCCTTTTTAGCTAATTATAGCACCAATAAAAATATATGCAAAACCCAA
>CAYPDZ010000033.1:0-15994 GCA_964409575.1 uncultured Muribaculaceae bacterium | reverse complement strand
GCTTTCTAAACGCAAAACATGTTATTGCATATAAAATAATAAAGAAAATTAGTTTTATGACATAATGAATATCAAGAATGTTCAATGCAAGGAAGTCGCAAATTCCTATTGCCGATACGGTAAAAACGGTTTTAAAAACATTTTTATAGCTTATGTAATCAAGATTTTTTGTCCCAGTTAGTATGTTGGTTAAAATTAGTACAATTTCTGTTATCAATAAAGCAATACCGGCTCCGAGAATTGAGAATTTACCAATAAGTCCAATATTCAAGTGGTAAGCCGTAACAGCAAGAAATCCTGCAATAAACATTTCGATATAAGTTTTGATTTTTAGATGGTATTTAATATTGATGAGTTTCAACAGTTCGTGTAAAAATCCCGCGAGTGCGAAATACGGCATTAAAATTGCGACAGAGGAGTATTTTTCGGGAAGAATAAGTGCCGTTATCTCTTTTGAGTAAAAACAAAAAAGGCTTACAAGCGGTATGAAAATAAAGCAGAATAATTGAATAACGTTTGTAAAATATGATTTTAACTGTCGCTTTAGTTCAAATTGTTTTACAATAATGGGGAAAGAAGCAAACATAAAAACGGTTAAAATCGGAATAACACTATTAGTTAAGATATAGGCTGTTCCGACTATTGCGGTGTTTAAGTAATCGTGTTCGTTTTGGAACAAGAATTTTGCAATGTGGATGATATACCAATAACAAGAATTTGTAAAAATCAACGGGAATGCGTATTTCAAAATTTCTGTTGCAATTGATTTGTCAATAGATATTTTGAGGTTATAGTTAAAATTAATCGAACGGATGATATAAATATCAATTGCAAAAATAGCGATATTCATAGCAACAAGTATCGCGGCAGCATTTGGCAAAATATTATAAATCGTCAAAAATAGTGCTATAAATCCCAATTGGTACAGCAGAATACTCAATGTATACAGTTTTGCTTGATTTCTAATCCTTAAAATTTGATACAAAAATTGTCTTATGCTGCAAGGAATAACAAGGAATATTGTCAACAAAAACGTCAAATTGTTAATAGCAAATTTTGTTAAAACTAAATCTTTCAACAAAAAATATGAGAGAAAAATTAGAATATAAGCGACTATTGATATCCAAAAAATTGTAGATATTAATTCATCTAATATGCCTTTTAATCGGTATTTTTCATGAAATCTCAATACTGCTTTTGTAATCCAATCAAAAGTACAGGTTAGTACAATATTAAGTATCTGAGTGGCAACCAAAAATATACTCATCTGCTTTGTGTCAAGAATATGTGCAAAAATCGGAATTATAATGATAGAGTTCAAAATAATCAAAATTCTTGACGGCAGATAATCAAAAATATTTTTAAGTATTAATGAGTAATTTTTAGCTGTTCTCTTATCCATTATTGCCATTATATCACGTAAAAATTTTGCAATATGGACAGATCTTAAACCAATCCTTCTTTCAAAGCTTTTACTGCAGCCTGTGTTCTGTCATCTACTACCAATTTTTGGATAATGTTACAAACATGGGCTTTTGCAGTGTGTTCGGAAATAGTCAATTCTTGTGCAATTTCGTTGTTTGAAAGTCCGTCAACAACGAGTTTCAGAACTTCATACTCGCGTTGTGTAAGATTTGCATGCTGTTCTTTAAACATTGCTCTTGACATTTGACGCGGCGGGATTACTCCGCAATTTTTTTCTCTCAAAACCGGAACTACTTGCGGATCGAGCCACATTGCACCTTCATAGACCGTTTTGATAACCATTTGTAATATTTCTGTACCGATATCTTTCATCGCATAAGCACAAGCACCGGCATGGAGCGCATCTAAAACTTCTTGTTCGCTTAAGTGGGATGTTAAAATTATAACTTTAGCTTTGCTGTCAAGTTCAAGAATTCTTTTTGTAGCTTCAATCCCCGATATATCAGGAAGTCCGATATCCATTAAAACAATGTCGGGTTTTTCGGTGCGAAATTTTTCAACAGCTTCTTTGCCTGTTTGAGCTTCTGATGTGATTTTTAAATCATTTTCAAAAAGTGATATTAGTCCGACTCTTATAAGTTTTTGATCTTCAACGAGCAATATATTTATGGTCATAAGATTTTCTCCTTACAATATTTATAAAATTAATTTCAATTGAATTAATCCCTTTTGTATGGAGAACGGCAGATAATATTATAATTTCATAAATTTGGATAAAAAAATGAACAAAAAATTTTTAATTTCGTTATATATACGTAAGTAACAGAAAGGATGTAAATTATGTCAGACGAAATCAAAGAAGAAAAAAAAGAATGCAAATGTTCTAAAGAATTGAAAATGTTTTTATTAACAATTCTGGGTTCATTTTTAGGATGTTTGGTTGCATTGTGCCTGTTTACGGCTGCCGTAAAACCTCAAACTCAACCACCGCATCCGGCACCTTGTCCGCGAGTTGAAGCTCCAAGATTGCCTCATGATATCAGTATTCGTAAAGAATTTAGACATGATGTTGTAAGACCTGACAATGCAAGACCGGATTTTAGAGGTGAAAGACCAAATCAAAAACCACCTGTAAAACCGGAACAAAAGAAATAACGAAAAAGGAGGCAGTGCCTCCTTTTTTTATGGTAAATTATTTTTTTAATTAAATCTTAATATTTTTTTGTGGTAAAAATTTTTATTTTGGATTATTATATCAATTAATAAAAATAAGGTAAAAAATGAAATATTCAAAGTATTCAACAGTAATAGTAGGTAGTGGCATTGCAGGTTTGTATGCCGCATTAAAAATAGAACAGCAGGTAAAACTTCCCGATGGAGTTTTGCTTATAACTAAATCAAGATTGGGTGAAAGCAACTCAAGATATGCACAAGGCGGTATGGTTGCAGTTATGAAAGATAACAAATCAGACAGTGTTGCATCTCATATATCCGATACGATAAAAGCAGGTGCAGGTTTGAGCGAGTTCAATACTGTTAAATTTATTTCGGAAAATTCCGATGCCGTTGTAAAAGATTTACTGAAATTCGGTGTAGAATTTGACAGAGATGAAAATAATAATCTTTGTTATACCAAAGAAGCAGCACACAGCGTAAGACGAATTCTTCATTCAGGCGGTGACGCAACAGGTAAGATGATTGAACAGGCTTTGTGCCGTAAAGTTGCAGAAAATAAAAATATTGAAATTTACGAACAAACTGATGCCGTAGAGCTTTTGGTTACTTCCGGAGAGTGTAAAGGTGTTATCGTATTTAACAACGATATCGGAGAATATGAAACGATTTATTCACCTGCCGTAATCCTTGCAACGGGCGGTATAGGACAGCTTTATAAATACACTACAAATCCGATAGGTGCAACGGGTGATGGAGTTGCTCTTGCCTACAACGCCGGAGCAGTTATGCAGGATATGGAGTTTGTACAGTTCCATCCGACGGCTCTTGCAATTGACGGTGATGAAAACAGGTTTTTAATCTCGGAAGCTGTCAGGGGCGAAGGTGCTAAACTTTGTGATGCTGATGGTGTTGAGTTTATGGCTAAATATGACGAAAGAAAAGAACTTGCTCCACGTGATATTGTTACTCGTGCAAATTACAACGAAATGCAAAAAAATCATGCAGATAACGTCTTTTTGAATGCAACTTGCATTGATAGCAAAAAACTCGCAAAAAGATTTCCGACAATTTTCAAAAAATGTCTGGAACACGGTATTGATATTTCAAAGGATTATATTCCTGTAGCACCGGCTTCACACTATTTTATGGGGGGTATAAAGACAAATCTTAAAGGTGAAACTTCCATAAGTGGGCTTTATGCAATCGGAGAAGTCGCATCAACAGGTTTGCATGGCGGAAACAGACTCGCAAGTAATTCTTTATTGGAGTGTGTTGTTTGTGCTTATTCTGTTGCCGAGTACCTAAAATCAATTGAACTGAAAACTCCTAAACAAATAAGTGAAAAAATTAAATCAATTATAGACAAATACACAGATGAGGATGTTGTGATGGAAGAACTCGATGTTCATTCATTAAAAACAAGCTTGCAAAATATAATGTGGGATTATGTCGGGATTTTGAGAGATGAAAAATCTTTAAAAGAGGCAAATGAATTGATTTATCGCTTAAAAGCTGATTTTCCTCGTATTTCAAAATGCTTAAACAGAGAAGAATACGAGTTTAGAAATATGCTCACGGTAGCTGAGTTGATTGTACATTGTGCACTTTCAAGAAATGAATCACGTGGAGCTCATTGCAGAACGGATTATCCGCAAACACATGACGAATGTGTCCATAGTTTTATAGCAAAAGAAGAAGGAATAATGGAATATGCTAAGTAGTTTTTATATAAAAGAACATGTTAAATCAGCGTTGCAGGAAGATATCGGATTTGGCGATATTACGACTGAAAATTTGACCGATGGAAGCGAAATATTGAAAGCCGAATTAAACACCAGAAATGATGGTATTCTTTGTGGATGTGAGGTCTTTAAGGCTGTTTTTGAGATACTTAGTAGTGATGTGAAAATAAAATTTTATTTTAAAGACGGTGATAAAATTCAAAAGGGTGATAAAATCGCTGATTTAGAAGGTTCTGCAAAGTATTTGTTGATGGGTGAAAGAGTTGCATTGAACTATATTCAAAGGATGTCGGGTATTGCAACAGAAACTCATAAGTATCAGGAAGCTGTAAAACCTTATAGTGCAAAAGTTGTTGATACGAGAAAAACTACACCAAACTTCCGTTCTTTTGAAAAATATTCGGTAAAAACCGGTGGTGGTGCTTTGCACAGATTTAATTTATCTGATTGTGCAATGATTAAAGATAATCATATAAAACTTGCCGGTTCAATCACAAATGCTGTCCAGAAATTGAGAAAAGCAATTTCATTTACTCATAAAATTGAAGTTGAATGTGATACGTTTGAACAGGTAAAAGAAGCAGTAGAGGTTGGTGCAGACATTATCATGCTTGATAATATGTCTGTTGAAACTATGAAAAAGGCTGTAGAATATATTAATCACCGTGCAATAGTTGAAGCAAGCGGAAATGTGAATTTGAATACAGTGAACTCTATTGCATCAACCGGTGTTGACATAATTTCATCAAGTGCAATAGTTGCAAAAGCATCGACTTTGGACTTGGCTCTTGATATGTAATGAGCTAGGGTTATTTTCGCGTAATTGTGAGCCCCGTGCCCACCATCAGCGGGCGAAGCAATCTTATTTAAAGTGAATAAGTTCATTACGGTTTGCTTGCGCAAACGAAATAGCCCCCACCTCAATCCTCCCCCATAGGGGAGGAAGAATAGTTCCCTCTCCTATGGGAGAGGGTTAGGGTGAGGGCTGATTTACCATTGTAAATTTTACAAATAAAACAGTTGCAAACGCATGAAAAATATGTTAAAATAATAATGTTGTTATTAAAAATAGGAGCTAAAAATGAAAAATTTTAAAAACCTTAAAAATCAGTCACAGTGCACATTTAGCTCGGGGGGGGGGGGCTCTAAGCCTTACTAGCCGTGCATTACGGGCATGTGATGTAGTTAAGTTTTGTTTACCCTCTACCTTTGGGAGAGGGAGTAGTGGATTATTCCCTCGCCCCTTGAGACTCTGCCGAGCAAAACAATTGAGTATTGTTTTGCAAGAGGGAAGGGCTAGGGTGAGGGGTAATGATTTTGCGATTGCGGATCGCGCTACGCTTGTCCGCAATGACGGGAAAATATTCCCTCTGGAGAGGGTGCCCGTAGGGCGGGAGAGGGTAAAACGTTTGCGCAGCAA
This sequence comes from uncultured Muribaculaceae bacterium, assembly GCA_964409575.1. Taxonomy (GTDB): domain Bacteria; phylum Cyanobacteriota; class Vampirovibrionia; order Gastranaerophilales; family Gastranaerophilaceae; genus Stercorousia. Next base: position 10,231 of record CAYPDZ010000033.1, on the reverse strand, counting down.
ACTGAAACGAACTTATTCACTTATTTACCTATTCACTTCAAAAAAAGTTGCTTTTACCCTCGCCGAAGTCTTAATAACCTTGGGCATCATCGGTGTTGTTGCGGCATTGACCATGCCGAATTTGATTGCTAATTACCAGAAAAAAGTCTGGGTCACTCAACTTAAAAAAGATGTGAATATTGCTCAAAATTCTATAAAAAAATATTTAGCTGATGAAGGAGTTGAAAATATTGAAAATTCAACTTTAGTTGAATATTTAGGAGATACTACACACAATGGATCTATGACAGTAAAATATAAATTTGAAAAATTAGGATTAAATAAAATAAAAACCGGTAAACCTGATTTTGTAACTCTTGTTGAAGGATATGGAGAACTGCATGATATAACTTATCTTTCGGATGGCTCTTGTTTGTTGCTCCCTGGCACTTTGCCAGGCAGGAATGTTCAATGGTCGAGCGGAACAACTGTTCATCAGTTTGATTTTTTGGTTGATGTTAATTGTCAAAAAGGTCCTAACCAACCAGGTAAGGATCAATTTCGGTTTAAGCTTGATAGTTACGGTAAACTTGTTGTAAATAGTGTTAGTAAAGTATCACAAGACGATGTAAATGCAATGAAAGAATTATGTAATCAGATTCCAAATGAGTGCAAAGAAATTTTTGGTTCTAGTACACCAAATTTTGATGATTTATCAAAATATAATGAAAAAGGATTAGTTGATGCATGTCGAAGAGGACAATTAGATACGTGTTTTGACTTAATTGTCCGAGATGACTGGAAGATGAATTATTAACCTTTTACAGCTCCTTCATTTTCTCCTGAGATAAAATATCTTTGCATCGCTAAGAAAAATATCAAAATCGGTATTGTAGAAAGAATTGAGCCGGCGGCGATAAATCTCCAGTTAGAGCTGAACATCCCTTGCAGATTGTTTACACCAACAGGAAGCGTATACATCGCTTCCTTGGTTAAAACAATGCTTGGCCATAAAAATTCACCCCACGAACCGATAAATGTAAATATTGCAAGTACGGCAAGTGAGGGTTTTACCATGGGCAGTAATATTTTCCAAAAGATTTGAAATGAGTTGCACCCGTCCACAATTCCGGCTTCTTCCATTTCTTTGGGAATTCCTAAAAATGCCTGTCGCATCAAAAATATTCCGAAAGCGCTTACGGCAAAAGGCATTATTAACCCTATATAACCCGCAAAATTGTTTACACTGTCTACAAGATGAAGTTTTAAAGTAATCAAATAGACAGGAAGCATTATTGCCTGAAATGGTATCATTATTGTGGCAAGAATTGCGAAAAAAGTAACTTTTTTACCCTTAAATTCCATTCGAGCTAAGGGATATCCTGCCATTGCAGAGAGGATAAGGTTTAGCAAAACCGTACCGCCCGCTACTATCATGCTGTTTATAAAATATCCGATAAAATCGACTTTATCCCAAACGCCTATGTAATTTGCCCACGTAAAATCGGTCGGGATAATTTGCGGAGGATATGCAAAAATATTTTCCGCATTGCCCTTTAATGATGTTGAAATTAGCCATATAAAAGGAAAAATTGATAATAGTGAAACAAAAATAAGTATTAAGTGTGTCCAAATATTTTTTAATTTTGACATTTTACCCCTCTCCCGAATTTGTAAATTCGTTCCTCATTAACAAATTCATCCCTCTCCCTCAAGGGGCGAGGGTAGTTATATTTCATACTTTTTCCTTTCAAAACAGAAAATATTTACAAGAGAAAATAGCATGACAATGACCAGAAGCACTACAGCCATCGCAGATGCAAAGCCTAAGTCAAGATTTTCAAATGCACGTTCATAGATGTAGTAAACTATTGTTTTGCTTGAATTTAGAGGACCGCCTTTGGTCATGACATAAATTTCTGCAAAGACTTTCATTGCTGAAATTGCGCTAATGGTTGTAACGAGTGCAATTGTTGGCATAATATGCGGAATTGTGACGGTTAGATGTTTGGTCAAAAAGTTTGCACCATCAATATCACATGCTTCATACAATTCATTTGGAACACTCATCAATGCTGCAAGATAAATTATCATATAATATCCGATACCTTTCCAGATTGTAACGATAATTACCGAATACAGAGCGTATTTTGGGTCTGTAAGCCAGCCTATCGGGTTAAATCCTAAACTTGTTACTACGTAGTTTAAAATTCCCTGTTCAGCATAAAGCCATTTGAAAGCAATTGCCGCAACGACAATTGATACAATTACCGGCAAATAAATCAAAATTTTATAAAGCGTTACACCTCTGATTTTTTGGTTTATTAAAACCGCTAAAAACAGAGGAAATATTGCAAGTATCGGTACTGCAACAAACAAATATATAAATGTGTTCCACAAAACTTTGTAAAAAGTCGGACTTTGGAATAATTTTATATAATTATCTAAGCCTGTGAAAGTCGGATTATATATATCAGATGAATAATCCAAAAAACTTAAACCGATTGTTTGAAAAAATGGTATGAAAAAGAATACTGCAAGAATTATACCGGCAGGCAATAAAAATAAATATGGTGCATATTTACTGTTATACATACTGCTGATTATTGCATTAATTTGAATTTTGGTCAATTTGTTTACATCTTGCAAGCCAAATATCACTTACGACATTTTCTAAAACTCTTTTACTTACAGAACCTGTCAAAAATCTGTCTAAACGTGATTTGTTTCTTGAACCCATTATAATTAAATCTATTTCGTTTTGTCTTACATAGTTTATTATTTCTTGAGTGGCATTACCAGTTAAAATTGCAGATTTTTGTGCCTCAATTTTGTATTCGGCAAGTATATTTTTAATATCTCTGATTGCTTTTGCGGCATAAATTTCTTGTTGTTTTTGGATATCGAGATACCATTCTGTGTCAAGAGTTCCCTCAAGAAATAAAAAATTAGGGTCGTCATTTACCATAATTATGTGAATTTCTTTGTCAGTGAGTGCTAATTCAGGCATGATTTCTTTTATAATTTCGTGTGAACATTGCGTACCGTCTGTTGTGATAAGCAGTTTTTTGCATTTATTTTCTTCTTTTGTTATGTAACAAGATTTTTTACTTGAATTGATAATTTCTTGTGAAACTGAGCCGAGCCATTTTTGTACGCCTTTTTTGCCGTGTGAACCCATAAGAATGAGGTTATAATTTTGTTTGTCAGCTTGCTCTAAGATACTTTCTATTGCAGAACCGCAGTTTTTAATTCTAATCCCGCATTCAAATCCGAGAGATTTAATTTGTTCTTGTGCATAATCTAAGACAGTATTGGCAATATTTGCACAAGTGTACGTAAAATTTTCTCCCTCAACAGTTATTTCGTCAGGCAAAAAAGTCCAGTCGATTACACAAATAGTGTCGATTACTGCATTTTTTATCCAATGTGATATGTTTTTTAAAGAATTAAAACTGATTTTTGAACCGTCTGTACAGAATAGTATTTTCATAATTGTTTACCTCTTTTCATCTTTCACTTCTCACTTACTATAAAATATGTTAAGGAAAATTACATTGTCTGGTATTCTATATTTTTTTCTGGTATTATTATTTTAGGGAAATGTTTTTATAGGAATAATAGTTATAGTTATGGCGGAAGAACAAAATACAAAACAAAAAGTAAATCTAAGGGAATATAAAGATTTAATTGAAACAATTGCAAAAGTGGAGTATCAAAAGTTTTCAAATTCACATTTGATTGAGCTTCCCGAACTTATTAATATCGGTAATCACACTTTATATATTCTATTCAAGAACAATCCAAAACAGGAGTTTAATAACACATATCTTTCAACTGCTATCAAGTGGGCTGTAAGAAATGAGGTTAGACGCCGTTATAAATGGTATTCTTTAAAGAATAAAAAACAACGTCTTGAAGAAGAAAATGAAAATTTACGGGAGGAAGTTTACAAAACAATTCTTTCGATTGATGAGATGCAAGAGGCTGAAGTTCCGACACAAATAAAAGCAGAAGACAGAACTCCCGAAGAAAGCATAGAACTTGTTGAACTCAAAGCAGAAATTATTGAGTGTATGAAAAAGCTTTCGCCGAGAGAAAAAGAATTGATTGAACAAAAGTTCTTTCAAGATAAAAAACTGAGAGAAATTTCGGAAGAATACAATATTTCTCAGTCCAGAATATCAAGAATTATTCAGGCAGGATTAGATAAAATTAAGAGAGATTTAAAAAGACAGGGGATTATTTAGTGAAAACCATTTTTGAAAAAAGTAACGGTGTATCGGGAATTAATTTAACTGATGAAAAAGAAAATTTAGATTTTCTCAAAAGTGTTGCATTGAGAAAAGATGCCATAGGATTACCTGAAGTTGGCGAACTTGAGGCAATGCGTCATTATAAAGAGCTTTCAGATTTAAATTTTTGTATTGAAAAAGGCTTTTATCCTTTAGGTTCTTGTACAATGAAATATAATCCAAAGGTAAATGAACTTCTTGCCTCTTTGGAAGGCTTCACAAACCTTCATCCGCATAGTGCCGACGAGGATTGTCAAGGTGCTTTGGAACTTATGTTTAAGTTACAGGAAGCTTTAAAAGTCGTTACAGGCATGGATGCCGTTACTTTGCAACCGGCTGCGGGTGCACACGGTGAACTTACCGGCATGATGGTAATCAAAAAATATTTTGAAGTTAAAGGTGAAAACCGTAAAAAGGTTATTATTCCTGATTCTGCACACGGAACAAACCCTGCAAGTGCACATCTTTGCGGGTTTGAGATTGTTCCTGTTAAATCAAACGAAAAAGGTCAGGTTGATATTGAAGCTTTGAAAGAGCTTTTGGACAATGATGTTGCCGCAATTATGATGACAAACCCAAATACTCTCGGGATTTATGAAGAAAATGTTTTGGAAATTTCAAAATTGATGCATGATAATGGCTCACTTCTTTATTATGACGGAGCTAATTTCAACGCAATTATGGGTTATTCAAATCCAAAATTAATGGGATTTGATGTAGTGCATTTGAATTTGCATAAAACATTTTCAACTCCTCATGGAGGTGGCGGTCCGGGGGCAGGACCTGTTGGTGTAGTTGAAAATTTGAAAGAATTTTTGCCTACTCCTGTTGTTGGTTTTGACGGTGAAAAATATTTCAGAAATTATAATTTGTCGCATTCAATCGGAAGTGTCAAGGGATTTTTTGGAAATTTTGGAGTGCTTGTCAGAGCCTACGCATATATTTTGATGATGGGCAAAAACTTAAAAGAAGCCAGTGAAAATGCCGTTTTGAATGCAAATTATCTGAAAGAAAAATTGAAGGGTGCTTATTTGTTGCCTTATGATGAGCCTTGTATGCACGAATTTGTGTTATCAGGCGAAAAACAAAAGCATGAAAACGGGGTTTCAACATTGAATATTGCGAAAGCATTGATGGATGAAAACACTCATCCGCCAACGGTTTATTTTCCGTTGATTGTTCATGAAGCAATTATGATTGAACCGACTGAAAGCGAAACTAAAGAAGTTTTGGATGATTTTGTTGATGTGATGTTAAAGATTGCGCAAGAGGCAAAAACTAATCCCGAAAAACTTATTTCGGCTCCGCATACTACGCCCGTAAAACGTCTGGACGAAACATTGGCAGCAAGAAAGCCAAATCTGAAATTTGAAGAATAAAGAGAATAACTATGAAACAAGAAAAAAAAATAAAAGTAGCATTTCCCCACATGGGAACGGTAAGTATAGCGTGGGCGGCAGCGTTGAAAAAAATTGGTGTCGAACCGTTTATACCACCTTATACAAGTAAAAAAACGTTGTCTTTGGGAACAAAACATTCTCCCGAGGCAATATGTTTACCTTACAAATTGATTTTGGGTAATTTTATTGAGGCTATTGAAGGCGGAACTGATTATGTCGCAATGATTACATCCCCGGGATGTTGCAGATTGGGCGAATATGGCAATTGTATTTATAGTGCATTGAACGATTTGGGTTATGATGCAAAATACATTGAATTGACACTCTATGATGGCATTAAAGGTATGTATGACTTCTTGAAAAAAATAAGCGGGAAAAATGACCCGATTTTATTTGCAAGAGCTATTAATATTGCCATCAGAAAGGTATTTGCGCTGGATGATTTGGAAAATATTCTTTCTTATTACAGAGCAAGGGAAATTAATTTTGGTGATGCTGAAAAACATTTTAATAAGGCTTTGGCATACATAAAAGATGCCGATAGTACAAGACAGCTTAAGAAAGCTAAAAAAGCGGCTTTTGATGAGATGAGAAAAGTTGAAATTGACACGAAAAGAGAAGTTTTAAATGTTGATTTGACAGGTGAGATTTATCTTGTTTGTGACAAATTTTCAAATCAAGATATTACTCGAGAACTTGGCAAAATGGGTGTTCAAACCAGACGAAGCTTAACGATTAGCGGTTTTATAAAAGATGCAATTATTCCGGAAGCTTTTAGAAAAGGCGAAACACACTTGCAAAGAGCGTTTAGGATGGCAAAACCTTATCTTATGCGCGATATCGGTGGTGACAGTTTGGAATGTGTATCGGATGTTGCTTATGCTGATGAACGTGGCATTGACGGCATTATTCACATAAGTCCGTTTACCTGTATGCCTGAAATAATGTCGCAAAACATTTTCCCTGCAATGCGTGAAAATTGTGAAATCCCTATTTTACCTTTGATTATGGATGAACAGACTGGTAAAGCGGGTTATCTGACGAGATTGGAAGCTTTTGTTGACTTGATGCGCAGAAGAAAGAGAAAATTGCAGCAAAAACAAGTTGAGAAAAAAGGGACAGTCGGTTAATACATTTATTTTGAGATTTGAGGTTATCATAAATTATGCGTGAACTGTTTGAACAAGCCCGTAAAATAACAAATTCCAATATAATTTTAGCTGTACCGTTAATTATCGGTATAAAGTTGCTTGATTTATATACTTATTTTTCGAGAGCACACATGGATTCTAACCCTAAAGTTTTATTGGCTTCTATAACGGTTTTATTTATGAGTGGTGTCCTGTGCGCCTTGTGGTTTTATATGGTAAAAGGTGCGGTTGCACTTTCTAAAAAAGTTTTTGTACTTGATGCAGATAGGGCAAATGCATCTTTGGGATTGTTTAAAACAATTCCCGAAGGTATCGGCAAATATTTTCTGTCATTTGTTGCTGCTTATATTATATTGTTTTTTATCCAAATTATTGCGACTCCGATTGTGTATTTGTTAGGTATTAATATTATCGGAATGTTGGATGAGGCATCGACTCAACAGTTGTTGCAACTCGCATCTGATACGTCGTCAACTGCTGCAATGGCAACTTTTGTAGAAAAACTCACTCCTGAGCAGATTGTATTTTTCGGGAAATGGAGTTTGTTGTTTATGGTTGCAACTTCATTTATAATGTATTTGTTAATGCTTTGGGTTCCGGAGATTATGTACGGCACGACAAACGCACTTTTAGCTTTGTTTAATTCAATAAAAAAACTCTTTAAGGATTTTTTCAATACACTTAAGATGTTTTTGTCGCTTTGGTTTATGGGATTTACTTTGCTGTTTGTTTATACTTTTGCAGTAATTAATCCTCTGGCTTATATTTTGGTAAGTATTTTAATGTATTACTTTATAGTATATGCAACAGTTTTAATTTTCTTATACTACGACAAGAAATATGCGGGATGTAATGAAGAATAAGGTTATAGCGGTAGTAGGTGCGACAGCGAGCGGAAAGACAGCTTATGCCGTCGAACTTGCCAAACAAATTGACGGTGAAATAATTTCGGCAGACTCAAGATTAGTCTACGAGGGTATGGATATTGGTACTGCAAAACCCACAATTGAGGAACGTCAAGGTATTCCGCATTATATGATTGATATTGTTGAGCCGAATGTTAATTATTCAGCCGGACTTTATGCAAAGGAAGCAAAAAAATGTATTTCAGATATATTAAATCGTGGTAAAACTCCGATAATTGCTGGTGGTACGGGTTTGTATTTTAATATTTTGCTTCATAATTATGAACTGCCTGATATTGAACCTGATTGGAGTTTGCGGAATGAACTTTCGAAACTTGATTTTGATGAATTGAAATCAATGCTTTATGAACTAGATAAAAGTGCTTTTGTAGAGCAAAACGACAAGAAAAAAGCCATCAGATATATTGAAGTAATAAAAGCGACTGGCAAGCCGTTGGAGGCTTCGCGCGGTAAAAATGAAGTTGAGTATGATATTGAATGGATTGGTTTAAATTTCTCGCGAGAAGTGCTTTACGATAGGATTAACAGACGTGTTGAGCTTATGTTACAACAAGGACTTGTAGAGGAAACAAAAAAACTTTTGCAAAAATACGGTCGCGTTCCAAATATCGTTGATACAATCGGTTATCGTGAGATAATAATGGCTCTGGATGGAGTTTTGACTATGGATGAGGCTGTTGAAAAGTTGAAACAAAACACGAGAAATTATGCTAAACGCCAGCTTACTTGGTTTAGAAAAAATGAAAATATAAAATGGAATTGTTATCCCGAAAGGAAGAAAAAATAAATGTTGAAAAAATTTGCAATTGGATTAGGTATATTTTTTGTTAGTATATATGCGTTATTTTTGATGTTGCCGTTTTTTGTAAGCGGTGTTGCAAATTCGTACAATGACGAGTTAATTAAACTTGTTGAGGATGCTTGCGGATTTAAAGTAAAGATTGAAAACATTCGACTTTTGACAACTCCAAAACTCACAGTCGGAGCCGGAGTTGAACATTTGGAAATCGCTTTGCCGACAGGCGAAACTTTTTTGACAGCGGACAATGTTGGCGGAAAATTATCACTTTTGCCGTTGCTTTTGCGTAAAATTGAAATTGATGCGGTTGGGGCAGAAAATCTTAATATTAATTTAAAAATCAAAAAAGACGGTAAATTTTTGTTGGAAGATTTTTCAACTTCATCAGAAACGCCAAAATCCTCAGAACCTCTGACGGGATTGCCTTTTGGTTTTAAACTGTCTAACCATTTGCCAAATGTTACCGTTAAAAATTACAACATTTCGTTCATAGATATTCCGACTGACAAGACCTATTCAATTTACGGCGATATGGCAAAAGTCAGCGATTTTATTCTTAATAAAAAAGTTAAAGTTGTAGCTGATGGCAAATTTATGTTACAGGATAAAATCCAATTTAATTATGATGTAAAATTGTTTAACAAATTTATGCCGGATGTAGATTTGAATGATTTGGTGTTTAATCCGCAAGAGCAAACTCAAATCTCCACAGCTCAAACATTCAATATTATTGAAATTTTCAAAGCAATTTATAAAAATCAACTTACGGCTGATGTGAAAGCTGATGTTGTTATTGCTGATGATATGGGGTTAAGTGGGGTTTTGAATGTTTCAAATCTCGGGATTGCTGTTGACGGGAAAAAACTCCCGCCAAGTAATGCTGACATAACCTTGAAAGGTAATAAAATCAATGTTTATACAAAATTGTTTACGGGTCAAAATGAGATTACAGAATTGATTGCAAACCTCAAAACCGGCAAACATCCCAAAATTGATATGAATTGCAAATCAAACGCTCAGTTAAAATCCATAATTGATATGGTTGACAGTATTGCAAAAACTTTTGGATATAAGGAACTTGATACATTAACTGCTACAGGAAAATTGGACGCTGATTTTACGCTGAAATCTGACCTCAAAAAAACAGAAGCCTCAGGATACATAAAAATTCCGACAGCATCAGTTGCATATAAACTGTATAATTTCGCGATTGATAAAATAACTGCAAATATTGAATTTCCTGATTTTAATTTAAATTTGAGCGGTGTGAATTATAAAGATGTTCCGTCAAATACAACAATAAATTTGTCGTCAGTTAATATTGTGAAAAATATTCTAAATATTTTAAATGTTAAAATTGTTAATCCTGCAGCTACTGTCACTTTTCCGACTGCAAAAATCGTACTGACAGATAAAGAAATTAATATTGATAACGCAAATCTTGTTTATGATTGCTTGAAATTTGATATAAAAGGTGTGATTTCAGATTATTTTACTCAGACAATAAAACTTGACTTGACTGCATCCGGAAACGGTGAAGGAACAGTCAAAGGTGCTATAAAAAATTATGAAAACCTTGATTTGAGTGTAAATACGCTTAAAACTTTTTCTTTAGAAATTCCGGGATTGAAAAATTCAAATGTGAAAGCTGATGCAAATATTAATGTTACGGGAAATATCG
>CAYPDZ010000032.1:0-16205 GCA_964409575.1 uncultured Muribaculaceae bacterium | reverse complement strand
GTGGTAATACAAAATTAATTGCGGAAAAAATACATAATCAAGTTGGCGGTGATATGTTTAGAATAGAAACCGTCGAACCATATCCAACTGATTACAATGAAACAGCCTATGGCGTTGCCAAAAAACAGCATGAAGAAGGAATAAAACCGGAATTGAAAGATAACGGTGATGTTTCAGGCTATGATGTTATTTTTGTCGGAACACCGGCATGGTGGTACACAATGGCTCCGGCAGTCAAAACATTTTTATCTGAAAATGATTTTAACGGTAAAACAATTGTACCTTTCATAACTCATGGCGGTGGTGGTAAATATACAATCGCCGACGATATGGCAAAACTTGCTAATGGCGCAAAAGTTCTTACGCCGTTTGTCGTTTATGAAAGTGGAGATGCAAATACGGATAAAGAACTTGCAGATTGGTTAAAAAATATTTAATTTATCTTTTTTTGATTTTCATCAAAAACGGTAACGGAATTAATACAAATGCGAGCAACGCTACTATTGCAAATGTGTCAACGTAAGCAAACAAAGTCGATTGGGTGATCATTTGTTTGTATGCGTAGGCATTAGCTTTGTTTATTGCAAAAGTGCTTGATGCACCGCTCACAAATGTATGTGTCCAGCTTGCCATTTTGTTTTGAAATATGAGATTAAAATTAGAAAGATTATCGACCAGATAGCTTTGGTGCATTTGTGAATGCCTTGCAACAAGTGTTGACGACATTGAAACAACAATCGCAACACCTACTGTTTTGCAAAAATTATGTAAACTTGCACCGTTTGCGAGTTGTTCTTTGGGTAAAGTTCCCAATGCAAGTGCCGAGATCTTTTTTACTGATTTTAATCTCAGGAATAGTTTTCACATACGTACCCTGTATCGGCTGATTGTTAATAAATGATTGATGCACAATTTTATGTGAAATATTATTATTGTTAAACCAGAAATGCGGATTAAAATCTATCGGCATACATATCTCCTTTTTTTCTTATTATAACAGGAAAATAGTTTATAAACCGTTTGGAATTTATCCCATATTTTTATGCCATTGTAAATATTTGTTTCTAAGTGCATAGTACTCTTTGGGATTGTCTAATCTTTCTAAAGTCTTGGTAAGCTTTCCATTATTATCATAAACTTCTATAGTTCCGTTCCATCTTGTTCCGCTATTACAACTATCTCCAATTGTAGAACAGTCTCACAATGCAAATTCTTTGGTTCCATCATCTCTATAAAATATTAAAGTTGATGGATCATCAGCCTTGTATTCAGTTCTTAAAATACGTTTCCCGTTAATATATTCGTAACCTTTTTCTGTTTGATTACTATGTTTTCTTACAGTTATTATACTTTTGTCAAAGTTATAGCCACAGTAGCCATCGGACGTTCTAATACCACCACCGAAGCTCTGGAACAGTTCTTTATGCTCATCTTTTACCGTACTTAATCTCCCGTTAGATGAGCAATAAATATATGTTTTACTATAAATCTTTTTATCAGTCTGTGTATCATATTTTTCTGCTTTTTGCAAAACACCGTCTTTGTATTGCATAACCAATTTTTTGCCGTCTGCGGTGTGCGTTAGAGAGCCGGTGTAACCTGTGCCGTCCGCAGTTAAAGCTTTGCCTTTTTCAAATTTATTGCCTGCCTGCTTAAACGCATCAATTGCCATTTCTTTTATTTGTTCAAGCGGTTTTTGTGTAGATGAACCTGCATCTGTAGCTCCCTTTTTACCACGGGTTGCAAGGTAAATACCGCCGCCGATTGCAAGTGCGGCTAAACTGCCGAGTAAAAGTGCAGTACCGTTTTTCTTTTCTTCTACCGGGTTTTCCACAGGTGTTTCAAGCGGTTTGTTTGCTGTTACATTATTTTGTGTACACTGTTTACTGCTTCTACAGGCATGGTTATTCTCCTACTTATTTATATAAAAACACATAAATATTATTTTTTGCCTGTTTGTAAAGATTTATTTATAATATAATAATAATATGAATTATCTGAATAACGAATACGATATAATAGTTGTCGGCGCGGGTCACGCGGGTTGCGAGGCTGCGATTTCTTGTGCCCGCTTAGGCGCAAAAGTCCTTTTAGCAACATTGAATGTCGATAATATTGCACTTATGCCTTGTAACCCTGCAATCGGCGGACCTGCAAAATCTACGCTTGTTCGCGAAATTGACGCACTTGGCGGAGTTATGGGAGAAGCTGCCGATGCTACTTATATTCAGATGAAAATGTTGAATTCCTCAAAAGGTCCTGCGGTTCGTGCTTTGCGCGCGCAATCCGACAAACGCCAATACATGGATTATATGCGCAATATTATTGAGAATAACGAAAATATTTATCTAAGACAGGCGTGTATCACAGATATTATTGTAAAAGACGGGGCAATAGCAGGCGCAGTCGATGAATTTGGAATTGAATACAAAGCCCGCGCAGTTGTCTTAACTACAGGAACATCGCTTAACGGGAAAATATTTGTCGGACTTCGTTCATACAGCGCGGGAAGATTAGGCGAAAAGTCGGCTTACGGGCTTTCCGAAAGCCTTCAAAAGTACGGAATTCAGATTAAAAAGCTTAAAACAGGCACTCCGCCGCGTGTTGACAAACGCACAATTGATTATTCAAAAATGCAAATCCAACCAGGTGATGAAACTTTGCATTTCTATTCATTTAAACCAAATCGTCCCGTACGTACTCAATATCCTTGCTACTTGACGCGAACTACCGAGGAAACTCACAATATTATCAGAGCAAATCTTGATAAGTCGCCGATGTTTCAGGGGCTGATTCAAGGGGTCGGGCCTCGTTACTGTCCGTCAATTGAAGACAAAGTTGTCAGGTTTAGTGAAAATCCTTCTCATCATATTTTCATTGAGCCGGAAGGACTCGGAACTTATGAAATGTATATTCAAGGTTTTTCAAGCAGTTTGCCTGCAGAAGTTCAAGTTCAAATGCTCAGGACTTTACCGGGGCTTGAAAATGCACACGTGATAAAACCTGCTTACGCGGTTGAATATGATTATGTTCCGGCGGTTCAAACAACACATTCTTTGATGTCAAAATGTGTTCAAGGTTTGTTCTTTGGCGGGCAAATTAACGGTACAAGTGGTTATGAGGAAGCTGCTGCGCAAGGTCTTGTTGCCGGTATAAATGCCTTCAATTATATCAATAATTCCGAAATGCTTGAACTTTCGAGAAGTTCATCTTATATAGGTACTCTTATTGATGATCTTGTGACAAAAGATATCCAAGACCCTTATAGAATGCTTACGTCGCGTTCTGAATACAGGCTTTTATTGCGTCAAGATAATGCTGATGCAAGGCTTACAACAATTGGGCATAAGTTTGGGCTAATTTGTGATGCTCAGTTTAAAGTCTTTACTGATAAGCAGGAAGCAATTGAATGCGAAATAGAAAGAATTAAGGATGCAAAAATCTCTTTATCTGATGAGGCAAATTCAATTCTTGCAAAATACGGTGAGCACATGGAACGCGGTATGAAAATTGCTGAGCTTTTGAAACGTCCGAATATTGATTACTCTGTGATTTGCGAACTTGATAATGTTACACGCGAATTAAATATCCCGTTTGATGTTGCAGAACAGGTTGAGATTTTAACCAAATATGACGGTTATCTCAAACGTCAGGAAATGCAAGTTGAACAAGCCGGCAAACTCGACAGATTTAAAATCCCTGATAATATTGATTACTCAAAAATTGACCATATTTCATCAGAAACAAAAGACAAGCTTTCAAAAATCCGTCCGAAAACTCTTGCTCAAGCCTCACGTATCGGAGGAGTTAAGCCTGCAGATATTTCAATTCTTATGGTAATGCTTGAAAAACATGTGCTACGCACGTAGTGACCTCTGGCGGTATTGGTAAAATTTTCTCTTTACCCTTGAAAGATGCTACGCACGTAAAAACCTTTGGCGATAGTTTTTGCAGGCATACGTAAGATTTTTTTAAAACACTGTCATCCTGAGGAAGAACTTTTGGTCATTCAGAGCGTTAGCGAAGAATCTTTTACTCAATGAGATTCTTCGGGTTAACACCCTCAGAATGACGATGAAATTGTCATCTATTTGCATCTTTTAAGCTACACCATTGTTGAGTAAGTCGTGGATGTGGATTACGCCGATTGGCTTTTGGTTTTCCAGAACAAAAATATTTGTAATCTTTTTGTCGTGCATAATTTTCATTGCTTCTGATGCCATAACATCTTTAGAAATCGTTTTTGGATTTTTTGTCATAAGATTTATTGCTTTTTCTTGCAGGATTTGAGGTGACAAACATCTTCTCAAGTCGCCGTCTGTAAGCATTCCTGTCAATTCGCCGTCAGTATTGATAAATCCGACACAGCCAAGTCTTTTTGAAGTCATTTCCAAAAGAACTCTTTGCATATCGGAATGTTCCTCCAAAATCGGCATGTCAGCTCCGGTGTGCATCAAGTCAGAAACTTTCTGTAAAATCGAACCTAATTTTCCGCCCGGATGTCTTGCGTTGAAGTCTGCTTTTGTAAACCCTTTTCTCTCAATTAATCCGGCTGTCAAAATATCGCCCAAAACAAGTGTTGCAGTAGTTGAACTTGTAGGCGCAAGCCCCAAAGGACAAGCCTCTCCGTTGTTTGGAAGTAATAAAACGATATCTCCGGCTTTTCCCAGCGAACTTTCGGGATTTTTGGTTATTGAAATAAGTTTTATACCAAATCTTTTGCAGTAGTTTAAAATGTCAACAAGCTCTTTTGATTCGCCGCTGTTAGAAATCGCAACAACTACGTCATCTTCTGTAATCATACCCAAATCGCCATGGCTAGCTTCTGCAGGATGGACGAAAAACGATGGTGTGCCGGTTGAAGCCAGTGATGCGGCAATTTTTTTACCGATATGACCGGATTTTCCCATGCCCGTAATGATAATTCTGCCTTTTGCATTTTGCATTACATCCAGTGCTTGAGAAAAATTTTCACCAAGGCTTTCTTTCAGCTTGATTATTGTATCTATTTCTCTGTCAATTGTTTTAATTGCACATTCTATATCTTTTGAAGTTGTTGAAGCTATCATTATTTTTCCCTTTTATAAAAGTAATAAACCAGTGCAAATATTGCACAGTATAGTGAAAACTCTGCTGTTTCTTCCAAAACCGTGCTGTCGAGCATTTTTTCACCTAATAGTTGGCAAACAGTAAAAAATGCCATTACAACCAAATCCCAGAACGGAAATCTCGCATTTATCAATACTTCTTTAATATCAACCCAAATCTTGTTTATGATTGCATAAAGAAATGCACCTGCTATGTAAATTCCGACAATAACATGAGCGAGCCAGCCGTATTTATAGTGTGACCAAGGATAGAATTGATACGGGTTGTCCGGCATTTGTGCGAAAATACATCTTCCGTAACTCAATTCTCTCATAATCATAAGAAAAATCGCCATTGCGCCAAAACGAAATAAAACCTTGTGATTTTTAGCCTTTAAACATACCACAAAACCTGCAGCCAATGCGAGTAACTGAATGTTTTTAAGTAATGAATTTTCCGGAATATAATCCACATTAAAAATCCACAACAAAAGCAAACAGACTGCAAATGTAGCCAATGTAACCGCAGAATTTTTGAAGTATTTAAAATCTATAAATTGACAAATTTTACCCATATCCACTCTCCTAATTCTAAAAACTTCCCGGAGATGGATTCGAACCACCGTTGGAAGAGCCAGAATCTTCAGTCCTGCCACTAGACGATCCGGGATTGTCACAACTAAAGAATATAACAAATTAGCTGTGATTGTCAATATTTTATTTTCTTAATAAATTTTAATAATTAACTGTTTTTATTAAAGATTTTACACTTGTTATCCGTACAAATAGATGTGTGTCAAAACGAAAAGGTTTAATATGGGAAAAAATCTCGACATTTCATCAGGTGGACAATATGATTTAACAAGAACATCACTGAATGGTGTTAATGCACAAGATGTAGAAAAGAAAGATACATCTAAATTAAGGTTAATATTCGGAAACTTTGACTTGAATGGTGATGGCAAGTTGAATGCGGCAGAACTTGCACGAGCATTTGATTATTTTTCTTCGTTTGATGCAGAGGAAGGTGTTGCTAACGGAGATTTATCAAATGATGAACTGAATACGGGAGCCCAACAACTTTCAGAAACTTTGGGATTAGATACAAAAAATAGAATAAAAGCAAAAGATATTAAAAAATTTATTAAAAAATTGATGGATTTAACTAAAGATACAGAATTTGTAGATATCCAAGAGCTTTTCTTTTTTATGGATGCAGATGATGAAAATGGTGAATTTGATATACAAAATTTGGTAAATGCGGAGTTTGATGAAAACGAAAGTGCTTCTCGGGGGGGGGGCACTCGCGGTGCCTATACGCTTACTTATAAAAGCGGAACGATAGTTAAGGTCAAAAATGACCAAACGTATGATATTATAACAAAAGATGAGTCAGGAAAGACTACTGTTGCTTCGTATAACAGTGACAAACAACTCGTCAAAAAAGTTATAACAGATGCAAATAACAATGTTGAAACTATAAATTATACAACAATAACGGATGATAATACGCAACAACCGGTTACTGTTATTAGTAATAAGTCTGTTGTATACAATAACGGTGATACGGAAACTACGGAGTATAATACATCTTATCTGAATGGAGATAACGAATCAGATCCGCTGAAAATGGTACAAGTAACAAACAGAGATGGCGTTCAAACTACTTCTGTTTCAAATTATGCTTCCGGAATAAAAGTTTCCGAAGTAGTAACCAGTGGCGATACAGAACTTGTATATAGTTGCCTTGATACAGATACGCAACTTATGAGAAAAAGAGAAAATATCGGTTCTGAAAACGAACGTACAACTTTATATACTTATAATGATAACAACACAGTATCTGTAAATATTACCGAAGGTAACAGAGTTACAACGCAAATTCGCGCAATACCTTTGGGCAGTAATGCCAGAACTGCAATTAATGATGAAAGAACAATTACTTATGAAACAATAATTAATGGAGAAGATAGCCAAACAGAAATTGTTTATCTTGAAGAAGGTCATGGAAATGCGAGAATAGAAACTGTAACCGGTTCAGATGGCAGAATTTCCAGAACAATTTATAACGAAAACGGTAACAAAACAAGTTCTGTTGTTGAATATAACGGACAAGAATACCCTGCAGAATATGACGGTCAAGGTAATACTTATATGATTTTTACCATTGATGATCCGGCAAGGATTTCAAAATTGGCGCGCTCATTTGGAACAACTCCCGAAGCTATTTATAGACTTAATAGGGATTTGGTATACACCGACCCGACTAACGGTGCAAAATATTTTGTAGCAGGTACCAAAATTAAAATTCCCGGTGAAATACCCGCCGACAACAGATATTTGCAAGCAAGAGGTTCTCAAGAATATGAAACCGCAAGAGGCAATCAACTGTGGGGAGATATAACCGATGCGGTGAATGCAGAAACGGCATCTCGTTCCACTAGTTTGGTAAGAGTTAATGAAACAGGAAATTTCTCTAACTTTAGAGATTTTGCAATTTATTTGTTTGCACAAGAAGGAAACTCAAATCCGAATAGATATTTGGTAGATGCACGTGTAAATGAACTTAAAGACATGAATCGCGGACTTGTTGATGGACAGTTATCGGGTAAAACTATTCGCTTTAAATATACTGCATCTAAAGAAGAACAGGTTCATAGGCAAATGATTGAATCTCAGCGCAGACAAAATGAAATAAGAAGGCAAAATGAAGATAGAACCGGAGATACTATAGCAAGAAGAATTTATAATATTATAGACGGAGAAAGTTATGCTGTACAAGATCACGGTGGAGAAGCTCTTGTTAGTGATGTTAATAGCAGTAATGTCATAAGCGTTTTAGAAAAATATAAGAATTTGAATGACGGAAAATCCTTATTTAATCATATTAATGACGAATGGGACAGTACTTCAGGTGATATCAATAATGTTGCAGCAATGAAATATTTAGTAAATGCACTGGTTGACAGATGCAGAAGCGCAGGTATAAATGATGATAATGTCATGACATTTTATAGAGATGCGTTCAAGTATATTGATAAGTTTGATATGGATAATTTAAATGCGCTTGTAGATAAAGTGTGTTCTCAATGTCGGCTTTTGGAAGGCAGAACGCGAGAGGAAACCGGCTCAAGTCTACAACGAAATGTTTCACTATCAGGCGCCACACTTCAAGGTTTAGATTTACATGCAAACAGTGCAAGCAGTACGCTTGAATATTTTAATGCAAATGAAGAAACTACTTGTGGACGACTTTGGGAAGGTTTAAAGCTGGTTTTTACTTTAGGGACTTCTGACAGTTTGGATGAACGTGTAATGGAAGATATTACCGAATTTAGAGGCTATATTACTGAATTGGATAATGCTTTGGCAACGGGTGGCGAAACTGCTTTTAAAGCTAAATTTAAGTCTATCTTTGGATGTGAATTTGATGAAAATATTGCAAGAGAATATGCCGTAAAATTAGAAAATTTTGGAAATGCCAAAGCTATTCAAAATATAAGAGATTGGGTCGATGAATATCGTGGTGCATGGAGAATCTCAGAATTGTCCTACGAAAATCTTACAAATTGTTATAAGTTTATATTGGGTAAAATAGATCCTGATAACAAAAATCACGATACTACTATTGAACAAATTCTCATGTCAAAACTCGGTGACGATTATTCTAACGCAACTGTGCAACAAAAGCGTACAGCTTTAGCATCAGCATTACAGGAGTTTATGAATACAATTACGCAAGAATTAAATAATTGTACTGGTGGTAAATCCCTTACACAACTTCAAAATGAATTGTCTGCTCATAGTGGAGATTTGTTTGGTATAAAACACGATATGATGAATAGAGTAAATGCATATATTGCTAACCAAAGAGCCGGTGATGCTTATGTTTCTACGGGATTCAAAGTAATAGGTATGGCAGCATTTGGATTGTCCGGCGGTGGCGTTGCATTGAGCATGTTGGGTACATTTACATCAAGTATGACTGTTGATCTTGTAAATCATCCGGAAGTACTGAATGATCCGTCTCAAATGTGGCAAATAACAAAAGAAGCTGCTCTTGACGGTATATTTTCCGGTGCCGGAACATTTGTTCGTGACGGTTTGAAGGCAGGTAAATTCGTACTTGGCAGCAGAGAATTGGATGTCAGAAAGTATGTAAATATCACAAAAGGTAATGCTTCATACGTAAAAACACAGGGTGTTTTAGTTGGAGCCGATACTTCTGTCAGTACCACAGGACAGATTATCAGAGGTGGGTTTAAACCTGAAAATATAGGTATTACTATGTTGTGGTCAACCATAGCCCATGTTGCAAGTACAAAAATCGTAGGCGGTTCAAACGGACAAAGATGCCTCAGACGTTTAGGTAAAGGTGGAGGAAAAGAAGAACGTGAGGCAAACAAAGACTTTTCCGGAGGTCAGGCACAAACAGGAGAATTAACTCCTGAACAGATGACTGCACAATATGAACAATATCTCGCCTCTGTAACAAATCTGGGTGATTTAAATGCAATGAAAAGATTTGTAAATCAAATTCCACAGGAGTATGGCAGGGATGGACTTATTGCAATGATTGAAACAAGAACAAATGAATTGTTAGCCAACAGATCGCAAATAACTGTCGATAGAGTTCCATTGTCGCCGGAAATTCGCACAAATGCATTAAAAGCTTTAGAACAACCGGCAATGCATTTGTTGCCGGAACAACTTGAAAATATTATGGATTATGTAGATGCAATTTCCGATCCGAACGAGTTACTCATGGCAATGTCACAATTACAAAGACACGGTATTGATTTAAATGAACAAAGCGATGTAAGGGCTGTACTTGATGATAAATTTGCGGAATTTAACCGTATGCCTCCGTATAATGTTGATCAAGATTTCATACTTTATGCTCATAATCAAGAACCTAATCAGGTACCGACTACAAACTCAGCTTTTGCAAACACACCGACATTGGGTGCTTTTCTGGACAGTTCAGAACCAATGACTATGCTTTCTCCTGAGGTTTATCAGAATTTAAAAAATGATTTATATGATTTTTCGGGTCGTATAAATTCTCCTGACGATTTAACAAATCTCATCGCCAGATTAGACACAATACCCGACGAAAATCAACGCAATGAACTCAGAGGAATTCTTAACAGTATTGCCAGAATGAAAGGCATAACTTTGTCCTAGCGTATTGTTGACAAAATCTGTTTGTTGTAATTTTCGTCTTTACAAGGTTTAAGAAGGCAATTATAGCGTTCTTTGTTGAACACGATTTTGCCGTCAACATGAACAAAATGATCGGATTTTCTCAAAAAAGTTTCGTAGCATGTGTCAACGTGTCCAACATCCAGTGCTCTGTAGCCTTTTTCTGTCAAGTCAACCGCGAGAACCGTTGCAGTCGGTCCTACTGCAAGTATAAAAAGTTTATCTTGTGATTGTTTTAAACATTCGGCAAGGATTTCATCATATTTGGAAAATGCATTTTTGATAGGGCACAAAATCCTTTGTATTGACTTTGCTCCGTCAAACAAATCATTACCAATACCAAGCCTGCTACCTGCGCCTTCGACAATCACAATATCTTTATCTTGCCAAAGTGATTTTAATTTGTTATAGTACTCCATTCCTTCTTGTTCGGTTGTAAATACAAACTGTCTTGCAAGGCATGCATCGATGTATGTTTTATCAAAATCAATATATTCGTAAAGTGTTTCACGACAAAGCATGATAACTTTCTTCATATAGTCATTTGGGCAATATCCAAAAATGTCGATAATTCCGACAAGTACATTATCATTATTATTATTTTTTAAAATTTCTTTTAATCTTTTGGTAAGTTTCGGATTATATTTTTGAAAACTGATATTTTCGCCCATTATGAGTTTAAATTCTCCGTCACCGTAGCGAGTAACAGATTTCCCCGTAGAAATCAGTTCGTCAATTGAATTTTGAATATCCAAAATTCTCGGAAGTTTGATGTTTTGTAAAGTACGAGGATCAGCAAGCTCATATAACAAGTTCTTTTCGGGGGGGGGGCACTTTTGCTGAAACTTCATTCTAAGCCCAAAGATTTCAATTTCCAAGCGTCCTGTTGCAGAATTCTTTCTTATGTAAAACATCATAATTCTCCTTCAGTTTCGATTATATCACAAATTGTTAACATTTTAGCCATGCTCGTAAAATTGGTGTTTAATTAATATATTATGAATTGTTCTTTTAGAAATGCAGCCTTATATAAATGCAATAAACCTTATCAATACGTAGGCGGAGAATTTTTGTCCGCAAATAAAGATTTTGACAGTGCAAAGCTAAGATTTGCTTTTGCTTTTCCCGATAAATACGAAATCGGCATAAGTAACCTCGGTGTGAGAATTTTGTACGGTTTGATTAATGCACAGCCGGATTTTATGTGTGATAGAGTTTATGCACCGGAACCTGATTTTAAACCTGAAATTTTGTACGGTTTGGAAAGCAAAAGACCGATAAATGAGTTTGATGCTGTCGGTTTTTCTTTGCAGTATGAAATGGCATATCCGACTGTTTTAAAAATGCTTGAGATGTCAGGAATTCCTTATCGAAATGATATGAGAAAAGATAGTGACCCGATAATTATTGCTGGTGGTCCTTGTGCCTTCAACCCACTTCCACTCTCGGAGTTCGTTGATGTTTTTATGATTGGTGACGGGGAAGATAGTATAGTTGAGGTTTGTCAAATTTTAGAAAAAACAAAAGGGATGCCAAGGCAGGAGAGGATTAAGGCTTTATGCGGATATGGTAAAGAGATGCAAAGATGCATAGATGCGAAGTCTTTTTCGTGTGCTACGCACACTGATAATAACTATGCCTCTGTGCCTCTTAGCCTCAATGCATCTAATACAGGTCGTTGGTCAGCTTCTGTCGGTGGTGGGGTCACAAAAAGAATTGCACAGCTTGAATATGACACAGCTTTGAAAGAATATCCAATACCTTTTTCTACATCAGTTCAAGATAGAGCCGTTGTTGAAATAAGGCGCGGTTGTGGCAGAATGTGCCGTTTTTGTCAACCCGGGCATGTAACTTTGCCAATCAGAGAGCGTTCGGCAGAAGATATTATAAAAATTGCAAAAGAACTTGTGAAAAATACCGGTTATGATGAGTATTCACTGCTTTCGCTTTCTTCAAATGATTATAAAAATATAAACGAAGTCATAAAAGAATTGGCGGTTGATTTTAACGAGAAAAAAATCTCCGTATCGTTACCTAGTCAACGTATTGACGGATTTAATCTTGAACTTGCAAATCTTGTTCAAAGTGTCAGAAAATCAACAATGACGCTTGCTCCGGAAGCCGGCAGTCAACGTTTACGCGATAAAATTAAGAAAAATATAAATGAAGAACAGATTTTAAATGCAGTATTGACTCTCTATGAAAACGGCTGGTCAAGAGTCAAGTTTTATTTTATCTGTGGTTTGCCGTCAGAAACGTTGGAAGATATGGATGAGATGGCAGCACTTTTGTCCAAAATAAAATGGCGTTGTAAACAGTTGAAAAAAGAAAAAGGTCTGCAACATGGAATGGATATAACTTGCACATTGTCCATATTTGTTCCAAAACCTTTTACGCCGTTTCAGTGGTATCCGCAAATGCCTTTAGATGAAGTTTCTGCACATATAAAATACTTAAAAGAAAAAATTGCACACTTGAAAGGTGTAAAAATTAATTATCACGAGCAATTTACTTCACAAATTGAGGCTGTTTTGACTCGTGGTGATGCTTCACTTTGCAAATATATTGAAGCACTTTATAAAAAAGGTTGTTATTTGGATGCTTGGTGTGAATATATTGACGAGAATGTTTGGGCAGAAACTGCAAAGGAACTTGGTATTGATTTAGCTGCTCTTGCGCAAAAACATTACTCAACAGATGAGGTTTTACCATGGAATTTCATCAATATAGGTGTTGATAAAGAATGGTTTATACAAGAATACAACGATAGCAGTGCTAAATCTACTTGTGAAACAAAATGTGTAAATTGCGGTGTGTGTAAAAATTTAAAAACTCATAAAGTATTAGCAAAACCTTTTAAAGCAAGCGAAAAAGCTCAAAACTTGAAAATAGAAATCAAAGACCCAAAAACTTGTCAGGGTTATGACAAAGAAATTTATAAATATCGTATAAAACTTACCAAAACCGGTATTTTAAAATATTTTTCACATCTTGATTGGCAAAATACTTTCTTTAAAGCTCTTTCAAGAACGGATTTGAATGTCGTGTATTCACTTGGTTATAACCCGTCGATGAAGGTTTCAATGGGTATTGCGCTTCCTCTTTTTGCGGAAAGTGAATGTGAGTTAGTGGATTTGGAACTCTTTGACAAACTCACAGCAGATGAACTCAAACAAAAGTTGGAGAAAGTTTTGCCGGACGGAGCAAAAATTATAAGTATTGTAAATATTCCAAAATCGTCCTCTGCGATTGATACGACGGCACAATGGGCTGAATATAAAATAGATATTTTTGACAAAACTCTTTACGATTTTGAAAATTTACGATATAATACAGACAAAGTTTTATCTTCCGAAGAAATTTTTATTGAGAAGAAAAACAAAAAAGGTTTACTTAAAAAAACAGACATTAAACCATCAATAAAATCATACAAGTTTAAAGATGACAGTCTGTTCATAGTATTAAAGACAGGTCAAAATACGGATATTCCCGCGTTACGTGCGGATGTGCTCATGAATTTGATAGCGCCTGATGTTATTTTTAACATAACTCGATGCCGATTTTTTGACGAGGATTTAAAAGAATTATAGTAAAGGATTTTTTATGGAAAAACACAACAACAAACGTCAAAATTTAGAAAAAAGAATTATCATTGCTGAACGTGACAATATTTCGGCAGTAATGGAAAACGGAAAAGTTTCTGATTTTATTATTTCAAGAGGTGATGTAATCTTAGGTGATGTTTACCTCGCTACGGTTGACAATATTTTGCCAAGTATTGATGCAGCATTTGTAAATGTCGGAACAGATAAGATGGGATTTTTGCACGCTCAAGACGTTATGGGCAAAGGCTCTTTGAAAGACAAGCTTTTTCCAAAACAAAAACTTATAGTTCAAGTTGTAAAAGAACCGACAGGTCACAAAGGTCCAAGAGTTACCACAGAAATCAGCCTTCCGGGTAGATTTTTGGTATTGATGCCGAATGAACCCGGAATTAGTATAAGTAAAAAAATAGAAAATTCGAGAGAAAGAGCAAGATTAAAATCTGTTGTTAGTTTGATTAAGCCTGTTGGAGTCGGTGTTATAATCAGAACTGAAGCAGAAGGACAATCAGAAGCTGATATTCAAGAGGATTTAGAAATCTTATTAGAAAAATGGAACAATATTATAACTTCTGCCGAAACTCTTACACCGCCGAACCTTTTGTACAGAGATCAGGATTTACTTTATAGAACAATCAGAGAAGCTTGTACGGAAGATGTAAAAGAAATCGTTGTAGATACAGCGTTTGCGCTCCAGAGAGTTCAAAATATCCTGCAAAATTGGCACATGAGCAAAAATATTCAGGTAACTTTGTACAAAGGTACTGAACCATTGCTTATTGCAGAAGATATTCACAAAGAAATCAAGGCAGCTTTGAATGTAAAAGTTAATATGCCATCAGGCGGATATTTGTTTATCCAACAGACTGAGGCTTTGACAGTAATTGATGTTAACAGTGGCAAATTTACAAGTTCATCAACTCAAGATGAAACAATTTTGAAAACAAATATTGAAGCTGTTCATGAAATTGCACGTCAGCTCAGATTGAGAAACATCGGCGGTATGATTATCGTAGACTTTATTGATATGATGTCAAGAGCTGATAAACTTGCTATGCTTGAAGAATTGGAAATTGCGCTTGAACCTGACAAGGCAAAACCTCAAGTCGGACAAATTTCTGATTTGGGACTTGTTGAACTTACACGTCATAGACAAGGTCAATCATTGTCCGAAATCTTTACAAAAAAATGTCCGCACTGTCAAGGTACCGGTTATTTCTTGAACGAGTTTAATTTTGCATCTCCGACTGCAGAAGGCGAATACAGAGCAAAAAATGCAAAAATGAAATTGCCTTTAAACAAGAAAAATAATAGAAATAACAAAAATCAGGCGCCAAAACCTGAACCTGTTGTAGAAGAACAAATCCCACAAGTTCAACCGCAGCCGGAAGTTGAGGTTGAAAATCCGTCGACTGTTGCAGTTCAAGAAACAGAAAAACGCGATAACAAAAAAAGACGCGGTAGAAAAAGTAAATTCGAAAAGAAAACTGAAGTTCAAGAAGAAGTGAAAACTATCGAAACTGCAGAAACGGTTTTGAAGCCGAATGAAGAAATTAAGCCGGTTATGGAAACACCTGTGGTTGAAGATATAAAACCTGAAGAACCTACAGCAGAAGAAGCACCGAAAAAGACAAGACGTCCAAATCGCGGAACTTCAAAATCCAGAAAACCAAGAGCTAAAAAAGCTACAAAAGAGGAAAAAGTTGAAGAATAAGATTTTTTCACTTGTTATAACTTTAATACTGACAACAAATGCGGGTTTCTGTGAACAGACCCGCAATGTTGCTGTGCAGGCAATTATGGTAAAATTTATTATCGCAATGGTTGGCGTAATGCTTGCATCTATAGTTATTTGGCTTGGATTAGCTGTTTATAATAAGATTTTGGAAAAGAGGGAAACTGTTTCAGATGAAGAGGACAGCCTAAAAACCCCTAAAACTACAGAGGAAGCAGTAAAGTTTTTTATAACAAAGAACAGATTAAGGTAAGAAAAATGTCATTGCGAGTCTTGTTCCCGCCATCAGCGTGCGAAGCAATCTTATTAGAAGTGAATAAGTGAATAGGTAAATAAGTGAATAAGTTCATTACGGTTTGCTTACGCAAACGAAGTTATATATTGTGCGTAAGCACTGAAACGAACTTCCCGTCTTATCGTCCTACCGTCTTAACGACTTTTGCAGACAGCAATTGTAAATTTTACAAGCTACGGCAGTTGTCAAAGCATGAAAAATATGTTAAAATGACAATGTAGTCATTAAAAATAGGAGCTAAAAATGAAAAATTTTAAAAACCTTAAAAAGCAGTCACAGTG
>CAYPDZ010000031.1:8795-16338 GCA_964409575.1 uncultured Muribaculaceae bacterium | reverse complement strand
GAAAAAAACTCTCGACAAAGAGTTTTGTTTGTTATAGCATAGTCTTACGAATATAAATAGAAAAGGAGAATTGAAAATGCAGGTTATATTAAAAAAAGACGTACAAAACCTCGGTGAAGCAGGCGATATCGTTTCAGTAAAAGATGGTTATGCAAGAAACTTTTTGCTTCCTCAAGCTGTTGCAGAAGTAGCTACTAAAGGTGCTTTGGAAAACAGAGAAAAGAATTTGGCAAGAATTAAAGCTAAACAAGAAAAATTACATGCTGAAGCTTTGGAAATTGCTAAGAAAATCGAAGAATTCGGAAAACTTGAACTTGCTGCAAAAGCAGGTGAATCAGGAAAATTGTTCGGTACAATCACTACTAAAAAATTAGCTGAAGAACTTTTGAGTAAAGCAGGTGTAGAAGTTGACAGAAAAAATGTTTCTTTGAACGCACCTATCAACAAAATAGGTGAATACACAATGTTAATCAAATTAACTTCTAAAGTTAAATGCGAATTAGCTGTTGTAGTTACTGCTTCTGAAGTTTTGAAAGAAGCTGTTGAAGAAGAAGTTGAAACAGTTGAAGAATAGGTGATTGATGGCATCTGAATTGACACTGGAATGTTTGGCTATAGGCTCATTACCCTGTGACAGTTTGGATAAGGCGATGGAAATTGTCGAAAAAGATTTTGGTAACATCCCCTTTTGGCCACAATTGACTAAAATAAGTGAAAAGGAAGACATGATTACCCAGTTTTCGGATGATGTGTCTTCTTTTTGTTCAATAAGTTTTTCTAAATTTTTGGAACTTATAAAACGTACCAGACCACATTTTGCGAAAGGTCAAATCACCGGTCCAAATACGTTATCATTTAAGATAAAATCGGACAAGCTCGCTCAGACTCTGGCTCAAAACGCTATATGGCAAATTGAACAAATAAAATCTGCAAGTTCAGAAACTGTACCGATAATTTTTATAGATGAGCCGTCATTGGCTTATGTTCAAGGCAAAAAAGCTCAAGAAATGATTAAGTTTATTTCTGATGCAATAAAAACAACGGGAGCATTGAGTGGTGTTCATTGTTGCGGAGATTGTGACTGGAATATCGCAATAGATGCGGGAGTTGATATTATAAGTTTTGATGCTTTTACGTATTCTCCAAAAGCTGAATTTAAGAAACTTTTGGCGCGCGGTGGCAAAATCGCTTGGGGAGTGGTTCCAACAAAAAATGAGGAAGCTATTCAAGATGCAAATTTGGACAAAATGATTAAAGTTTTTGAAAATGGTGTAAAAAATTTGACCAAAATGGGAATTGATGAGAAAATTATTATAGAAAATTCACTAATAACCCCATCTTGCGGAGCTGGGGCATTGAGTGAGGAATTGGCTAAAAAAGCTATGGATTTGACAAGACAGTTATCAGAGAATAGAAAGGCATTATGGCATTTAAACTCGCATTAACAGGAAAGAGCGGAAGTGGTAAAACCACGGTTGCAAAAGCATTTTTAAATATTTTTCGAGAATATTTTCCGGAAAAATCAATTTTACTGTTTGATAACGATTTAACAAGCGAACTCGGACATAGTTTCGGGCTTGATATCAGAAATACAATTTATGGCATAAGGAGCGGAAAACACGAGTATAAAACAGGCATTCCGGAAGGTATGTCAAAGCAAGAATATGTCGAATGGGCGATGGAAGATATTGTTGTTTCACTAGATGAAAATGTTGACATCATTGTGTCTTGGTTTGTAGGTTCAAAGGATTGCAGGTGTCCAATTACGGAACAGATTAATGATGCTGTTTTAAAACTCATTGACAGATATGATATTGTAATTTTTGATTGCGAATTTGATTTAAAATACTTAAACCAACTTGTTGATACTGATATTGATACTACTTTGATAATCGCAAATCCGACGGATGAGAGCGCACATCTTGCAAAACGTATTGAGGAATTCAGTGCAAAATATGCTGCCGGCAATCAGCTTGGAGTTATAATAAACAAAGTTGAAAACAATGATTTACAATCTGTTTATGATATGCTAAAACGGTACGATTTGGATGTTTTAGGTGTTATTCCGACTGATAAAGAAGTAAAAAACAAATCCTCAAAAGTTGTACAAGACGCTATTAAACAGTTTTATTTTAGATTGAATTTGCCACAGGTGAGGGAATAATGACAGTAATTTTAGACGGAAAAAAACTAAGAGATAAAATATTTGTCGATTTAAAATCAAAGCTTGATAAAATGTCTGTCAAGCCGACACTTGCCGTAATTCTTGCAGGAGATGATGCTTCCAGCAGAATTTATGTCAACAATAAGAAAAAATCGGCGGAAAAGCTCGGAATTAATTCTATTGTAATTGAATATCCGTCTGATGTGACAGAAAAAGAACTTATTGATAAAATAATCGAACTTAATAACGATGATAACATCACTGCAATTCTTGTTCAATTGCCCTTGCCGGAACATATTGATAAATTGAAAGTAATTGATGCAATTTCTCCGAAAAAAGATGTTGACGGGCTCACAACTTACAATTGCGGAAAACTTTTTGCCGGTGAAAAACCTTACGTCTATCCTTGTACTCCAAAAGGGATTTTGTTGCTTTTGGACGAATACAATATTGAACTTGAAGGCAAACATGCAGTTGTAATCGGACGTTCAAATTTGGTTGGCAAACCTGTTGCACAAATGTTATTGAATAGAAATGCAACGGTTACAATGTGTCATAGTCATACCAAAAATCTTGCGGATATAATAAAAACTGCTGATATTGTAGTGTCAGCAGTGGGAAAAAATGTTGTAGGGGAAAAAAATATAATAAAAAATAATTGTGTTATCGTTGATGTGGGAATTTTTAGAGATGAAACGGGAAAAGTTCGTGGCGATGTCGAAAACGTTTCACCTGCGTACCTTTCGCCTGTGCCTGGGGGCGTAGGTCCAATGACAATTGCATCTTTGATGCTTAATACGGTTGAGTTGTTTGAATAATAATTGAGGTTTTGGCTCTCTTGCTCGCTCGCGTTTAACGGGTCTCCGGCTCTGCTTGTCTTTGCCTTCGCAAAGCCAACTCCATTTCCTCTCACAAACGATACTTAATCGTTTGTTCGGCAGAGTGCCCTCAACTCGCTCGCGCTACCCGCCGATTAAGTTCAGTGCACAACTAGATTTAATGTTGTTGCTAACGAGGTTTTTCAAACTTGAAATCTCGTTTTCCATCAAACTTATTTGCGAGTCAAGCGAATCTTGTCGTGTCTCAAGATATGATTCTTGCTGCTGAAGTGCCAAATATGTCGGATCATCATCAACATCGACCTCAGTATCTTCAAGTTCCTGAGCTCTGTAGCCCATTTGTTTTGTGATATAGTTTGCTCTGCTCATTACCAATGTTTGCTCAAATTGCAATTGGCTCTTTTGTAATGTAAACAAACTCTTTTGTGCGTCAAGTGCTAAAAAAGTCATCTCATCTCTCCTTATGTTATGCTCTCTTACACATATAAAGTATTTTTAAAATTGCCAATTTCACAAGTTGAATTTTTTGTTACATTTGTTAACATATTAATGATTACAGAAACACACATACATACACAAACCATAACAAATATAGCATCTTAACGACTTTTAAAAATCTTACTTAAACTTTCTCATCATTTTCATGGCTTTGTTCATGGCATGCTTACCAAGTTTGCCGTTAAATCCGCCAAGTCCGCCTAAATTGCCCATTTTGCTCATATCAGGCATACCATGAGAAAACATTTTTTTCATATCTGTCATGCCTTTCATCATTGTGCGCATTTGTTCAAACTGTTTTACAAACGCATTAACTTCTTGAAAATCCATACCGCAGCCACGTGCGATACGTTTTTTACGACTTGTGTTCATTAAATCGGGATTTGCACGTTCTTCAGGTGTCATACTTGAAATAAAAACTTCCATTTTTTTGAATTGTTTTTCGCTCTCATGTGAAAGTTTTTCTCTGTCGTCTTTGCCAATATTCAAGCCCAACATGCCGAGCATATTTCCCATTGAACCAAACGCCTGCATTTGTTTTTGCATTTTGACAAAATCGTTGTAAGAAAAATTATTCTTGCTCATTTTTTCTTCAAGTTCTAATGCCTGTTTTTCGTCAAAAACTTCTTGTGCGCGTTCAACAAGCGAAACAATATCGCCCATGCCAAGAATTCTTGTTGCCATGCGTTCAGGATAAAAATCTTCCAACGCATTGAGTTTTTCACCCGTACCGGTCAATTTAATCGGTTTTCCCGTACAATAAGCAACACTTAGTGCAGAACCGCCACGACTGTCACCGTCGAGTTTTGTCAAAACTAATCCTGTCAGACCAAGCTGCGCATCAAAGTTCTCGGCAACATTCACAGCTTCTTGACCTGTCATGGCATCAATTACAAGAAGTTTTTCGGCAGGTTTAAAGACTCTGTCTATCAAAAGGAGTTCTGCCATCATGTCCGTATCAATTTGCAAACGACCTGCTGTATCAAGGATTATCGTATTAAAACCATGCTCTTTTGCGTAATCAATTGCACTCTGAACAATATGCTGAACATCCTTACAATCAGGAATTGTAAAAACTTCCGTATCAATTTCGGCACCCAAAGTTTGTAATTGCGAAATTGCTGCCGGACGGTACACATCACATGCCACCAACAAAGGATTTCTGCCATCTTTTTTAAGTTTTACGGCAAGTTTTGCAGATGATGTGGTTTTACCTGAACCTTGAAGTCCCAACATCATAATTAAATTTGGATTACCTGAAAAATCAAGTGGTGCTTGTTCTTTACCCAAAAGATTAACCAATTCGTCATGCACAATTTTAATCAGCTGTTGCGATGGATTAACACCTTCTAAAACCTTTTCGCCTTCTGCTTTATCTTTGATTGATGAGATAAAAGATTTAACTACACGCAAATTTACATCCGCTTCCAAAAGCGCACGTCTAATTTCACGCAAAGCCTCCTGCATATTGTCTTGAGTGAGTTCTTTGCCTCTGGTTTTACTTATAATATCTTGTAATTTTTCACTTAAATTATCGAACATAATGGAATTATATCACAAAATAATTGTGTTTTAAAGACCGTTGCAGTTTATTACAACTGTAGGTTGAGCGTGCTTGCCCAACCTACAGACAACTAAGGTGCAATAAATTGCACCCTACAAGCTTAATAATTCATCTCCCAGTTTTCTTCCATAATTCTTCCCGAACATCCGTAACCGGCATAATTATTCACTTCAGGATTACATTGAGCCATATTTTTACTGTTCCAATAATAACCAACTGTATCTTTGCTACCAGTAAAAATAGGGTTGAAGATAAGCCGTTTGCGCCAAAAACTTGACCATCTTCACCAATATGGAATATGAAAACATCTCTGCCAATTTGATTTGGCTTTCTATTCCCATTAATATCTACGAAAATATAACCAGAGAGATTAAACATTTTTCCGCCGGCTTGTCTTATTACATTTTGATCAAATTCACTTTTTTTAGCTTCTTTGAACAAATGTAAATACATAATTGTACCGTCATTAAGGACTGCTTTGTAATATTTTCTTGATTCTATCGTATTATTTACACCGCTCAGATATTTGAATGAAACTTCAACATCATCTTCAGTTTTCAGAATATTAAAAACTTTTTTTAACTGTTCTGTAAACTTTTCTTGTCCTGCAATAGCGGAATTTTCACCGTTAATGCTTTGAATAAGGGCTGTTTCGTCAAGATTATCTACCCCATCTTTTGCCATTGCAACTTTTAATGCCTGCGAAATAACTGTATAACTTTTTTTCAATGCAGTAACATATTCTTGTTTTCGATAATTTTGAATTAATGTCGGCATGGTCATTGCTGCAACGACACCGATGATGCCTAATGTTATTAAGACTTCAGCGAGAGTGAAGGCAGTCTTTTTCCCCCGCCCCTTGCGGGAGAGAGCTAGGGGCGAGGGAATACTTCCTTCCCGTCATTGCGAGCCTCGTTCCCGCCATCAGCGGGGCGGGCGAAGCAATCCAGCTTATGAGATTCTTCGCGTTGCTCAGAATGACCGGTACTCGTCATCTTGAGCGAAGCGAAAGATCTCTTATGTGATAAGTTCTTTTCGGTTTGCTGTTTTCCGTCATTGCGGACTTGTTCCACAATCGCAACATCGTCGCCTTTGGACAAAGTTTGCGATCCCGTGTCAAGCACGGGATGACGATATAAACTTACTAATTCATTTCCACCTAACTTTAAATCTTCTAAAACCCCGCAAACCCTTACTACATCAGCCTTTCGGGGGGGCACTGAACCGCTTTAAATTTTTTCATGGTAAATTCCTCCAATTTTTATTGTACTTTCTTATTATAACATGTTTTTATCAATTACGCAACTCTTTGTCGTTTGTAAAATTTATAATAGTAAACCAGCCTCCACCCTAACCTCCCCCATGGGGGAGGGTGTCACGAAGTGACAGGAGAGGGCTATTCATTTCGCACAAGCAAACCGAAAAGAACTTATCGTCTTATCGTCCTAACGTCTTATCTCCTTATTTGACCACCTTATTCAATCCGTGTGGTTTGTCGACATTTTTGCTTAGTGCCTGAGCTGTTTCCAATGCGAGAAGTTGCGCAATAACTACGATACAGAACGATTTTACGATTTCGCTTTCACAATCAATATTTATATTGTATTTCGGGTTGATTTTTTCGTTAGAACAGCCTATTACGCACAACGGTGGATTGTAATCTTCTTCTATTTTGTTCAAATTTTTGATTGCGGTGTAACTCAGTTCGTTTATTGAAATATGTACAAATGCCGGTTTGTTGTTCAAAATTGCAACATGTCCATGCATAAATTCGCCCAAAATGTTTGAATAAACATTAATATAAGAAGTTTCTTTAATCTTTAAAGACGCCTCTTTTGCGATAGCGTAAGAAATTCCGTCAGCAGTCACAACGATATTTTTGAAACCAGACAAAAATTTTGCAACTTTTTTGATTTGCGGATGGAGTTCATAAGTTTTTTCTACCATCGTAGAAAGAGTTTTGAGTTCATTCAAATATGGTGCAATATCAACACCTTTGTGTGCTGCGTATTTCAGCACAAGCAATGTACAACAAAGCATTTGACTGGTCAGAGATTTTGTCGCGGCAATGCTTCTTTCTTCACCGGCGCAACAGTCAATTTTAAAATCTGATGCCTCCCAAATTGTCGACCCTTTTTTATTGGTAATGCAAAGTGTACGCATTCCAAGTTCTTTAGCTTTTTTGAGCGCGGAATTTGTGTCAGAAGTTTCGCCGGATTGGGTGATAAATACATATAAAATATCGCTTTCATGCGGAACTGCTGATTTTAAGAGGAATTCGCTTGAATAAATCGCACGAGCCTCAATATTAGCGATATTGCCGAACAAGTCGGCTGCAAAACGTGCACAATGATAAGAAGAACCGCTCGCAACAATCACAACTTTTTTAATATCTGACGGAATATCAAAAAGTATGTAATTGTTATCGTTTACATGGGTGTTTAACAAATTTTCGAGCACATTTGCCTGCTCAAAAAT
>CAYPDZ010000031.1:0-8695 GCA_964409575.1 uncultured Muribaculaceae bacterium | reverse complement strand
TATCGTTTACATGGGTGTTTAACAAATTTTCGAGCACATTTGCCTGCTCAAAAATCTCTGTTTCCATGCTTGATTTTGGTTTGTTGTTAAATAACATTTCACCCACCCGGAAATCTTGTCTTGCTTCGTCCGCATTAAACAGGTACGCTTCGCTTTCTCTGCGGACTCGCGCAGATTTCCACCCTCCCCTCAAGGGAGGGTATTTGCCTACTCTAATATCTCTTTCATTAAATCATTAACAGCTTTCGGGTTGGCTCTGCCTTTGGTTTCTTTCATTACCTGACCGACAAAGAAGCCTAACAATTGAACTTTTCCAGCCTTATATTTTGCAACTTGATCAGGATTGGCATTAACCACTTTTTGGCAAATTTCTTTGATTGCACTTTCGTCCGAAATCTGGCTCAAACCACGTTTTTCAACGATTGTAGATGCTTTTTCGCCGTCTTTCATCATATCAATAATGATTTGTTTACCGATATTGTTTGAAATCGTGTTCTTTTCAATCAATGAAATCAATTCTGCAAGATTTTCCGGAGTTAATTTTGTATCCGTAATTTCAATATGTTCTTCTTTTAAATATGCGGCAATTTCGCCCATAATGAAGTTTACGGCGATTTTTGCAGAAGCTCCTGTTTTCAAAACTTCGTCAAAGAACAATGCAAGTCCCATCTGTTCAACGATAACTGATGCATCGTATTCGCTCAAGCCCAAAGACATGTAACGTTCGCGTTTAGCTTGAGGAAGTTCAGGCATTTTGTCTTTGATTTCTTGCACCCATTCGCGTGAAATTTTTAGTGGCATCAAATCAGGTTCGGGGAAATATCTGTAATCGTGAGCATCTTCTTTGCCTCTCATGGAACGGGTTTCACGAGAGTTGTCATCCCACAATCTGGTTTCTTGAACAACTTGTCCGCCTTCTTCAACGATTTCAATTTGTCTGTCAATTTCGTATTCGATTGCTCGTTGGAGTGCCGAGAAACTGTTTACGTTCTTGATTTCGGCACGTGTGCCGAACTCTTTAGAACCTTTTGGCATGATAGAAATATTTGCATCACATCTCATTGAACCTTCCTCAAGGTTGCCGTCGCAAACTCCGATATAACGAACGATGTTACGCAATTCCTCCATGTAATTCCTTGCTTCTTCAGATGAACGCATATCAGGTTCGGAAACGATTTCAAGAAGCGGAGTGCCTGCACGGTTTAAATCAACAAGTGAATAAGATGAACCAGCAAGTCCATCTGCACCTGCGTGAACAAGTTTTCCTGCATCTTCTTCCAAATGTGCACGTGTGATACCAATTCTTTTGCCTTTTACGTCCAGATATCCGTTTATGCAAATCGGTTCATCGTATTGTGAAATTTGATAACCTTTCGGAAGATCCGGATAAAAATATTGTTTTCTGTCAAATTTGCAACGTTCCGGGATTTCACAGTTTAGTGCAAGACCTGTCAAAATACCCATATTAACGACTTCTTTGTTCAATACCGGCAAAACTCCAGGCATGCCTAAAGTAATCGGGCTTGTTTGAGAGTTTGGTTCGTGACCGAATTCACATCCGTCCGGTGCAAAAATTTTTGATTTGGTTTTCAATTGTGCGTGAACTTCCAAACCTATTACTACTTCGTATTTATCTCTTAAATCTTCCATCATTATCTCCTTATTATGAGATAATTTTAGCATAAAAAAATATTATGGCAAAGTTAATAAGTCATTTTCCAACTTGTTTCCATAATTCTTGCTGCACATCCGAGACCGGAAACGTTTGCGGGTGCAAAGTTTAAAATATTGTCGGAAGCGCAAAGGCTTGCATCATTTCGTCAATAGTTGTTACTTGTCAAATCTGCATCGCCATGCATTGCGCGAGCAAAATCACTACCATAATATGGGTAAAGATGTCCGTTTTGTCCCATAATAAATTTATAAATATCTCTGCCGTACTGGTTTGGCAAATTTATACTGTTTATGTCTATTGTAACATCTGCACAAATATTTTTGAGTGTGCTTAATTTGGCATACGGCGCATCTGTGCACTGTTTTGGTTCAATGAGATAAAAAACACCGTCTACTGTTGTAAATTTAAATCCTGTTGAACTTTTCCAGTCAGCATTTTGTGTTGTGTCAGTTTTTGGTTTTAGTAAAACTGATGTTATTGACTCATTCATAACAGTACCGTTTTTGGCTGTTTTTAATACCTTAATGGATTTTTTGATTTCTTGCTCAAAACTGTCGTTCCAATCGCTGTCATCAACATTCCCGTCAAAAGCCTTTGCGCAAAGTAATTCCACGCATTCATGCCTTACTATAATATTTTGCATAGCCTGTTCAAATTGGCTT
Organism: uncultured Muribaculaceae bacterium; assembly: GCA_964409575.1. Classification (GTDB taxonomy): domain Bacteria; phylum Cyanobacteriota; class Vampirovibrionia; order Gastranaerophilales; family Gastranaerophilaceae; genus Stercorousia. The sequence goes on along the minus strand of CAYPDZ010000031.1, from coordinate 6,358 downwards.
ATTGCTTTTTGGAGTTGAACAACGTAATATTGCGCTCTATAGTGTGCAACAATTCCCGGCATTGTCAATGCGGCAACAACACCGATTATAGCTATTGTCAACAAGACTTCCGATAATGTAAAAGCTTTTTCCCTCATGTTATTCTCATTATAAACTATTTTTTAAAATTTTCAAGTATTGAAAGTAGTTTTTTATGAAGTTTTACGTTGTGTACGCGCAAGTAATCAACACCGCTCAATGCGCCTATCGTATTTATTGCAACGGTGAATATATCTTTTTCGTCGTTATTTTTCAAATTTCCAAGCAAGCTTTTTCTTGAAATTCCGAGCATTATCGGGCAACCGAGAGTTTTAAATTCCTCAATTCGCTTGATTATTTCAAAATTATTTTCTACGGTTTTGCCAAACCCAATACCGGGATCTGTGATAATTTTTTCGATACCTTTTGAATGTGCAAAATGGATTTTTTTATGTAATTCAAGAAAAATTTCTTCTATTACATCGTTGTACTGTGGGGAATTTTGCATATTTTCAGGAGTTCCTTTTGAGTGTTGAATGATTACAGGAACGTTGTATTTTGCAATTACGTCTGCCATTTTTTCGTCATAATCCAACCCGGAAACATCATTTATTATGTGTGCACCGGTTTTTATGCATTCTTCCGCGACTTTGGCAGAGCGCGTATCGATACTTATTATTGTTTTGTCTTTTGCAAAATCAACAATTGGAAGAAGTTTTTCAAGTTGTTCTTTTGCGGGTACTGCGCTTGAATAGGGTTTTGTGCTTTCTGCACCTATGTCAATTATATCAGCGCCGTCATTTATCATTTCCAAAAGGTGTCCTTTAGCTTTTTCAAAGTTGTTGTAAAGCCCTCCGTCAGAAAAGGAGTTGTTGGTGATGTTGAGAATGCCGACGAGCTTTGTACCCCTCCTCGAAATCGAAGATTTCGGTCCTCCCTCAAGGGGAGGACATGATATTTTTAAATTTTCACCGAGTTCTTTCAAACCAAACGGCTGAAATTGTAACTTTTCTGCGACTTTTTTAATCTCAGAAACACTTCCGCCCAAAATACAATCGGATTTTTCGACATTGCCGGTTATTACTTCTCTGTGTGTAGCGCAATCGCAACCGACAGAAAGTGCTGTTTGCTTTAATATATTTGCCTGTGCAGGTGAAAGATTATAAATTTTTACATTTTTATAACCATATTTTTCAGCCGCATGTCCAATGTAAGACTTGTCAAAACCGATGCGGTTTAACTCAGTTTCTACATTTGCATTTTTAAGTCCTCTCAGTATAAAATCTTGCATAAAATTAGTTTAGCACGAAAATTTATTATTCCATTTTTTCGACAGCATCGGATGCAACTTTTGTAATATCAGACAGACCGGCAATCAATGTTATTACGCCAAAACCGTAACCCAACGCGCCGGCAACACCTCTAAATACCGGACTTTTAACGAGAGGTTTAATTAATTTCATATTGCTTACGTTTTTACCCCAATTAAGAATTGCATTCTTTGCCCAGCGAGCATTTTCGCCGACTTTAGCCCATAAGCTTCTGGATTGTTTTGAAATTTTGCTTGCAGTTTTAGCAGTGCTTGTAACTGTGCTCATGCCTTTTGAAACTTTACTTGCCGATGAGAACATGTCAAAGCCCGATTTTGTAGCTTTCATTCGAGCGGCAGAAGCAGTTGCTGCAACGGCACCACCACCGGTTACAACTTTTTTTTCGGCATCTTTTTGCTTTTGAGAGCGTTCTTTGCCAGTAAATGCTATATTTGCTGTATCAAAAGAAATAGGCATACTAATCGTTATCTCCGCCTTTTTCTTTCAATGCTGTTACACCTGATGCGATACCGCCTGATACACCGACTGTATTAACGGTAGCATTTTCCCAACTTTCTTTTTTTACTCCGCGAATACTGTTCCAAGCCTGTTTTAAGCCAGATGCAACTTTTTTGTAGGCTGTTTTTATACCGGAACCTACTGTATTAAAGAATTTCACAATTGGTTTTCCGATTTTCTTTTCTCCAAATTTTTGCCAGCCATTAGCTATGGAGTTTGAAATTTTTGTATAGAATTTTGAGTCTAAGAATTTTGTTTTAAGACTTTTTGCAGTTTTAACTGTTTTGATTTTGCAATCTAAAGTTTGTTTTTTGAGACCTTGCACAGCTTTAGTTTTGCCAAGTTTGTTCAAGCCTACAAGAGATTTTTTTGTACCCCATCCTGTAGCCATACCGCCTAAAAGTCCGGTTGTCACAACAGCTCCGCATTTTAAAGCTTTATTAACAGGTTTTGGTAGTTTGAATTCTTCATTTTCAGCCAATTCTTCCAAATCGTCACGTTGATCTTCCAATTCATCACGCATTGACTCATACGTATCCTCGTCTAATTCTGCAAGGTTAAAAGACTTTTCCTCAGGTTCTTCTTTTAAAGCCTTGAATGCAGGATGATAATTGTTTAAAACTTTAGGCTGTATTGTTAACATATTATTCTCCGATTTTCCATTAACCTAACAAGTGTCAATATTTTTTTTTGCTACCCTAATCCAATTTTCGTAAAAAAATGTTACATTTGTTTTTATTATTTCACAGCGAACGTTATTTGTAAATATGATTATTAATAATTTTAATATTTGTCATCCTGAATTTATTTCAGGATCTTATATTATCGCACTTGATACAAGATTCTGAAACAAGTTCAGAATGACAGTATTTGCTACTTTGAAAAGTCTTTCTTTTCAAAAATTCTCTATCTATTTTATTTAAGCAATCAAATTTTTTATTCAACCACTGCGGTGCGATGAGAGTTTTTGAAAAACCGTTGCCTGCAAGGCGGTGGATTGTTGTTTCTTTAGGAAGATATTCCAAAAAATCACATACTGTTTGAATATATTCATCTTCACTCATAAACTTGATTTCGCCGTTTTTGTACATTTGAGCAAATTTTGTATTTTCAAGTGCACAGAGCATGTGGATTTTTACCCCGTCGACCTTTAGTCTTGCAAGTTCTTGAGCGGTTTGCATGATTTCGTCATGTGTTTCCCACATCCCAAAAATCACATGCACACAAACATTAATTCCAGCTTCCTTTGTTTTTTCATAAGCTCTTAAAAAACATTCATAATCATGCCCGCGGTTTATTTTTTGCAGAGTTTTGTTGTGAATTGATTGAAGTCCATACTCAATCCACGTATAATAATCATCTTTATAACTCGAAATTAGTTTTATCTTTTCATTATCAACACAATCAGGACGTGTTCCGATTGAAATTCCGACAATATCAGGATGATTGAGTGCTGAATTATAAATTTTTTCAAGCTCATTTACAGGTTTGTAGGTGTTTGAAAAAGCCTGAAAATACGACATAAATTTTTCAGCTTTAAATCGCTCTTTTAAGTTCTGAGCACCTACATTAACCTGTTCTTCTATTGACAAAAGATTTGAATGTGCTTTAGAAAAACTTCCGCCATCATCACAAAAAATGCAACCGCCAGTTGAAATTGTTCCATCTCTGTTTGGGCACGAAAAACCGGCGTCAAGTGTTATTTTATAAACCTTAACGCCGAATTTTTCTTTCAAATGTGCGCTAAACTGATTGTAACGCTTATCCATTAATCCTTATTTTCTTCATCATAAATCGGATAAACGTAATGTTCTCCGCAATTTGGGCATACAACTTCTTGCTGTTTGCCGTCTTCTACTTTTGCCACTTCAAATAAAGTTTTGCATCCTGACTGAACACATCTTATTGCCCAGCTTGGTCTGATTAATCTTGCCATAATTTTCTCCCTTTCTCTATAGACATTTTAGCATTTTGTAAAATTTTATGCAAGTGATTAATTTATTTTTTTGATAATACGATTTAAATTGGTGCGGAAAGGTTAATTTTATGAAAAAAATGTTTATATATTTATCTGTATTTGTAATTTGTTTGATAGCGTTTTTTGATGCGCGAGAAAGATTTCAACAGTTGGATGAAATTTCTGCAAATACTCCGGCTCAAGTCGAAATGAAACAGATGATTAACAAGCCTGAAAAACAAATGAAAAAAGATGAAATTGAAAACAGTAATACTCTGCAAAATTCTCAAAATAAAATAAAACCAACTGATAATTTCAGACAAAATCAACTGGAAAATGTTGAAAAACGCAGAGATACGATTAATAATCAAATTCCGTAAAGCATGTCGCCGTAGAATTCCTCTCGTGGTTTGAGTCTTGGTTTTTCGGGAATTGTGCGTTCATATTTTAATGCTCCGCCGGATGCGTCAATTTCGGTTTGAAGCGGTCGAATGGATTTTGGATAAAATCTTAACAAAATATTTTGCGAAACAGAAGGTGCAACAACAGTTTGTGAATACAGTTTTATTTTTTCGTATTCGGCACATGCTTGTGCGATGTTTTTTGCTGAAAACTCGTTACTGTTTGTTCCAAGTTTGCTTGAAAAATTATTACTCCACACTACAAGCTCGTTTGTGCTGTCTAACAAAACAACTGAAGTTTCAAGCCTGTACGGATATATTATTTCAAAAGCGGTTGAAACTTCCAAAACTTCCCACAAATTGCGTCTTAGAGCGTTTTTGTTAGTCATAACAGAACTGTTGACAAGTAAAATATAATTGCAACCGAAATCTTTTCCGATTGATTTAAAAGCTTCGTAGTCAATGTTGTTGTTTTTGTATTTTGTTAAAGCATTTTTTATTTTTTGGTTACTGTTAAATTTTGATTTTATGTCGTAAAGGTCAAAAGATTTTAGTTTTCCGTTTGTTTTGCCAAATTCTTTTATAATATCATTTGCAACAATTTCTGACGGTTCATCAAAGCTGTAATAATTTTCTTTTGTCTGTAACAAATCTGCCGGTAAGACTAAAATATCATGTGCGTATGCAGGCATGATTAAAAGACAAAATATAAAAAATAACTTAACCAAAATTTTCATAATTTTATTATAGCATAATTCATATAATTAAGGGATGGATTTTTATACAAAAAAATATAAACTATGTTTATGAACTATGAAGAATTGATAAAATTGGCGGAAGAAGCCTCAAAATTTGCTTATGTACCGTATTCAAAATTTCCTGTCGGAGCTTGTGTTTTAGCAGAAAGCGGCAAGACATATACGGGATGTAATTTTGAAAATTCAAGTTATGGTATGACAATTTGTGCTGAACGCAACGCTATTGGTACAGCTATCGCAAATGGTGAAAGAAAAATAAGGGCAGTGGCGATTTATTCTCCCAAAATGAAATATTGTGTACCTTGCGGAGCTTGTCGTCAGGTTATGAGTGAATTTGTTTCGTCAGATGGCTTGGATATCATTTTGGAAACAGACAATGGTATTGCTGTAAAGACGCTTCAAGAAATGCTTCCTGATAGTTTTGAATTGTAAATTATGTATTTATTTGAACTCATAACAAAATATATTCAAGGTAAAAAGTACACTCGCAAGAGTAATTTTGACCCGTTTGCTCAAGATGAAAGTGCAGAAGAAAATTGTGAACATATTTTTCTGCCTGTCGATAGCACCGGAGAAATTCTGGCATGCTCAAAATGTGGTTTGGTTGTGAAGCGTAGTGATTTGAAGGATGAAAATATATTTAAAATCTGATAGGATAATCATCTTTTATCTGCCAACCATCCATCATAATTAAAGCACCGCAAGTTCTGCCATCTGTTTTACATCCGTTCAGAACCGCTTCTCTAGTTTCTCCACTTGAGGAAAAAACATATGGTAAAAATTTATTATTAACCATATTAAATATAAATGCATCTTTCCCCCAGACATTTTTTCGTTTAATACCGTTAATATCAATGTAAATAAGCATATTACCGTTAAAGTTTCTTGAAAACCAATATGTAGTTGCATCTGACATTTCTATTATATATTTTTTATCAATTCTTGACCATAAATTGGTATTAAACTTTCCGTCAACAGTCACATAACTTGCATATCCTATGTCATCAAGTGAAGTAAGTTTTGCAGATAAAACATTGGTTAAATAAGGAAGGATATATGTTTCGACATCATGTGATAATGTAATATTCTTACCAATGTCTTCCTCATCTGACAGACTATCCCAAATACTAAAATCACCATAATCAACCTGTGCTCTTGTTAATGCCTGAGAAATTGTTGAATATGCTTTTTTTAAACGCACAACAGTTTGGTGTTTTTGATAATTTGCAATCAAAGCAGGTATGGTAACTGCCGCCACAACTCCGATGATGCCTAATGTTATCAAGACCTCGGCTAGAGTAAAGGCGGCTTTTTTCTCGTCATTGCGGACAAGCGAAGCACGATCCGCAATCGCAGAGTCTTTACCCCTCACCCTAGCCCTCTCCCGCAAGGGGC
>CAYPDZ010000030.1:0-16660 GCA_964409575.1 uncultured Muribaculaceae bacterium | reverse complement strand
GGCGTCATCGGCGTCGTTGCGGCGATTACGATGCCTACATTGCTGACAAACGTCACAGAACGCATCAATTCCAACCGTCAGGCAAATATTGCATATAAAATCACTCAGGCAACTGATAAAATGAAAGCAATGGGATTATTGGGCACTTATGCGACAACAGATGATTTTGTGGATGAACTGCAAAAACATTTAAAAATCGCAAAAAGATGTTCTGCATCAAATATTGCCGATTGTTGGCCTACAGAAAAAGTTACGACAGCAGACGGTGAGGAATTTGAAGTTAGTAAAGCTAAAACGGGAAGGAACTTAGGTATTAAAGGTAATACAAGTGACAATGTTGGACTTGTGCTTGCAGATGGTGCTTCAATCATCTTAACTTATAATCAAGACAGCCAAGGCATGGACTTCGGAGATGTTATAGTTGCATCAAACAAGTCATTACCTGTAGGTTTTGGCAAAAGTCAAGATTTTGCATACACGACAAATACGACAAGTGCAATAGATTTTGTTATGGACGTCAACGGAAGAAAAGGTCCGAACAGCGAGACTCGTGACAACAAATACCACGACATACGCTCATTTAAGGCTGCAAAGTTTTCTAAAGGCTGTGCAGGCATTGATGTCGCTGGAGTTGGATGCGTAGTTGTTCTTGGAAACAGTTATGAGGCTATTGATACTTGTGATGGTATTAAATATGCAAAATATGATAGTAAAGGGACAAGTAATCCAGGTTGTGCAACCAACTATTGGGCTGGTGCGAAGAAAGCCTGTGACGACATTGGCATGATACTTTCTGACTATGGAACATTAAAAAACATCTATAATCAAAAAAATAATTATGCCGAACTTCCTCAAAGCGGTATTATCTGGTCTTCAAACGAGTGCAAAACAACTCACTTCGGCGGGTGTGCAATATATTTCTACAATGGCAGTCTTTTAACCGGAGATACAGATGAAAATTATGGTGCGTTGTGTGTAGGTGATTAGAGGGTGGAGGGTGCGTTTATACGCACTATTATTGCTTATTTGAAGTGAATAAGTGAATAAGTTCATTACGGTTTGCTTACGCAAACTGAAATAAATTCCCTCTCCTGTGGGAGAGGGTAATTCTTCGTTTGCGAAGCAAACCATCATGAACTCGGTACTTTTTTTAAAACTTTTTTAACTTTTGTAACAGTATTCGACAGAATTAGTTCTAAAGGATTATATTTTTTACCCGCTTGTGGTATAAATAATATATAAGAAAGAATTATAGTTATATAATAATTCTGTTTAAAATAAGATATGGAGGCGCAAATGTCAGTAGGACAATTCGTATTTATGTTACACAGCCATCTTCCTTATTACAGAAAAGCCGGTATGTGGCCTTTCGGGGAAGAAAACCTTTATGAATGTATGGCAGAAACTTACATTCCGTTATTGAATGCTATTTCAGAACTTTATGATGAAGGAATTAAGGCTAAGTTAACTGTCGGTATTACTCCGATTTTGGCTGAACAACTTAATGATGAACATCTTAAACATGGGTTTGTTAAGTATTTGGATTCCAGAATTGCAAAAGTTTCAAAAGATTTGGAAAGGTATCCTGATGAAAAAGTTCCTCACTCTCAACATTTGAAATATCTTGCAAAATATTATTTTGACTGGTTCACAAATATCAAAGATTGTTTCATAAACAAATATGGCATGGATTTGATTGCCGCTTTCAAAAAATATCAAGACTTAGGTTGTATTGAAATTACAACTTCAGGGGCAACTCACGGATTTTCTCCGTTGTTGGCTACTGATGCAAACTTGAATGCACAGTTTAAAGTCGGTTCCGATACTACAAAAAGATTATTTGGTAAAAAAGCTTGCGGATGCTGGTTGCCTGAATGTGCTTACAGACAAGGTTATGAATATGTGGGTAAAGATGGTCAAAAACATTGGCGTCCCGCAATTGAAGTTACACTTCAAAATAATGATATTGAGTACTTCTTTACTGAATCTCACGTAATTGAAGGTGGAAATTCTATCGGTAACAGACGTGTTATCGGAGTTTACGGTAATATTGAATATATTCCACTTCCGGAACGTCCTGCTACAGGTTATGATACTTACGCTGCTTACTGGCTTCCTGATGCTCAGGTTGCTGTTATGGGCAGAAACGAAAGAGCAGGTTATCAGGTTTGGTCTGCTGCAGACGGTTATCCCGGTGACGGATGCTTTAGAGAATTCCATAGAAAAGATGCAAACTCAGGTATGCATTACTGGAGAATTACTTCTCCAAAAACCGATTTAGGTGACAAAATGCTCTATGACCCTGTTTTGGCATTAAACAAAATTAATGAAAACTCTGACCACTACACAACATTAATTTATCACATGCTAAACGATTACAAAAAAGCTACAGGCAAAGAAGGTTTGGTAATGGTGTCATTTGATACTGAATTGTTTGGACACTGGTGGTTTGAAGGTGTTGAATTTATTAAACAAGTTATTAAAAAATTCAATACATATCTACCGGAAGTTGAAAGAATGACTGCAGGTGAATATGTTCACTCTCATCCTCCAAAAGAAGCTATTCAAATCCCTGAAAGCTCTTGGGGACAAGGCGGTCACTTCTACGTATGGAACAACCATTTGACAGAATGGATGTGGCCAATAATTCATGCTTGTGAAAAACGTATGTCAGCAATTGCGGATAAATATTCGGAAATTCCTGATAATAAGCTTCTTCACAGAGCATTAAATCAACTTTCAAGAGAAAATCTGTTGTTGCAAAGTTCAGATTGGCCTTTCTTGATCACAACTTGGCAGGCTAAAGACTATGCAACCGATAGATTTAGAGAGCATGTTGACAGATTTGAAAAAATTGCTGACATGATTGAAAATGGAAATATAGATGATGGTGCACTAAAAGAGATTGAAAGCATTGATAATTGTTTCCCTGTAATTGATTACAGAGTATATCAATCAATAGAGGAAGGTGTAATACCTCAACAATCCAAAAAACTTGCACCATTGTATAACTAATAAGATTTACTTACTAACTTAGTGAACTCGTTCGCAAATTGAGCGAGTTCTTTTTTTGTTAAATCGAGACTTTTAACGTTTCTAAAAGATAATTTGCCGTCTTTTGGTATAAACATAAAATCTTTATATATATTTTTATATTTTATTAGCATATTATTTGCGAAGTCGACTTCGTTTAACCAAGAATCTATTATGATAGTTTTGTTATTTTTTATTGTTCCGTCAAATTTGCTTCCATCCTTATTAAAGAAGCACACAACGTGATCAACGTGTTGATCTCCAATTTTTATGCCTGCTGTATAAACATTTTCATGTCCATTTAATCTCATAATTAATTCTGATAATTTTGCATTTTCACCACAGTTAGCGAGTTTTGTATGCTTAAATTGTGACAAAACATCTGACATTTTTGCATAATCTCCGATAAGAGGGCGCATTTCTTTTCGTCGTAGATTAAGTGTTCTTGTGAGTTTTCTCATCCAAGAAAAAATTTGAAACACTTTCTTTTCTTCATTATTAGTGATTTGAGGAAGTTCGCCAACAAGACGGTTTGTTGAAACAAATTTATCATGAACTTCAGGAAATTTATCTTCAAGTTTATCAACAAATGGTGCAATTCTTGTGGTAGACAGATGTGGAAAATTCACGTTAATATTGTGACAAACCCATTGTGCTTGTCTAATTTCCGGACATCTTGAGGTAAAATTCACACTATTTGTTTTCATATTTTTAGTAAAACGTGACAAAATAAAAAATTGCGCAAAAATTTTAAAAAAGTCTTGCAAAAATTTTTTTAGTATATTATAATAAAACTTGTCGAGATTATTCTTGGCAATAACAATGGAATAAGTGGGAGCGTAGCTCAGTTTGGTTAGAGCGCATGCCTGTCACGCATGAGGTCGCGAGTTCGAGCCTCGTCGTTCCCGCCATTTATTAGATAAGTGTTTTTTAAGTTTAGGAGTGTGTAAAATGAAGATTTCTTCTGTGGGGTTGAATATACTTTGACAGGACAAATGCGAGAGGGCGGGTAAAATTGTATTTTAATGTGTAGTTTGGGTCGGACGGATAAAGCGGTTTTTTTAAGTAAACTCGCTTGGTGCTTGAGTTTGAGGGGTAGGAAATAACCAAACTATGTGTCTTTTAAAATGGACGAAATCGGACTTTTAATGGTCAGACAGATAGTGCGATTATTTTAAGCAACTCCTATTTTTCCATATACAAAGAGTATTTTACCCAATTTTAGGGCAAGACATTTAGTATGGGTATTTTACGCAAAATGTCCGTTTTAGGAATTTTGAAATTTTGCTAACACATTTGTAAGATAACACTTAGTTTGACAGTAGAAGAAAATAGTCGGAAATATAGACAACAAAGTCGGAAACGCAAATTCTCAAGTGTTAAAATTTTAGTCAATTTTAAAGATACGGAAGTTTTTATCTCAATATGCTATAAATTTATTTTAATTTAATAAATAAAATTCAACAATAATAGTGATTTATAGACATTTAAAAAAGTAACACATGGTTTGAGAATACAGCATTAAAACATTACTCAAACAGAAGTAAATTTAAAAAATAAACAGAAGAAACAGAAGCAAATAAAATTACAAAGCATTTTTACCATTATATTTTTTTATAATTTTAAATATATAACCTTCAGTAATTCCACAAGCCCTTACCAGTTTGATTCTGGAACGTTTTGTTCCATCATAGTTATCCAAAATATATTGGTGTTTATATTTCATCAATACTGTTTTTGGGATGAAAAAATCTCTTCCAGCATAGTGCAACATAATTTTCTTGGTTGCTTCAAAACCGATAATTGAAATTAGAGTTTGTAATTCCTCATGTTCAATAGATTCTTCAGTAATATATTTAGCCCATTCTGGTTCCATATTGTCCATGCAAATATAATATCACAAATAAATTTTAGTAGAATATTATCATATATTATTCTAGTAAACTAATCATGTGACATGTCTATTATAATTTGTATCTAGACTTTGCCATTCCAACTATATTTAAATGTTTTTAACAATTTGGAGGAGAATATGGATTGTAATTGGATAACCACAAACGAGCTAAGCAAAATATTAGATATTTCAACAAGCGCAATTCGTCAAAATATTAGGAAAGGGAAGTATCAAGTTAGAAAAGTTTGTAAATGGTATGAGATATTTATTCCTAGTTTAGACATTGAAGTTCAGAATAAAATAAAAGTTCAAAAAGAAAAAGTTTCAAATTCTTTAAAAAATATCCAATATTCTGAAGAAGCTAAAAAACTGGCTTTAACTAAGTTTGATTTAGTTATGCAATGGCGAAGTTTTACAATTAACTACAAAGGCGGGAAAGTTGAATCAGTAAAAGATTTCATAAAAATCTATGATGTACATTATAAGAATTCTCAAGCTTACATAAAAATCAACAACGTAAGTCCTTCTACTATGTTTAGATGGAATAAAAAGTTAAAAGATTGTAATGATAATTGGCAAGTTTTGCTGAATAAATACCAAGGATATTCAAAAAGTACACAACTCTCTGATATTGAAAAAGAAGTATTTTTGAAATTTTTGCTACATCCAAATCAAACAAATATAGGCAAAGCAATAAAATTGACAAAATATGTTTTACAGGAAAGAGGAATGACTGATTTTTGTTGTGATATGACTTATCGTCGTTTTGCGAGAAAATATATTGCGGAACATTACGATTTATGGGTGTTTTCAAGAGAAGGAGGTAACCTCTTTCATAATCTACCCTCCTTTTGACACATAACACGCTACCGACAAAGACAGAGGAAAGCTAGTGAAAATATAAAAGAAGCTACATATGGACATATAAACTTTCTAGCATGGGTTGTTTATTTATTTTGCCTGCAATAAAATAATTTTATGAATAGAGATGAAGCAACTAAAAAGTTACAAGAAATTATCGGGAAAGATTTAGTAGAAATCGCAGAAACCTGTGGTGTTACTTTGTTCAAAGATGGTAAGAAAAATAAAGGTTGGGTTGGTCATGTTGTAGAATGCCATTTAGGCTTACCTCGTAATTGTTTGCAATCACCAGATTTTGGAGATTGGGAATTAAAAACAGTTTCTATGAAAAAATTAAAATCTGGCTTAATTGTTCCGAAAGAAACTATGGCTATAACAATGATAAATCCAGATGATGTTATCAATAACGATTTTGCAAATAGTCATTTAAAACTGAAGTTAAATTGTTTATTGGTTATTACAAGAATGTGGTATGCGACATCAGAACCACATTCTGAATTACTAAGCGCATTTCAATTTGATATTGATAAGAATCAAGAATTGTATTCTGAAATTGAAGCAGATTATGAGGAAACAAGAGATTGCTTGAAAACAAAAGGATTTAATGCTCTTACAGGCAAAATGGGAAAATGGATTCAACCACGCACCAAAGGTCAAGGGAATGGTGCTCCAAAAACAAGAGCTTTTTATGCCAGAACATCTTTTTTAAAGAGAATCTTGCAAGATAAGGATTAATAATTTTTCACTAAAACTTCTGTAATCTTACCTCTACCATCTGCATTTGCATTGATTTGGCGAGAAGCAAAAACTTTTTTAATTTCATAATTTGCATATAATTCATTTACTAATTTTGTATCTGAATTTGAAAGCATAAATTTAACACATTTATTGTCCAATTCATCGCAGACATCGCGCAGTTTGAATTGCATATCAATATCAAAACCATCTTTGGTATACGAAGTGAAATTTGAAGTTTCATTTAACGGCACATAAGGAGGGTCAAAATAAACAAAATCACCTTTTTTGACTTTAGTTAAAATTTCTGAAAAATCAGCACATTTAATTTCAGTCTTTTTTAATAGCTCAGAACAATTCAAAAGATTGTTTTCATCAATAATACGAGGATTTTTGTAATGCCCAAACGGAACATTAAACTGCCCCTGCGAATTTACTCTATACATGCCGTTAAAACAGGTTCTATTCAAGTAAATAAAACGACTTGCTCTTTCTACATCTGACAATTCTAAATATTTTTCGGTTCTATCAATATTTCGAATTTCTAAAAAATATTCTTTTGAAACTTCGTGTTTGCTTAAATCATTAATAAGTTCATAAACATTATCTCGAACAACTGAATAAAGGTTAATTAATTCCTCATTCATATCGGAAATATAAGCCTGCTCCGGCTGTAATTCAAAGAATAAAGCACCGCCGCCAATGAAAGGTTCAAAATATTTGTTGTAAGATTTTGGCATGTTTTTAATTAGTTCAAACATAAGCTGACGTTTGCCACCAACCCATTTAACAATCGGATATGTTTCACTTTTCAATTGTTCAAGAACTACTGCCATACTTTGTCTTTCTTTGAAAATACTTGCTCAAACCTTTTAACAGAAAGGCCTAAGTATTCTTTCTCTAAATCTATTCCAATAAATTTCCTACCTAACTCTAATGCCATTGTACCAGTAGTTGAGCTTCCTGTGAATGGATCGAGTATTAAATCGCCAATGTTCGTTGAAGCAAGGATTATGCGTCTTAACAATTCTAAAGGTTTTTGAGTCGGGTGTTTCCCGAATTCCTTTTCAGAAGGTTTTGGAGTATCAATTTGCCAAACTGAACGCATTTGCTTGTTTGGCTTTTTAAGAATATCATCGCCCCAATCCCCATTTTTCATTGCTTCGTAATTGAAAGTATGTTTGCCATTTGGGTCTTTTCTTGCCCATAATAGAGTTTCGTGACTTGCCGTAAAATATCTGCAACTCATATTTGGAGAAGCATTAGGCTTAAACCAACAAATGTCATTTAGAATTTTAAATCCTGATTTTTGCAAAGCAAAACCACAAGCATAGATTGAATGATAAGTTCCTGATATCCAAATCGTTCCGTTGGGTTTTAAAACTCTTTTACAAGCATTAATCCATCTTTGATGAAATTCAAAATCTTCATCTAAACCTTTGCTTTCATCCCATTTTCCTTTGTTGACAGAAACAACCTTGCCGGATTGACAGGTTATTCCGCCATTAGAAAGCATATATGGCGGATCTGCAAAAATCATATCAACAGATTCAGGAGTTGCTCTATTCAAAATTTCAATACAATCACCCTGAAATAAAGTTATATCGTCTTTTTCATAAAACTTTTGCATGGGTTAATTATAGTATAAACAAGAAAACAAATCTTTGAATGTGAAGGTTTGTGTTAGTTCCCATAAAACAAATTTTTCAATCTTGCTTTGATGTCATTATAAACAGATGTTAATTTTAACTTTGCTTCATTGGTAATTAAGGATGTATGCATCACAGCATCTCTTACAGGTTTATATTCTTTAGCCTTTTTGCTTAGAGAAACTTCATAATCCCTTCCTTGTGGTTTATCAATAAGATTAGCTAAATTTGCCATATCAAGATAGCAATCATCTGTAGGATTTCTTCTAATATCTATACTTATACCTGCAGAAGTTTTGCTATCAGTTTCTTTCTTTTTCATTTTAGTGCATTCGTTTTGAGCTTCTGTTGATAAAGAAATTGTTTTTTCATTTATATATTTTCTAATTAAATTTTCAGAAACAAAACACTCTGTGTAAGATTCAACATTAAAAACTGCATCATCACTTAATTCTTCTACCCATTCTTTAATACAATCTGTAGTTATGGTTGTATCATCATTATCAGTATTAATATTTTCTAAACTATCAGAAGATTGGTCTGAATTTTCACTAGAACTACTATTTTCAGTAGTTTCATTTTCTGTAAAAGAATTACCATTATTAGTGTAATCTTTTGCTACTTCATTATATAAACTTTGAGCTTTCCTTTGTTTGGGTGTCTTTCTAGGATTTTCAGGATCACCTTCTTCTCTCAACCCTAAACGTATTTTGTCCCATTCATCTGCCATTTTAGGAAGAATATTGATTTTTAATTCATTTAATAATGTAAGAAATTTTTCGTCATCGGCTTTTATACCTTCTCTACTACTTGTAAACCGATCCTTTTCATCATCCAAATCGTCAAAGTGTATTTGTCCATATAGATAACTTTCGTAAATACGATTAATAGAAACATGTCTAAGTATATCTTTTTCTCTCATTCTTCCATTAACAAATAAATCTATAGTAAGTTTTTCTCCTATTGCTCCCCTCATTTTCATATCAGATGGTTTTTTAACACTTGCAATAAATCCTTTAACGGGTATTTCTATATTAAAATCTGAGCCAATATTTATTTCTTTAGAATCTTTGTTCATTAATTTAACAACTAATGGATCTGTCCTTAAATCATTTATCATCCAAAATATTTGAGTATCATCAACCAAATCATTAAGTTCATCAGAAGAAATAAGTTCATCATTTAAGTATATATTAAAATCATTGTCAATTAGAGAAAATCTATAATACAAAGCAATAACTTTCCTAAAAAATCCTATTTGATTTCTTATTCCGGCATTTAAATTTTCAAATTTAATTATTGTTCCTTGTGTATGATTATTTATTACATTACCAAAAGTATCAGTACTCGCAGAATCTAGTATATGTTCTTGCGTATCTAAATCTTGATTTATATCCTTATCAATCTGAGTATTATCAATTATAGCACCTATGTATTCGGTATTGATTTTTTTTGAAATTACATGTATTTTTTCGGAGCAAGATAATAATGCCAACTTTCCTATACCTTTTCGTCCAATATAAGGTCTTCCTTTTGGTGACGAATTATTACCATTTTTTCGCTTTGAATAACCTATTTTTAAAAATTTATTCTGGAAATCATTGGCATCCATTCCAATACCATCATCTTTAATGACTAAGTTATTTGCATCACGATCAATATATACATATACATTATGAGCATCAGCATCCCAAGAATTGGATATAGCCTCTCCAAGTATAGTATTTACAGATCTGTATAAATCTCGACCTAAACTATTCAACACTGTTAAGGAAATATTAAAATGAAAATTATTTGTCAATAGTATGCTCCTTTAAATGTTTTTGAATTGATTCTCCAATAATTTTGCCTAAGTCTACAGGAACAGCATTCCCGATTTGTCTACCTAATACTTTATAGGTTATTGTTTCACCATTTTTGACAAATTTATAATTACGTGGAAACGTTTGCAATATAGCTCCTTCTCTTAATGACAGTGCTCTATTTTGCTCAGGATGTCCATATCTACCTGTTCCATATATATAAAATTGTGTTGTCATTGTTGGAGAGGGAGTATCCCAACGCATTCTACCATAAACCGAACTATAAGTTTCTCCGGATGGTTTTTTATAACATTCAAGTAATAAGGATTTATCCCAATCTCGCCATGTGCCACCAGGCTTAGACTGTTTTATTCTTTTTATATTAATTTCAGATAATTTTGGACATCGATGCAATGGATCTTTTTTATCAACTTGACCAGCTTCTAAATATGGCAACCCTTTTAAAACGTCCTCAACGTTACGTTTCTTCTTATGTGGATTTGGCTTAATCAATTCTATATTTCCCAGTTTTGATGCCAATAATACAAGTCTTTTCCTTTTTTGAGGTAATCCATATTCGCTACAATTAACAATTTGGTATGATACATTATAGCCCTTATTTTCTAAATTGCTTTTAAAATCATCAAAAATATCAAATTTAGTTAATTCTGGAACATTTTCCATTGATATAATGTCAGGTTCAATATTATTTATATGTTGAGTAAAATAATTTAGTAAAGTCCATTTTTTGTCGTGTACTCTATTTTTATATTTATTTGTTTGTTTAGAAAAAGTTTGACATGGCGCACAACCAACTAGAATTTTTATATCATTTTTTTTATAAAATCTTTTAATTTCTTTGCTATCTAAGTTTGATATATCAGCACATACAAACTTTGCCTTATTATTATACTCATATGCATATTGACAGGTTTCGTCACTATCAAAACCTGCAACTACATTAAGACCAGCTTTCTTTAATCCGCAAGTTAGACCTCCAACACCGCAAAATAAATCAATAACTTTTACTTCCTTGTTTTTTTTCATTCTTGAGAAATCCTCCATTATATCATATAAAAGATAACGAAGAAATAAAATAAAATTTTACAAAAATTTATAAAAATCATACATTTTATGTAAATCAATATATTTAAAAGGTAAAAATTCTCAAACCATCTGTTAATAATTATCAAACTAAGTGTTACTTTACAAAAATGCGAAATTGCTGAAAAATGGCTTTGTGTTTGAATTGTGGCTGTCGGAAGTGTTCCAAAATTCGCATTTGAATTGTCTTGAAAAGTCCTTGAACTGTCCAAATTTGTCTGAGATTGGACAATTGGCTTAAACGTAGATATAGCCGTGTTTTAGGTGGTGTTTTAACCCTTGGCGGATGAAATGCGAAATTTGGTACAGGACTTTTGAATATAGAGTCGGAAATTTTTTCAAAAAACTCGGAAGCAAAAATTAATTTAAAATTTTTTCAATTGATACAAAAAAGACGCAACAGTCATAATAACTGTTCCAATTCAATCAACTTAGAGCTAATCTGTGTCACAAGATGATTGAAGAATATATAAATATTAACAAAATAGCAGAACTAAAAGGCTTAAAAAGTACTCGCTCAATTAGACTTGCAATTCAAAAAGGGAAATACATTGCTCGTGAAATTTCCGTTCAGGGCGGCAAATCTTATGAAATTCTTTATTCAACATTAGAGCCTGAAATTCAAGAAAAACTTGAAAATGAAGAAATTAAAACTCAATCAACATCATTAGTTCCGATAAATAATAAGGTAAATTTTGTTTCAGAAAAATCAAGATTAACGGCTTTAGCAAGAGCAGATATAATTTCCGCCATAGAAAATTTTAGGAAAAAATATCCGACTAAAAAAGAAGCTGATTCAACATTTATTGAGTTATATAATTCGGGAATGTATCTTCCTCAAGTGTATAAATTTATGGGAGAAGTTTCCATTGGAACGATTTATCGTTGGATGAAAAATTATGAAAATTATGGAACAAAAGGTTTGATTCCGCAAAGAAAAATCCAACCGCTTAACGAATACAACACAATATTAAATAACGAGATGAAACAAATATTTCTGAATTATCTTCTGCATCCTAATAAATTCAGTGTTGGAAAAGCCATTAAATTAACAACTCATATTTTAGAAAAAAGAGGATATGAAAACATCCCTTGTTCACTTACTTTTAGACGATTTGCAAAACATTTTAAAAAGACAAATTATTCAAAATGGGTACTCTTAAGAGAAGGCGAAAAAGCTTACCACGATAAAGTTGAACCGTATATTGAACGTGATATTTCTAAAATTGAGGTTGGCGATGTTCTGATTGCAGATGGTCATGTTCTTAATTTTCAAGTAATCAATCCGTTTACAGGTAAACCAACAAGAGCAACTCTCGTTGGCTTTTTGGATTGGAAAAGCACTGCACTCGTGGGTTATGAAATTATGATGAGCGAGAATACCCAATGTATTGCAAGTGCACTTCGCAACTCAATTCTTAATTTAGGAATAATTCCAAAAGTAGTGTATCAAGATAACGGAAAGGCTTTCAAGTCTAAGTATTTTCAGAATATCGATTTTGAGGAAGATGGTTTTAACGGAGTGTACGCATCTTTAGGTATCCATTCCGTTTTTGCAAAACCATATAATGCAAGAGCAAAAGTTATTGAGAGATTTTTCTTGGAATTTCAAGAAGAATTTGAAAAAATGATGCCAAGCTACATTGGTACAAGCATTGAAAACAAACCTGCGTGGTTAAAGCGTGGAGAGAAGTTACACAGGGAATGGCACAAAAAACTAACTAATAATTACATTCCAACCGTTCAAGAAGTTATTAAATATATTAATTGTTGGCTTGATTTTCATAACTCAAAACCTTGTCCAAATGATCGTTCAAAAAGTATTCAAGAGAGGATTAATTCTGTTCAAAAGCAAGAAATTAATAAGAATGTTTTAAATGATTTAATGATGAAAACCGAGTGCAGAACGATAAATAAGCATGGAATTACGTTTTTGAATATGCACTACAGAAGTGATTGTATTTTGGGATTGAGAGATACGGTCAACATCAGATATTCTTTATTTGATTTATCAAAAATCCACGTTTATTCAAAGAAAGGCGAGTTTTTGTGTGTTGCACATCGGGTTCAAAAAGTTCATCCGATGGCAAAAGTTCTTGGAACTGTAAAAGATATGGAAGAATACAATCAGCAGTACAAAAAACAACAACAAGTTAAAAATAGGTTAATTAAACAAGTTAAAAAGATGTTTCCAAAAGAAGAACTTCAGCTTTTAGAAATTGAAGGGGTAAATGAGGAATTGGCTTTGAGTGAACCTCTTCAAAAAATACCTTCAAAACCAAAGCGTGAACGAAAACAAACTCCTCGTGAACAACAGATGAACAAGCCACTATTCAATAACGACTTTGAAAAATATGAATGGTTAATTGCTCATGGTTGCACTAATCCCGAAGACCGAAATTGGCTGACGGATTACATTAGAAGTGACGAATATATGAATTTATATGGAGATTAAATTATGAAAAATGTATTTGTAAAAACAAAAAATGTGAAAAATTTTGTATCACTAATGGAGCATATACAGAAACTTCCGTCAAATATTCCAAAACTTGCTCTTGTATATGGCGAACACGGACTTGGAAAAACGCATTCAATAATGTGGTGGGCGACAAGAAATGATGCAATTTACGTTAGAGCAAACAACGAAATGACACAGAATGCTTTGTTAAAACAAGGTCTTCTATAAACAAGTTAGCAATTGAGTGTGAGATAACTCAACGTCACGTTTACAGGATTATCAAAAAAAGTTTGACTAACAAAAATGCAGAAAAATCCAACCCCTAAACTCCTCAATAATGTATAAAACACATCACTTCTTTGCTCCAATTTTTGATATATTTTATTGGAGCTTTTTTTATTGTCAAAACCCACTAATAAAGACACTTTAGGTCGGCTTGCAAAAGTTGCATGTCGACCTCTTTTTTATTCTTCAATCGGACTAATGTTATCCATTTCAATATTGTATTTTTTGCCGTTTTCATCAACACAAGTTGCAAAAGGAACATCTTTGTCTGCGAATGTATTATCCCAAGTGTAAAGCAGTAAGCCGATTTCATTTGTTTTGTTGTTTAAAATTTTTGTTCCAAACATTGTTCTGTCTTGATTTTTTAGTGTCATAATTTTGTCTCCTTTGTTTTACATTGACATTAATGCCTCTGATTAAAGCAAAAATCCACTCATTGAGTGGATTTTGTATCATTTAGACACATTTTATTGTTTAACAAGTTCAATTGGAGCATAAATATCATCGGGTTTTTCAGGGTCAATAAGAAAATCTTTTAAAAAACCGCAGCGTGAACCTGCCATATATCCATCCATTTTTTCACAAACTACAAGATTATCTTCAAATTCAGCAATAACCTTGTAATTGCTTTCATCAGCTTTCATTCCTTTAATTATTTTTAATTTGTAAATACCGTTAACTTCAATCATTTTTTCTTCCTTATAACTCACATACTGTACCGTCAGAAAAAACTAATTCTTTAATTATTAAATCCCCGCTTGAAGAATCTCTTTTGTAAATAATATCTTTGAATCCGTTTTCATCCCAATAATCAAAACAGCCGCAAGCTCTAAGTCCGATTCCGTATTTTTTAGAAATTTGTTCTAATTCGGTAATAAATCCTTGATAATTACGTTCTTCTTTGTTTGTTGTTTCAATGCCCATTCGTTTATCCTTTCTAATTTTTTCATTGACATTAATGCCTCTGATTAAAGTAAAAATCCACTTAATGAGCGGATTTCGTATCATTCGGACACATAGCTGTTTTTATAGTAATATTGGTGTTGACATTAGACATAATTAATGCCTTTATGAAATAAAAAACTGAGGTCAATGATATGGAAAAAATAATTCAAACTGCCGGTAGAGACCAATTGGGGGATTTTTCTCCTGAATTTGCACATTATAACGATGATATTCTATTTGGTGAAAATTGGAATAATCAAGATATTGATACAAAAACGAGGTGTATTATTACAATAACTGCATTAATCGCTCAAGGTATAACGGATTCTTCTTTGAAATATCATTTGCAAAATGCGAGAAATAATGGTGTGTCAAAGAAAGAAATTGCTGCAATTATAACAAATACCGCATTTTATGCAGGCTGGCCGAAAGCTTGGGCTACATTCAATTTAGCAAAAGAAGTTTGGGCGGATAATGATATAAATACTTCATTAAGCGAAAAAGAAAAATATGCTCAAACAATAATTTTTCCAATTGGAGAACCTAATAATGCTTATGCAAAATATTTCATTGGTCAAAGTTATATTGCACCTATTTCAACTCAACAAGTGAAAATGTTTAATGTAACTTTTGAACCAAAATGCAGAAATAATTGGCATATTCATCACGCAAAATTGGGTGGTGGTCAAATGCTAATTGTTATTGGTGGCAGAGGTTATTACCAAGAATGGGAAAAAGAACCTCAAGAATTAAATATTGGTGATGTCGTAAATATTCCGGCAAATATTAAACACTGGCACGGTGCGACACCTGATAGTTGGTTCTCTCATATTGCCGTTGAAATAGATGGCGAAGAAACCTCAAACGAATGGTTAGAACCTGTTGTTGATGAAGAATATAATAAATTAAAATAAAAGGTAAAAATGATGAAAAAAGTAAAAATAACAGTTTTGAAAACAATGTTTAATGAAGATTTAGCAAAAGAATACGGTGTTGACGGGCTATCCACTTGTCCGTTTCACAAAGTTGGGCAAGAATTTTTTGCAGATTATGCTAAACCTGAAGGATTTTGTGATGAAGCGTGGAAAGCAATATATCAATATGTATTTGCGATGGCACATGGAGCTGGGAAAGCAACATTTTATTACAATGATTGGATAAAAACACCCGGAGTTGCGATTTGCAGTTGCAATGATGGCTTAAGACCTGTTATTTTCAAATTGGAAGATACTGATATTGAAAGTAAATAACAACCTTAAATCAGCTAATTCAATCCACCTTGTTAAATCTTTTAATTAAACTTTTCAATTTTCTTTGATCCCGTTTTGACATTGAGGATTTGTATTTTTGAGCAATTTCAATTATTTCCTCTGCAATATTTCCTGCTTTTTTGAGGTCTGATTTGTCGGATAAAATATCTGTTGTTTCTTGATGTTCAACCTTAGTGAATTTGTGGAAAAATTAAAATTTTTCTCACAAATTCTGGGGAACGGTTTCACATCAGGTTGTGTGCTATCCCGCACACGACCTGATGTTCACACACCTTAGGTCGGATTTGAAAAAGTTCCAAAATTTGTCAATTTTGGACTTTTTCTGCATCCTCCTGACCATACTTCGCAAATTGCGAAGCACAATCAAGAAGGGATTGAAGGAGGGCAGAAAATCCTAACATATTTTTATTTCCTTAAATCAACAACAACCGTTAACAGATAATTTGCAAAAGTTTCAATTGCATCAACACCTTGATTGAAACAGTAGTTATCAAGTTCATTTGGTGTTGTTGCAATTTTCTCTTTTAATTTTAACAAGCTGTCAATTGCGGGTTTTGTGTATTTTGCAAGGTTTTCATACAGTTTTGTAATGTATTTTGGAACATTTTTCTCAACCAATTTCA
>CAYPDZ010000029.1:0-16813 GCA_964409575.1 uncultured Muribaculaceae bacterium | reverse complement strand
CAAATATTTCATATTACCAGATGGCAAAAGTTCAAATGGAAGTTTCAAACAAATTGATTTCATCACAAAAAGAGCTTCTGCAAGAAGCACTAAGACTTGTAGGTAACTAAGACTTTTGATATATACATTCAAACTCCGAGAGGCTTTTTAGCCTCTTTTATTTTAAATAAAACAACAAGTCAAGATAATCGAATAAAAAACCATCAAATTTCTAGCTTGCAAAAGTCTGAAATAAAATTCTTTTTCCACATCACCACAAGTGAAAGATTTTAATGATTTGTGAAGTTTGAAAACCAGTGGTATAAGCACAAATGTCGCCAAGATTTCCGGATTTTTCATTACGAATGCCAGCAATAACGTAAATATATAACCAAGCCCATAAACAACAAAAACTCCGTTTATTGCTTTAGATTTATTGCCAAGACGACAAACAAGAGTTTTTTTATGTGAGCACATATCGCCCTCATAATCAAGAACTGTATGTGTATACATCAAACCTATCGTAAACATTACAACAGCAAACGACATAACAAACACTTCAAAAGAAAATTTACCTGTCATTACAAAATAAACACCTTCAAAAAGCAAAGGACCAAAAGTTATTCCGACAGCCAATTCACTCAAGCCTCGTTGTGACATTTTTGAATATAAAAGGGTTATAATTCCTCCAACTATGGCAAGCCCGACAACGGGAAGTCCGCATCTCAAAAACAAAAACAAACCTGTTGAACAAGATATACCCAAATAAATTATTACGACTTTAAGAACATCATTTAATGTAGCTTTTCCCTCTTTTATATATGAGCACTTTGCTTGTTGTGAGTTTGGCGGCAAACTTTTATAATCCATATAATCGTCAAAAAGATTTGTTGCAAGTTGAGCACAAGAAATACCAATCAAAGCAACAATACCGTTCAATATATTACCGCTTTTTAGTGAATAAACAAAGATAACAAGCCATGACAAAATAGTCATCGGCAGAGAAAAAATACGTGAATTTTTTAGCCAAAACCAAATCATTTTAGAATATTTTCCACTCCTTTTACGAGTTCATAACTTGCGCCTGCTTCAAGAACTTCTTCGGCAGTCATTCCAAAAAGAGTTATGAGCGAATAAGCTTCCTTATCTCCGTCGTTTAGCATTTTAACAACGTTTTTGACGGCAACTGTACGTGAAAGACTGTCAAATTGTTCGTTTTTACCTCTATAGATAATTCTTTTTTTTGATTTGCCCAATTCGGTTAACTCCTGAGAATATTTTAACATAAAAAATTTTAAATCAGACACTTGACAAAACTTAAAATATCAGAAATAATTATAGGTATAAACATAAGGAGTTAAGATATGCAAAAATTTAAAGCGGTTCAGTGCCCTCTCCCCGAAAAGCTGATGTAGCAAGGGTTTGCTGGGTTTTGGGAGGTTTAGAGTTAGGTGGAAATAATAGAATTTCTCATCTACATTTTGAAGATGGAGCAGAAAGACATCCCCTCTACCTTTGGGAGAGGGAAAAATTTGTTAATGAACGCAGTGAATTTACAAATTTGGGTGAGGGTAAAACCCTCTCTCGAATTGCTAAAATTCGCTCACGCTCATTAAGCAATTCCACTCTCTCCCAAGGAGAGAGAACAAGAACGGTTCCCTCCCTTGGGGGAGGGTGTCACGAAGTGACAGGAGAGGGTAATTTTTCGTTTGCGAAGCAAACTGTAAAGCCCTTAGTGCCTTTTAAACGCGTAGCTTTCACTCTAGCCGAAGTCTTAATAACTTTGGGCATCATTGGAGTTGTTGCCGCAATGACCATGCCGACATTAATTCAAAATCATCAAAAACAGGTTACCGTCAATAGACTCAAAAAAGCTTATTCAACTTTATCACAAATGGTCATTAGAACTTATGCAGATAACGGGTCTGTGTCTGACTTTTTGAATTCCGGCGATGTTGTAGATGCTAACAAAACAAAAGAGTTTTTTGAAACTTATTGGTTACCGTATTTTAATGCTCCAATTGTAGCAAATACTCAATTTTATAGTAAAGACAACCCTTTATCTTATTTTAATGGAGAACCTGTCAGCTTAAAAGTAAGTACTGATTACCCTTGGGGCAGAATATTATTCTCAACGCAGGACGGAACGATTTATTTAGTTAGCGTTATGACCTGGGAACGTGATGGAAGTGACGGAGATCTAGGTGATGCCTTATATTCTTCTGCTTCACAAGTTTTTGTTGATATAAACGGCACCAAAGGTCCAAATACTTTAGGCAAAGATGTATTTTGGTTTATTGTTAATTTTAATGGTAATATTGTTAGACCCTATGGATATAATCGGACAACAGCCACAATAAATTCTAGTTGTTCAAAAAAATCAGACGGTAATTATTGTGCTGCAAAAATTATCAACGATGGCTGGCAGATAAAAGACGACTATCCATGGTAAAAGTCAAAAAGGTGCAATTTATGTTACTTCTTCCTAAAAAAAAAGACGGATTTTTATCCGTCTTTTTTGCATTAATGCTCTCTCTATTTTACTGCGCGTAATCTATGCGCTTCTATACCTGCATCTGTATTAATCATTCTCGCAGATGCCATTGCCATATTTCGGCGTTTTCTCGCTCCTCTTAATATGAATTCCACACTTTCGCTGATATTTTGCGATGGTGATATTATCTTTTTTAACATACATCAATTCTCCATTTCTGATTACATATTTTATATCGGCATAAGGTGAGAAAAACTTTAATAAATTTATTGATTTGTAACAAAATCGCAACAAAAAAACGAGCCATTAAGGCTCGTTTTTTTGTGGGTGACCCCTCTCCTGAATTTCTAAATTCACTTCCGTTCATTAAGAAATTCTATCCTCTCACTCAAGGGGCGAGGATATTCTTATACTGCGTAAACGCTTACTTGTTTTCTGTCGCGTCTGTGTGGTTCAAATTTTACTTGACCGTCAATCATTGCATACAATGTGTCATCTGAACCGATACCTACATTGTTGCCGGGGTGAACTTTTGTTCCGCGTTGACGAACTAATATATTACCGGCTTTAACGATTTCGCCGCCGAATTTTTTGACGCCTAAGCGCTTCGCTTCTGAGTCGCGACCGTTACGGGTAGATCCCATACCTTTCTTATGTGCCATAATTATTTCTCCTGTTAATTATTTTTTGTATCTGTCATCCTGAACTTGCCTCCTTTTTCCAAAATCTATTGATTTTGTGAAAATGGGTTCTCTTGGAGTGGTTTCAGGATCTTGGGTTTTACCCCTCTCCTCAAATTTCTAAACTCACTAACGTTCGTTAAGAAATTTTGTCCTCTCCCTCAAGGGGCGAGGATATGGAGTTTTATGCTTCAGCAGTTTCTGCTGAGTCTGCTTTTTTCTGAGCAGATGTTCTGATTTTAGAAATCATTACTCTTGTAAAGCCTTGTCTGTGACCTTGTTTTTTTCTGTAACCTTTTTTAGGTCTTTGTTTATAAACGATTACTTTTTTAGCTTTGTCATGTTTCAGAATAGTTCCTTCAGCAGATGCACCAGCAACGTAAGGTTGACCTACTTTAGATTTTTTACCGTTTACAATCATGACAACTTTGTCAAATACTACTTTGGCGTCCTTTTCGCCTTCTAACAATTCAACATCAAGGTATCTTCCTTCTTCAACCTGATATTGTTTTCCGCCTGTTTCTACAATTGCGAACATTTTTCTTTTCCTTTCCGGTTTCGTAATTTTTGCAACGCACGAGCGGGGCAAAAATGTTTATCAACGAGTTACCACTTATACACCATCAATTATCTATTGCTGAAACCCTTCTGTCAAGTAGTATTAACATTTTTTAACGTTATGACGCTGTTACTTTGTTTGGTATAAAATAATTATATGAGATTAACATTAGAGGAAATAAAGAGAGCTGTGGGAGCACAAATCAGTGGGGAAGGAAGTTTTGAGATTTCTACTGATACAAGAACTATTAAAAAAGGTGATTTGTATTTACCATTGAAAGGTGCGAATTTTGACGGGGAAAATTTTTGTAACAAAGCGTTGGAAGCAGGAGCAGCCGGATGTTTTTATACAAAAGAAAAACCTTGTGAATTGGCAATAAAAGTTGATGATACATTAACGGCTTATTTGCAAATTGCGAATTTTGTAAGAAATAAATACAATCCGAAAGTTGTTGGAGTTACCGGAAGTTCCGGCAAAACTACAACGAAAGAGATGATTTATTCGGTTGTTTCTGAAAAATTCAGAACGCATAAAACTTTTTCAAATCACAACAACGAAATCGGATTTTGTCAGACAGTTCTTTCAATGAACGAGGATACGGAAGTTTTAATTGTAGAAATGGGAATGCGTGGTTTGGGTGAAATTGAACTTATTACAAAGTATGCGGAACCTGATTTTGCAGTGATTACAAATGCGGGTTCGGCTCATATCGGACGTTTGAGAAGTCTTGATAATATCGCAAAAGCAAAATGTGAAATTACATCACATCTTAAAGAGACTCTTGTTGCGCATGATAACGAACGAATAAAGAAATTTGCGGAATTTGACGGTGAAAAGATTTTTTATTCTTTGAAAGATGTAAATATTACTGGGATGCGTAATGGGTATTCAGGTTTTATTTATAAAGGAAATCAATATGAACTTAACGTTGAGGGTGATTACAACATTGAAAACTCGCTTTCTGCAATCGAAATCGGGTACAAACTCGGAATGACTTACGAAGAAATAAAACGCGGACTTTTGGCTTATAAACCGATTGAAAAACGTTGGGAGGCTGAAACTGTCAACGGTTTTAAGATAATCAATGACAGTTACAATGCAAATCCGGAGTCCATGAAAGCTTCTGTTTCAACATTTTTAGAGCTTTATGAAAATCCGGTTGTAATTTTGGGTAATATGGGTGAACTTGGAGAACAAGAGATTGAATTTCATAGGGAAGTCGGAAGGTATCTGGGAGCAAAAGCTGTTGATTGCCCCCTCCCCGAAATTAAAAATTTCGACCCTCCCTCAAGGGGAGGGTATCCAAAGTTTTTTACTGTCGGGAACTTGGCGCGATATATCGGAGAGGAACTTGCAAAATGCGGTTTAGATGTAAAATCGTTTGAAAATAATATTGAAACATCTCGTTACATTCTTGATAATCTGAATGCGGGTTGTACAATATTTTTAAAGGCTTCAAGAGCTATGAAGTTTGAGGAAATAATTGAGAATTTAAAGCAATAAGGCAATAAGGAGAAATATATAAAATGATAATGCTTGCTGTGGCGTTTTTGCTGGGAATGATTTTATGTTTGTTGTTCGGCGTACCGTATATAGATTTTTTAAAAAAACATTTAATCGGACAATATGTTAAGGATTGTGCGCCGGAGGCTCATGCAAAAAAACAAGGAACTCCGACAACTGGCGGCGTTTTCATAATTGTTGCAGTTATATTAGGTTCAATTATTACTCTTGCTATGGCGCAAAGACTTACTACAGAAGCTTTTATAATCCTTTTAACTCTTTTGTTTTATACTTTTGCAGGATTTCAGGATGATTATATTAAGATTAAAAATAAAGGAAATGATGGTTTATCTGCACGCGGAAAACTCTTAAGACAAATTGCTATAGCTTTGTTGCCGGTTTTGTTTATGATGTTGACAAAACAAGGTGCGGGCGATGTTGCGATTGGGCATTATGTATTGCATTTAGGTTTGTTCTATCCTATTTTTGCAATTTTTGTAATCACCGGTGCTTCAAATGCTTATAATCTGACAGACGGATTAGATGGACTTGCTGCATCAACGGGAATTTTTGCATTTACAGCATGTGCAATTATTTCTTTGTTCAGTGGTTCGCCGGAAGCTGCGATAATTTCAGCATCGGTTGCAGGTGCACTTGCCGGATTTTTAAAATTTAACAAGCCGAAAGCCGAAGTTTTTATGGGTGATACGGGTTCGCTTGCAATTGGCGGGCTTTTGGGTACAGTGGCTGTTATGGGCAAATTTGAAATTTTACTTGCGTTGATTGCAGGTGTGTTTGTAATGGAAACTTTGTCCGTAATTATTCAGGTGATAAGTTTTAAAACAACCGGCAAAAGAGTATTTAAGATGTCACCGATACATCACCACTTTGAAAAATGTGATTGGTCAGAAAAGAAAATTGTTACGGTGTTTGCACTAGTTTCTGCTTTGTTGTCGGGAATTGCGGTATTGTTTGTATTTTAAAGGAATTTTATAATGGATTGGAAAGATAAAAAAGTTTTAATATTGGGTTTTTCAAAAAGCGGAATTTCTGCTGCAAAGTATTTACATGGTGTCGGTGCAGATGTTTGTATAACGGAATTTCGTGAAAAAAAACTTGATGATGATGCAAAATTGGCTCAATTGGATGGAATAAAAATTGAATTTGGCGGGCATAGTGATGAATTTATAAAAGGGGCGGATATTGCTGTAACAAGCCCCGGAATACCTCCTCATAGCGAGATTATGACTCGCTTGGAAGCTGAAAATATAAAAGTTATTTCGGAAATTGAACTAGCTTATTTGGAAACTTCAAAACCCTTTGTTGCGATTACGGGAACCAACGGAAAAACTACCACAACAGCTCTGACTGCTCATATTTTATCGAGTGAATGCAAAGCTGAGCCTTGCGGAAATTACGGTGTTCCGCCATGCGATTTGTTAAATAGCGATATTGATTGTTTCGTATGTGAATGTAGTTCTTTTCAACTTCATTATAGCCCCGAATTTAAACCGCAAATCGCCGTGTTTACAAATTTGACACCTGACCATATTGATTGGCATAAGGGTGTTGAAAATTATTTCAATTCGAAAGCAAGAATTTTTAGAGGTGCTCAAGCTGCACCGTTTGCTATATTGAACGCAAAAGATGAAAAGCTTGTAGAACTTGCAAAAGAATGTAGCGGAACGGTATTTTTCTTTGATGGAGAAATCGGAGAAAACTGTTCTTACATAAAAGATGGAGCAATTTTTTATAAACAAAACGGCAAGGATGAAAAAATAATTACGCTTGAGGATTGTCCGCTGATAGGCAACCACAATTATCAAAACGTTATGTGTTCTGTAATTGTAGCAAAACTAAAAGGTGTTTCAACGGAACACATAAAAGAAGCGATAATGTCGTTTAAAGTTCCCGAGCATAGATTGGAAAAATTCGCACAAATCGGCAAAACTGTTTTTTACAATGACTCAAAAGCAACAAATCCTGAGGCAAGTCTTGTTGCTATCAATTCTTTTAACAATACGGATGTTGTATTGATTGCAGGTGGTCGTGATAAAAATACGGATTTAAAAGAGTTTTGTGATGCGATAAAAGAACATATTAAAACAGTTATTCTGATTGGAGAAGCTGCTGACAGGTTTGAGAAAAATTTGAAATCTGACGGTTTTGAAAATATAATTAGGGAAAAAACAATGCAATCAGCGATTGATAAATCTATTGACTTAAATCCTGATGTTGTGTTGTTGTCGCCGGCATGTGCAAGTTTCGATATGTTTACGGGATATGAGGAAAGAGGAAAGGTATTTAAAGAGTATGTCTTATCAAAGACCCACTAGACGAGAACCACGTGATAATAGAAGTGAAATTCAAAGTGTTATTGTTTCATCACCTGACAAAACGCTTCTGATTGTTGTTGCTTTTCTCGTAATAATCGGGTTTTTGGCAATATTTTCGGCTACTGCGCCAAAATGCCTTGATGAAGGTGGAAATCCCGCACAATTTCTAATCAAGCAGATTTTAAGTTTTATCGTCGGATTTTTTTGTTTAAAATTTTTTATGAATTATGATTATAAAAAGCTTGCGAATTGGAATGTCATTGTAATGGCTTCAATCCTTGTAGCACTCTTTTTGGTTGATTTTACACCATTGGGGGTTGTCGTCAACGGAGCAAAAAGATGGATTAGTATTGCAGGATTTCAACTGCAACCATCTGAATTTGCAAAACCGGCGGTTGTTTTGTTGTTGGCGAATGCTTTTAAAAAAGATGCAAATTTGCTTGATCAAGACAAATGGGTGTGGGCGTTTTTCCCAATAATTGCAATGGCGGGATTGATTTTTATTCAGCCTAACCTTTCAATGGTAATTTTGTTAGGTATGACAACAGTTGTTATGTATATGGCAGCAGGCGGTTCTATGAAATTATTTTTGAGTTGTGTCGGAACTATGTTTGTTACGCTTGTTATCGGTTTGACAACTATTATAAAACCTTATCAGTTGCAGCGTATTAGAACTTGGCGACATCCCGAGAGTGATCCGCTAGGGGCAGGATATAATATTATACAATCTTTGATTGCGTTTGCATCAGGTGGTTTTAGCGGAGTAGGTTACGGTGGTTCTATTCAAAAACTTTCATATTTGCCGGAATGTCATACAGACTTTATTTTTGCGATTATTGCGGAAGAACTCGGATTTGTCGGCTGTGTACTTGTTATAGGACTGTTTTTTACGTTTATGCAACGCGGATTTGTAATAGCGGCACATTGTCCTGATATGTATGGAAAATTATTGGCTGTTGGTATAACTTTTTCGATTACTTTTCAGGCGTTTATGAATATGAGTGTAGCAAGTTCATTTTTACCTACAACGGGTGTACCGCTTCCATTCATAAGTTATGGTGGTTCATCATTGATTGTTTCAATGATAATGGTTGGAATTCTTTTGAATATATCAAAGAAAAAGATTAAAAAAATAAGGAACAGATATTAATGGCAAGATATTTTATAACAGGCGGAGGTACAGGCGGTCATATTTACCCTGCTGTGGCAGTAGCGGATTTTTTGAAGGATGATGAAGTGTTTTACGTTGGTAATCCCAAAAATCTTGAGTATGAAATCGTTAAACAAAAAGGGTACAAGTTTTTAGGTGTAAATGTTCACGGAATGCCGCGCAAAGTCGGATTTGCACTTTTTAAATGGGGATTTGAGCTTTTATTGGCTGTTGTAAAAGCCTGTTTTTATTTATTAAAATATAAGCCTGATGCGGTTTTTGGTACAGGCGGATATGTTTCGGCTCCTGCTTTAATTGCGGCAAAAATTTTGAAAGTTCCGTATATGATGCACGATTGCGATGCACAACCGGGGCTTGTGACAAGAAAATTGGCACCTTCTGCAAAGTGCGTTTCGGTGGCTTTTGAAGGTGCTTGCAAGGTGATAAATAATAAAAATTGTTATGTCAATGGCAATCCTATTCGTTTGGAATTTAAAACTCTAACAAAAGAGCAGGCACGCAAAAATCTTGGACTAGAAAATAAACTTACCCTTTGTATAATGGGCGGTTCGCAAGGCGCAAGAACGATTAACGATGCAGCTGTTGAAGCTTTGAAAAAACTCGTTCAGAACTTAGATTTACAGATTATTTTTCAAACAGGAAAGAAAAATTTTGACCGTGTAATAGAACAGTTATTGAAAATTTATCCCGAATATGAAACGAATAAAAATCTAATTGTAAAACCTTACTTTGATGATATGGTTACTGTTTTAAAAGCTTCAGATATTGCGGTTACACGTTCGGGTTCATTGAGTATTTCAGAGATTTGTGCATCAGGTATTGCGCCGATTTTTGTACCTTATCCTTATGCGGCAGCCGACCATCAGCGCAAAAATGCGAAATATATGGTTGAAAAAGGTGCTGGAATTTATCTGGAGGACAATGAAGTAAATGAAAAAACATTGTATGAAGCTGTAAATACGGCTATTGCAAATTTGCAAGAATTGCAAAAAAGTTCATTATCTCTTGCAAAATTTGATGGTGTTGAAAAAATAGTTGAACAATTGAAATAATTTCCCTGCTCAGGCTATAAATAAATTTTATGTTCATGTTATCCTTGTAATATGAAACGGGTTATGTATATTGTTTTAGTTTCAGTTCTTATTTTCGTGCTTTGTAAGGCTTGTATAAGGCGTGATGTCGCGTTTGAAAATGTACCGCAATTACGTCCAAAAGAGGAACTCATTTTTGCAAATTATCCCGTTGAACAAAACATTACGCTTAATGGAGTTGACTACCTGCAGTCACAAGTTGCAATCGGTAATTTTGGCGGAACATTTGTGACGTCAACTATTGGTGAAGGTCCAAAGACATTCAATCCGTTTAACGCTAAAGATAATATTTCATCAACAATGTCAGAGATTATGTATGACGGACTTGTGACAACAAATCCGGTTTCGGGCGAAACTATTCCAAAACTCGCAAAATCGTTTACGGTAAACGGATGCGAATACATTGTAAACCTTCGTCACGGTATAAAATGGTCTGACGGTAAACCGATTACGGCAGATGATGTGGTATTTACGTGGGATAAGATAATTTTTGGCGGATACGGCAATACTTCAACAAGAGATTCGGTCATTATTGACGGGAAATTGCCGACGGTTACAAAATTGGACGATTATACCGTAAAATTTGTTACCCCCAAGCCGTTTGCACCGTTTTTGAGAATGCTTTCGGCATCAATTGCACCAAAACATATTTTTGAACCGGCGGTAAATCGTGGGAAGGCTTATTTTGACGGCTTCTTATCGACAAACACAAGGATTGAAGATTTTGTAACATCGGGTGCGTTTAAATTAAAAGAATATGTGCCTGCACAGCGTGTGGTTTTTGAAAAAAATCCCGATTATTATGTTATAAACAAAGATGGTCAAAAACTTCCATACCTTGATAAACTTGTTTATATGATTGTTGGCGATATAAACAATCAGGTTTTGAAATTTGAGGGTGGCGAACTTGATGAAATCAGTTTGCAGGGGGCAAATGTTGCACGGTTTAAAGAAATGGAAAAACATTCCGATTTTACGGTTTATAATATCGGACCTGACACAGGAACAATGTATATAGCCATGAATATGAATAATCGCAAAGATGCTAAGGGTAAATATTATGTAGATCAAAAAAAACAAGTATGGTTTCAGGATAAAGATTTTCGTCAAGCAGTAGATTTTGCGATTGACAGAAAAAATATGGTATTTAATATCGCAAACGGGCTTGCATATCCTTTGTTTACACCTGAAACTTTAAATTCGATTTTCTTAAACAAAGATTTAAAACCTTATGATAAGAATTTGGAAAAATCTCGTGAGTTGTTAAAAAATTCGGGTTTTACTTGGGATAAGGCTGGACATTTGATTGATAAGTTTGGAAATCATGTTGAATTTGATCTTTATACCAATGCCGGAAACACCGAACGCGAAGCTATCGGAGTTATGGTAAAACAAGATTTGGAAGATTTGGGGATGAAGGTTAATTTCAAACCTATTGAATTTAATTCTCTTGTTAATAAACTCATGTCAACACTTGATTGGGATATGGTTATAATGGGTTTTACGGGGTCACCGTTGGAGCCTAACGGCGGTAAGAATGTTTGGCTTTCTGACGGAACATTGCACATATTCAATCAACGATTAGAGGGGGATGAAAATAGTCGTCGATATCCGTTTGAAACACGTATTGATTATCTTTACACGCAAGGTGCACTTGCTACAAAATTTGAAGAACGTAAAAAATATTATGATGAATATCAAGCGATAGTATACGATGAAAAGCCGTTGATTTATATCTATTCGCCAATCAGAATTGTTGCTATACGTGATAAATTTAAAAATATTTATCCGACTTCTTTGGGCGGAGTTACGCACAATATTGAGGAGATTTATATAGAATAATGCAAATCTTGTTATACATATTAAAACGAATATTACAAACAATACCGTTGCTTATTATAGTGTCACTGATAAGCTTTTTTATCATACGTTTGTCACCGGTTGACCCTTTGGCAGAATTGAGATTAAATCCGTCTGTGTCAAAAGAAACTTTGCAAGCAGAAACTTTGCGTTTGGGATTGGATAAACCAATTATCGTTCAGTATGGAAAATGGGCTAAATCTTTTGTAAAAGGTGATTTGGGCGTGACCTCAAACGGCGAAAAAGTTAGCACAAAGTTGAAAGAAAGAATTCCAAACACTCTGCTTTTAACAACAATTGTAATATTTTTATCATGGATTGTCGGCGTGCCTTTAGGCATACTTTCTGCTGTGTATTGGAAAACTCCTTTTGATAGGATTTTGACGGTTTTGACAAGTATCGGAATGGCTATTCCATCGTTTTTCTTTGCAGTTTTGTTATTGATTTTTGCAGTTAAAACAGGATGGTTTCCTGTTGGCGGTTTGACAAGTTCTAACTTTTTAGAGATGAATTTCTGGCAAAAGTTCGGCGATATTGTACATCACCTTGTGTTGCCGGTTACGGTGCTGTTTACATTGTCGCTTGCCGGATTGCAAAGACAGATGAGAGGAAATTTATTGGATGTTTTAGACAGTGACTATGTTAAATTTGCCAGAGCTAAAGGCTTGAGTGAATTTAAAGTGATTTTTAAACACGCATTGCGTAATGCTGTAAATCCATTGATTACACTTTTAGGTTTTGAGTTCGCCGGACTTTTGAGTGGGGCTGCTTTGACTGAATACGTTTTTCAATATCCGGGGCTTGGCAGGTTGATTTTGGAAGCTGTTCTGAAATCTGATATAAATCTTGTTATGGCATCATTAATGATGGGGGCAGTAATGCTCGTTTTGGGTAATTTAATAGCAGATATACTGCTTGTTATGACTGATCCGAGAATTAGAGGAGGACAGGCATGATAAAAGATATTTTGAAACAATTATGGAAAGATAAATTTGCACGGATTGCTCTGATTGTTTTGGGGATAATCTATTTTGCATTGTTTTTTGCAGATTTTATTGCACCTTATACAAAAGATTTTTCGGATAGAGCTATGGCTTATGTACCGCCTTCAAAGATTTTTACGATTGATGAAAACGGCAAATTCTCTAAGCCTTATACATATAATTACAAACGCGAATTTGACCCGAATGATTTAAAAATTATCTATACTTTGGACAGAAGTCAAAAACATTACGTAAAATTCTTTGCAAAAGGACAGCCTTATAAGTTTTTAGGTTTAATTCCGATGAAACGACATCTTGTGACAACAGATAATAACGGAAGACTATTTTTGCTTGGGACGGATATAAACGGACGGGATGTATTTTCAAGACTGCTTTTCGGCGGGCGAATTTCTATGACAATTGGTTTTCTCGCTTTATTTGTGTTATTCCCGATTGGGCTTTTGTATGGCGGAATTGCAGGGTATTTAGGCGGAAAAACAGATATGATTATGATGAGATTTGCAGAAGCTGTTATGTCTATCCCGAGTTTTTATTTGTTAATAATTCTTGCATCAATTTTGCCGTCCGGCATGACAAGTGTTCAAAGGTTTATGCTTATAGTCGTAATTCTTGCACTTATTGGTTGGGCGGGGTTTGCGAGAGTTGTCAGAGGTATGGTTTTGTCGATAAAAAATCAGGAATATGTACAGGCTGCAAAATCAATCGGAGCTTCACGCTTGCGAATTATCGTAAAACATATTTTACCACAGACCACGAGTTTTGTAATCGTTGCGATGACTTTGTCGGTACCTTCTTATATTTTGTCAGAGTCGGGTTTGAGCTTTTTGGGTTTAGGTATTCA
This sequence comes from uncultured Muribaculaceae bacterium, assembly GCA_964409575.1. Taxonomy (GTDB): domain Bacteria; phylum Cyanobacteriota; class Vampirovibrionia; order Gastranaerophilales; family Gastranaerophilaceae; genus Stercorousia. Next base: position 3,295 of record CAYPDZ010000029.1, on the reverse strand, counting down.
ACAGCCCGATGCAAGTTGGGGAAATATGCTCAAAGAAGCGCAAGAGTACACAAATATAATTTATCGTCCTTGGCTCTTAACCCCCGGTTTTTTAATTTTTGTTGCGGTATTGGCTTTTAATTTAATAGGTGATACAATTAGAGATGTGTTGGATCCGAAAAGTAAGGTTCGTTAATTTGTCATCCTGAACTTGTTTCAGGATCTAATGAATAGAGACCCTGAAATAAATTCAGGGTGACAGGAGAGGGTAAATGGAATACGTCGACATTGGAATAAGAATACTATCAGCATTGTTACTAGGCTTTGCAATCGGTTTGGAGCGCGAAATGACGAATAAGTATGCGGGTTTGAGGACAAATATTTTGGTTTGTCTGGGAGCATGTATATTTACAATAATTTCTATTTACGGATTTCCGACTTTTGCGGACGGTGATAACGTTATAGTTTCTCAGGCAACAGGTGTTAGAGATACGGCAAGAATTGCTGCTCAGGTTGTTACCGGCATCGGTTTTATCGGTGCAGGTACAGTGTTTAGACACGGTGCAACTATTTTTGGACTCACTACCGCCGCAACTCTGTGGATTGCCGCAGCTATCGGTATGGCATGCGGAGCGGGAATGTACTCCGTTGCAATTTTAGGTACGATTTTATCAATTCTTACACTTGTTTCTGTCAGAGTTTTTGAAAGAAATGTTCTTATTTCAAGTACAAAAAATACAAAACGTTTGAAAGTTAATATTTCTTGTATCAATGAAAAATCTGATGATATTTACAATTATTTGGTTGAAAACTATTCTCATTTAAGAGAAATTTCCAAAAAATTAAACAAACAAGATGAAAATCTTACAAAAATTAATGTAATACTTGATGTTGTCGGCAAAAAACCAATCCAGACAATGTATAAAACTTTCCAAAAAATTGAAGGGATTGAATCTATTTCAATTCAGGAGTTTTTGGAGTAAATTTTGCCATCAGATTTGTAGTTGGGACGGATTGAACTTGTTCAGGTTGCTGTGCCGGTTCGATATTGGCGTAGTATCTCGGGTCGCTTAAGCCTTCCATTGCTTTCATTACACCAAGTCTGCCGGCTTTTAGTTTGATGTCTGCAAGCCAAGATTCAATTACGTAAGTCATTATGAGAGTGAAAGCCGTGAATGAAATACCGGCAGTTCTGAGAGCTGTTTTCAATCCGGGTGTCATAAAGATTTGACCGACTTTACCTGATTTTACGAGTTTGATGAATTCATCAGGATGTGCGTTGAATTCTTGTACAATTTTGTTCCAGATTGCAGTCATTTCTTCTTTTGGAATGTTATTCAATATTTTTTCAAGTTTTGGAATAATTTCGAGCGCAGTTTTTCTATCCATACTGCTAAAATGCATATCTTCCATAATCAGAGCAAAATCATCATCAGTCATTTTTTCTAATCTGGCTTTGAATGAATTTAGAGCATGTTTTGGATCACGCATTTTTTCAGGAAGCATATCAAACGCTTCTTTTATTTTTAAGTTTTTAGCTCTTACAGTTTGCTGTTTGAATATTTCAACAATTGTTTCCGTTGTGATTTTACCATTTTCCGGCAATTTAATTCCAAATTGCTCAAGTTGTGCCAATTGTTGTCGAGATACAGGTATTTCGATTTTATTGAAGTATTCTAACAGTGCTTTAGCTTCAGGATTTTGGTTAACAAGGTTTGGCATGGCGTTTAATTTAGCTTTTACTGCACTAATAGCTTCTAATACACCAACAACATTTTCGTGCGACAATGTTTTATCGATAGCGCCTTCAATTGTGTATCTGTAATTTTCACCTTGTATATTTTCTAAATCTTTGATTTATTTTTCAATTACTTCCGGTTTTAGTGCTTGTTTTAATTCAGGACTGAGTTGAGCTAATTCGTCATACGTTTTTCTTAGTTCTTGAGTATTTAAGTTTTTAAACATCTGTTGAATACCTACATAGAAGTTTTCAACTTTGTTACTATCAACTCCGTTTTGTATTGCTCGTTTCAAAAATTCATAAGCTTTATCATATCTTTCTTTGCCCATTGCTTTGATAGATGATGGGTTTACAAGTATATCCAATGCATCTGCTCTGACATTAGGATTATCTGTCCAACCCAAAAGACCATCAAACAATTTTCCTATTTTTATTGCTAAATCTTTATCTTTTGTTCTTACTGTGCTAACGATATTTTCGCGTAATTTCCAAATTGCGTTAAATTGTTCTTGTTCTGACATTTTTCTCAAATCGCCTGTTGCAGCTTTTAAGTTGTTGACAGATTTTGCAAAAATTGTGTAAATACTGTCTTTTTGTAAATCAACGCCTTTCAGAATTTTCCCGATAGGTTTACTTTCAACATTTGTTTTCTGAACAGTCGGAGCTACGTTGTTTGCAACATTTTTTAAGTACTTTTTGAACCATTTTGATTTTAATCTTTCGCTTGATTTACTAAAGAATGTAGTGATTTTATTCAAAACTCTTGCTGCAGAAAGCTTGCCGCGTTTCATCTGAACACCTGCCCAGATGAAAGGTGATAATGCCGTTAAAATACCGCCGTAGACTACAAACGGCTGTGCGATATCAATTGCGGCTTCCATTGATTCGGAATATGTTTGAGAGTTGTCATCCACTTTTTCAAATGTATTAAACAATTTTCTTTGTAAGTTTTTGGCTTCTCTGAGCTGTTCTGCGGTTACTTCTTGTTTATGAAGTTGTTCGTTTAATACTTGTTTTTCTTTGTATTCGTTTTTTCTGTATTTTTCGTAAGCAAAGTACTGTTTCATTACGGTCGGAAGAAACGTTACTATCTCTTTGACTTTTGAAATCCCCTTTTTCTGAGATTTTACATCTTTTACTTCGTTGTAATCTTCTTCCGTGTAACCGATAAAGTTTCTCGGATCTTTTTCAAGTTCACGTTTTGCAGTGTATCTTCCGGCTCTTGATGCAGATTTGGTAAGTTTCAAACCAATCATCATACCTGCAATACTTGTTACGATAGAACCTGCACCGGCGATTAGCCAGCCACGACCTCTTTTGTGAGCAAGAGCAGTTGTAAGCCATCTTTTTGTTGATTTTATAATGTCGCCTGATTTGCGTTTTGAAGCTTTAGCAAGTTTTGTGCCTGTGTTTTCTTCTTGACCACGTAAATCTTTCAAGAATGATTCACGGAATTTATTCCATTTGAAACTGTATGTAGCTCCGCTTTCACCGCCTTTTTTGAGTTCTGCATATAATTTTTTCGTTTTTTCAGAACCGTTTTTGGCAACGTTATTATCTACAAATTTTGTAATT
>CAYPDZ010000028.1:7986-16978 GCA_964409575.1 uncultured Muribaculaceae bacterium | reverse complement strand
GAAGGTCTTGAAAAAATTTGTTCTGACAAAGAAAATGACATTATTCTTGTTGCATGTTCGGGCAAAATAGGCTTAAAACCAACACTTACAGCAATCAGAAACGGTATTGACATCGCACTTGCCAACAAAGAAACACTTGTAATGGCGGGCGATATCGTGATGGCAGAAGCTAAAAAATATGGTGTAAAAATTATCCCTGTTGACAGTGAACACTGCGCAATCCACCAATGCATAAAAGATATTAATCAGGTTGAAAAACTTATTATCACAGCATCAGGCGGTCCTTTCCTCAAAAAATCTGTTGATGACATGAAAAATGCCACAGTCGAACAAGCTCTTGCACATCCAAGATGGAATATGGGTAAAAAAATCACCGTTGATAGTGCAACTTTGATGAATAAAGGTTTGGAAATCATTGAAGCACACCACCTTTTCGGGTTTGATTATGACAAAATTGATGTAGTAGTTCATCCGCAAAGCATTGTACATTCGGCTATTGAGTATAAAGACGGAAGCGTAATTGCACAAATCGGCTTGCCAAGTATGCATATTCCAATCCAGTATGCAATTACTTATCCTAAGCGATTTGAGGGAATTAAATCAAAAAGTTTTAGTTTTGCAGACATTGCAAGATTAGACTTTGAAAAACCTGATTATGAAAAATTTCCGACAGTGAAATTAGCTTATGAAATGGGAAAACTCGGTGGCACTGCAACAGTTTGCCTCAATGCTGCGAACGAGGAAGCTGTCTTTGCATTTTTGGACGGCAAAATTAAACTTTATGACATTTACAAAATCACTAAAAAAATGTGTGATGAACATAAAATTATCAAAAATCCGACAATTGACGAAATTTTTGCGGTAGACAAAGAAGTTCGCGAAAAGACTAAAAAATTTATTTTCGATCAGGCGTAAACTCAAAAATTTCCTGAGTATTGCATTCCAAAACAGTACACAACTTATTCAAGGTATCAAAATCAATACCTTTTGTTTTGTTGTGATAGATTTTATTTAGAGCATTTTGACTTATTTCCGTTAATTTTGAAAGTTCGGACACACGCATGCGCTGCTCTCCCAAAATAATTGATAATCTGTTTTTAATCATAACAATATTTTAACAATATATATTTAAGGGATTGTAAAATACATTTATGCATGTTATAATTACATGTATAGATGTATTAAATTGAAATATAAATTTACATAAGGTATAGATATGAAAAAGGATATTATAACATTTGCACAGCAAACCGAAACGAACTTATTCACTTCCAAAAAAGCAGCTTTCACTTTAGCAGAGGTTCTTATAACTTTGGGCATCATCGGAGTCGTTGCGGCGATGACCATGCCGGTGTTGATTAACAAACACAAAGAACAAGTGACCGTTTCAAAAGTCAAAAAATTCTATTCAACAATGGGACAGGCTCTGAATTTTGCTATAAACGAAAACGGTAGCACTGTTGACGGTTGGACTTATGATACAGAAACAGAAACAGATTCAAGCTATGCTGATTCTAATTCATTGGTATCAATGTTTAAACCGCACTTAAAAATTTTAAAAGATTGCGGTACAGAAAGCGGTTGTCTTTATGACGGCAATCCTAAATATCTTAATGGTGAATTACATAATGCTAATTATGATAAATCAAATACATATTACGCACTAATTCTTAATGATGGAACTTCAATGTGGTTTCGACGTAGTCAAAAAACAGCTACTCCTTGTACAGGTACAGATTTAGGACATACTAATTTATGTGGAGCTGTATGGATTGACGTTAATGGCAAAAATTCCCCCAATACAATAGGACGTGATATTTTTGCGTTTGCTATTTTAAAAGACAGAATAGCACCAGTCAAAATTGACGATTGTAATTTAAACGGGCATGGCTGGGGATGTTCAGCTTATATTTTAACAAACGGTAACATGAATTATTTACATGAGTAGTAAATAAGATGCATTTACTGCACCTTATTATATTTTGGTGCTTCTTTGTTTACAAGTTCCATGTATTTTTTGTTATATTTTTCGGCAAATTCAATGGCTTTTTTGCGTGCGTTGCCGTCTGAATTATAAAATCTTTTACTATAAATAAATTCACTGTCTTTTTGAAAATATGCTGTATTGTATTCGTAAAAATCTTTTGATGGCATTAAGTAACCCACCATTCCTGCATCAGGATAAACCAAAACGGATGCTCCTGGGTACTCGGATTGGATTTGGTGTGCAAATTCTGCTGATGCCTTAGTGGGATTTGTGTCTGTCGGTAGTTTCTTTATTGTTATTTTTGAATGCCAATTATCGGCGTTTTCACCTTTGGGATAGTAATTGTAGCCATTGTCTTTGTTTACAGACAAGTTATAAGTTTCATTGTCAAATTTGATTTTATTTTCCATCGCAACTCCTGTTAAAGGTATCATAAGTATTAATATTGTTAATAATTTTTTCATGCAAATCCCCTTTCATATTTTTTTTAACCCGTTGGTATAAATAAATCCATTACCGTATTGGCTAAGATGAATTTTGTAGTATAATGATTATGTAATACGTTTTGCAACGATTTTGCGATCCCGAAACCACTCCCAGAGTACCCATTTTACACGAAATCAATAGATTTCGGTAAAAGGAGGCAAGTTCGGGATGACGGGAAAGAAAAATGCCATTTGAATTTGAAAAACAAAAAATTAAAGAAGTAATTTTGGTAAAACCGAAAGTTTTTGGTGATAATCGCGGGTTTTTTATGGAAAGTTACAAAAAATCCGAGTTTTTTGCAAACGGGATTGATGTCGAGTTTAATCAGGATAATCACTCAAAATCTACGGCACATGTTTTGAGAGGACTTCATTATCAAGAGGCACCCTATGGGCAGGCAAAACTTGTTAGATGTTCTCGCGGAAGGATTTTTGATGTTGCAGTTGATATTAGACCAAACTCTGAAACTTTTGGTCAATATGTAAAAGTAGAGCTTTCTGAGGAAAACAAACACATGTTGTTTATTCCTGAAGGGTTTGCGCATGGGTTTGTGGTGCTTTCTGATGAAGCAGAACTTTTATATAAAGCAAGTGGAGAGTATAACGCTCAAGCAGACAGAGGTTTGCTCTGGTGCGACAAAGATATAAATATTGATTGGGAAATTGACTTTGAACCGATACTTTCGGACAAGGACAAAAATCAACCAAAATTGAAAGAAAGGTTGATAGATGCGTAGATGCAGAGATGCAAAGATGTATAGTTCTTTACATAAAAGCAATTTTGATGGATTGTCATTATTTTCTTTTGATATGGACTTTGCCTCTGTGCATCTATACCTCTATGCATCTATAACAAAAGGAGAATTAAAATGACAACAATACTTGTTACAGGCGGTGCAGGATTTATAGGAAGTTGTTTTGTAAGAAGAATGTTAGATGAACATCCTGATTACAAAATCATAAATCTTGATGCGCTTACGTATTGCGGAAATATCGAAAATCTTGATGATGTCAAAGATAATCCTAATTATAAGTTTGTTCATGGCAATATTTGCGATAGAAATCTTGTCCGCGAAATTGTTGAACAGGTTGATGCAGTGGTTAATTTTGCAGCAGAATCGCATGTTGATAATTCGATTAAACATCCTGAAATTTTTGTAGAAACAAATGTTCAAGGCACTTTAACTCTTTTGCAGGCATCAAAAGAGTTTGGTGTTCAAAGATATTTGCAAGTGTCAACTGATGAAGTTTATGGAACTTTAGGCAAAACAGGATATTTTACGGAAACAACACCGCTTGCCCCAAACAGCCCGTATTCAGCAAGTAAAGCAAGTGCCGATATGCTTGTCAGAGCGTATTATGAAACTTATAAAATGCCTGTTTTGACCACAAGATGTTCAAATAATTACGGACCATACCAGTATCCAGAAAAACTAATTCCGTTCTTTATTTCGCAACTGTTGAGGGGTGAAAAAGTTCCTGTTTACGGTGACGGGATGAATGTTCGTGACTGGCTATATGTTTATGACCACTGTGCCGCAATTGATACGGTTTTGCACAAAGGCAGAGTTGGTGAAGTCTATAATATCGGTGGTCACAACGAAAAAACAAATATGGAAATCACTCATTTAATCCTTGAAGCCATGGGCAAAGACGAAAGCTCTATAAAATACGTTGAGGATAGACTCGGTCATGACAAGCGTTATGCAATTTGTAATGATAAAATTCAGTCTGAACTTGGTTGGAAGCCGTCCGTGACATTTGAACAAGGTATAAAACTTACGATTGATTGGTATTTGAATAATCAAGAGTGGATGAAATCTATAGATGCAAAGAAGCGAAGATGTGCAGAGGCATAGCCTATATAAGGAGAAAATTTGTATAAAGAATTAGTAGTTTGGCAAAAATCAATGGATTTGGTAGTAGAAGTTTACAAATTGTGTGAAGCTTTGCCTAAATCAGAAGAATATAACTTAAAATCCCAAATTAAAAGAGCAATTGTTTCAGTACCATTAAATATTGCAGAAGGAAAATCCAGATATAGTTCAAATGATTTTGCAAGATTTTTAAATATTGCATCGGCATCTTTAATTGAAGTTGAAGTTGCTTTAGAAATTGCAGTAAAACTGCAATTTTTAGAAAATTGTGATAATATAAAAAAGGATATTAAAGATTTATCAAAAATGATAAATGCGTTAAGATCCAAAATAATAACTAACTTGAAATAGACTATGCATCCATGCATCTATGCATCTATGCGTCTTTATAGTGAGAGGATAAAGCTTATGAAAATATTGGTAACAGGTGCAAAGGGAATGCTTGGACAAGATTTATGTCCGATATTGGAAGATGACGGGCATGAAGTTGTTGAAACTGATGTTGACAAACTCGACATTACAAATGCACAACAGGTGAAGAAAGTTTTGAAAGATGAAATGCCGGATATGGTTATTCACTGTGCCGCTTATACCAATGTTGATAAAGCTGAAGAAGATTTGAAAACGGCTGAATTGATTAACGTTACAGGTACCGAAAATATTGCCGAAACTTGTGGAAAACTCGGGATTACGCTTGTTTATATTTCAACGGATTATGTATTTGACGGTGAAACTGTTGAGCCTTATACAACAGAAGATTTGCCTAATCCGATAAATAATTACGGTGCGACAAAATATGAAGGCGAAGAAGCTGTAAGAAGCCTTTGTGAAAAATATTATGTTGTGCGCACAAGCTGGCTCTACGGACATCACGGCAAAAATTTTGTTGAAACTATGATATCATTAGCCGATAGGAATGAAATTAATGTTGTGGATGATCAAGTTGGATGCCCGACTTGGACAGTTGAACTTGCAAACGGTATTGTGAAATTATTTTCAAAACCTTATGGTACATATCATGTATGTGGGTCTGGGTTTACGACTTGGTACGGGTTTGCAAAGGAGATTTTTGAACAGTATAATAAAATTTCCCCTCGCCCTTTGGGAGAGGGCTGGGGTGAGGGTCTTAAGCCTTGTACAACAGATGAATTCCCTCGCCCTGCAAAACGCCCGAAATTCAGCGTAATGGACAACGGTGGGATTTGCAGAAATTGGCAAGCTGCATTGAAGGATTATTTAGAATTGAGAAATGCGTAAATTTTTTTGTCATTGCGAACCATGTTCCCGCTATCAGCGGGGCAGGTGAAGCAATCCAGCTTATTTGAAGTGAATAAGTGAATAGGTAAATAAGTGAATAAGTTCTTTACGACAAGTGTCTTTAGTAGGTCACTTTGAACGGATAATCATCAGGGATTTTCCAACCGTTTTTCATAATCCATAGGGTACAAAAAGCAGGCCAACTGGAGTTTGTATTATTGTTAATATTGCAGCCGAAATTCACGTGGTTTTTTATAGTATTATCCGAAGGAAAATTCGATGAACTTGCGTCGAATGGTCTAAATGTGCGTGTTGATGTTGGATTATAAGAGAAAACTTATCATGTGTAAAAATAATTTGTCAACTAATATAATATTTTTATATGGATAATAAACAATTAAACAAAAATACTGCTGATAATCTCAGGCAAATTCGTGCCAGAAAAAGAATTTCTCAAGATAATTTGGCTGAGATGTGTGAAATAATTCAGCAATATATTTGCAAGATTGAAAATGAAAAAGTTAATCCGAGTATACATATTCTTTTTAAAATCGCAGAGGCTTTGGAAATTACTATTAACGATTTGATTTATAATAAGTAAAATATTGCAAAAATTAGTTTTTAAACATATAATTGCTTTAAAAGGAGAATTATATGAAAGGTATTGTATTAGCAGGTGGTGCAGGAACAAGGTTACATCCGTCAACGATTGCGGTTTCAAAGCAGCTTTTGCCGATTTATGACAAACCGATGATTTATCATCCGATTTCGGTTCTGATGCTCGCCGGAATTAGAGAAATTCTTATAATTTCGACTCCTATTGATTTGCCGAATTTTCAAAGACTTCTTGGTGACGGTAGTCAGTTTGGTGTAAAATTTTCTTATAAAGAACAACCATCGCCTGATGGTTTGGCTCAGGCATTTATTCTCGGTGAGGAATTTATCGGAGATGATGATGTTGCACTTGTTTTAGGCGATAATATTTTCTACGGTGACGGTTTTTCGGGAACTTTGAAACGTGTTGTGGAAAATACTAATGCAACAGGTGGTGCAACGGTTTTTGGGTATTATGTTAAAGATCCGCAAAGGTTTGGTGTTGTGGAGTTTGATGAATCACCCACCCCGAAATCACAGATTTCGACCCTCCCCTCAAGGGAGGGTATAAAAGTTTTGTCGATTGAGGAAAAACCGCAAAATCCTAAATCAAATTATGCTGTTACGGGTTTGTATTTCTATGATAACAAAGTTGTTGAATATGCAAAATCTTTAAAACCATCTGCACGTGGCGAATTAGAAATTACAGATTTAAACAATATTTATCTAAAAAACGGCAATCTGAATGTTGAACTTCTCGGACGCGGTTTTGCATGGCTTGATACAGGAACTCATCACTCGCTACTTCAAGCAAGTCAATATGTTCATACGATTGAGGAAAATCAGGGGATAAAAATTGCTTGTTTGGAAGAAGTCGCATATCGCATGGGTTTTGTTACAAAAAATGAATTGCTTAAAACCATAGAACAATACAAAAACAACGATTATTTTGAATACGTAAAAGAAATGTTAAATTCTTGTCAATAATATCATTTTCACCTATAATTATCTAAAAGGTGAGGAGGGTAAGAGATGAATATTGAACATATTAAAAAGGTTGACCCGCAGGTTGCGGAACAGATAGAAAAAGAGTTTGACAGACAGCAAAACACAATTGAGTTGATTGCATCTGAAAATATCACGTCGCGTGCGGTTATGGAAGCTTGCGGAAGTGTTTTGACAAACAAATACGCAGAAGGTAAACCACACAAAAGATTTTATAACGGTTGTGAGCATGTGGATGTAATCGAAGAAATTTGCCAAAAACGTGCGTGTGAACTTTTTGGAATGGCTCATGCAAATGTTCAACCTCACAGTGGTGCTCAGGCAAATATGGCAGTATTCATGTATCTTTTAAAACCCGGTGACAAAGTTTTGGGTATGGATTTGTCAAACGGCGGGCACCTTTCACACGGTTCGCCTGTTAACTTTTCGGGACTTTATTTTGATGTAAAAAGTTACGGTGTGGATGAAAACGGTGATATTGATTACGAAAACGTTCGACAAATGGCGCTTGAACATCACCCGAAATTGATTATTTGCGGTGCAAGTAATTATTCAAAAATCATTGATTTTAAAAAGTTTAGAGAAATTGCAGATGAAGTCGGTGCGTATTTGTTAGCTGATATTGCACATATTGCAGGACTTGTTGCAACAGGTTTGCATCCGTCACCTGCCGGTTATGCACAATTTGTCACAACAACTACCCACAAATCATTGAGAGGACCGAGAGGCGGTATTGTTATGTGTGACGAGGAGCATGCTCAAGGTATTGATAAGGCGATTTTCCCCGGAATGCAGGGCGGACCTTTGGAACACATTATTGCGGGTAAGGCGGTAGCTCTTTATGAAGCTTCTCAACCGGAATTCAAAACTTATGCCGAACAAATTATCAAAAATGCGAAAGCTTTGGCACAAGGTTTGTTGGACGAAGGCATGGATATTGTCGGTGGCATGACAGAAAATCATCTTATGACACTTGATTTGCGCAAAACGGGTAAAACAGGTAAAGATATGGCAAATGTTCTTGAGCGTGTCGGAATTACGGCAAACAAAAACACTGTACCAAATGACCCGCAAAGTCCGTTTGTTACAAGCGGTATAAGACTGGGTGTTCCTGCTGTTACTACTCGTGGATTTAAGGAAGAAGATATGACAGAAGTTGCAAAAATTATTGCATCTGCAATATTTTCGTCAGATAATGAATTGGGATTGCAAAATTTGAGAGAAAGATCTCTGAAATTGTGTAAGAAGTATCCCATTTATAAGTAAATGAAAGGTGTATAAGATGCATAGATGCAAAGAAAAATAGATGCAAAGCCTATTTCGTGAGCGAAGCTCACCTATAAGGACTTTGCCTCTATGCCTCTTGGTCGCTATGCATCTAAATTCATTTTTAGAGAGGAAGTTATGCTCATAAAACAACTCAACCATGCACATATAATAGGAACGGTAATTGCTTACCTCATCGGGGTTTGCCTTGTGCCGTTGGTTATTAGTTTTTCTAAAAAAGAAGGACTTGTTGATGTTCCTAACGAAAGAAAAATTCATACAAAACCAATTTCGCGCATAGGCGGTGTTGCTATTTGGGCAAGCACTATGCTCACATTTTTGTGCCTTGTGTTTATGAGTTATTATCCTTATGGCAGTTTGTTGTCAGGTATTTTGCTTGGCGGTTCGTTGATGTTTTTGCTCGGATTTGTTGATGATATTTATAATCTCAATGCCAAATTTAAATTATTCTTACAAATCGCTATAGCAACTTTAGTTTACCTTTTGGGTGTACAAATCAA
>CAYPDZ010000028.1:2253-7886 GCA_964409575.1 uncultured Muribaculaceae bacterium | reverse complement strand
TATTCTTACAAATCGCTATAGCAACTTTAGTTTACCTTTTGGGTGTACAAATCAATCATGTTCCGTTTATCGGTGATATTGGAATTTTTTCGTACCCAATAACTTTGTTGTGGATTGTCGGGATTTCAAATGCGTTGAATTTTATTGACGGAGTTGACGGACTTGCGGGGTCAGTGGTTACGGTCAATGCAGTTACTCTTGCAATTATTGCGGTTGCGATGAATCCGCCAAGTCCTATAAGTGCTTTGATTGGGTTTATTCTTGCCGGTTCTATGATGGCATTTTTGACCTATAACTTTAATCCTGCAAAAATATTTATGGGTGATAGCGGAGCGTTGTTTTCAGGATTTTTGCTCGCAGCAATTTCAATTACCGGTGTTATGAAAGCGGCTACTTTGGCAATTCTTTTGCCGTTTTTGGTGTTGGCTGTGCCGATTATGGACATAACTTTTTCTTCGTTGAGGAGAATTGCAAAAGGACAATCACCATTCGTTGCCGATGCAGAACATATTCACCACAAATTGTTGCATGCAGGATTTTCTCAGAAAAAAACGGTTATGATATTGACATCAGTTGCGATTATTGCAGGCGGTCTGGCTGTTTTGATTACCGGTGGTGCAACTGTCAAACAATATTCTATAGCTATTCTTGCAATTGTTGTTGTAATGTTTGTACTTAATTTAATTAAAGTATTGACAAAAAAATAATTATGTGTTAAAATGCGACTGGATTTAATTACTCAGTTTTGAATTCGTTTTCTATAGACATTCAGAATATTTAAGTGTAAATCTGCCATATTAGTGTAAGAAGTTGAATTAAAACTTATTATTTATGTCTTGAAATTGACACAGGTAGTAGAGAAAGTTCGACAGTGAGGTGTATTATGACAGTAAGACCGGTAGGACAAAATGAACATTCGCACATCAATACTATTGTTGCATCGACTGCAGTTGGCACAGGTGCGGGTTATGCCCTGAAGTATTTATATCCGATTACAAAACAAGAAGATGATTTTAACTCAAAAATCATGACTAACTATTGTCACAAGATTACTAACAGAGCAAAAGTCAGAGAATTTAATGAAATGAGTTCAAGAACAAAAGCTCAGGACTGTTTTATTCAAATGATTGAATCACGTGACAAAGAGGCTTTTCAATTTGACAAATTAGCCAAAAAAGTTGAAGGTTTGGGTGGCGAAAGCTCTGCAGCAGGAAAAGAATTCAGAGGAATTATCAGAACTGTTAACGAAGCTTCTGCTCAAATGTTAAAAAGATGGAATACAGCATATAAAATGATGCTTAAAATAAAACGACCTGTGGTACCTTTCCTTGTTGCAGGTGCCGGTGCTGGTTTCTTGGCAGGATTTACGCATAACGTTTTGAGAACGGATGCATAAAATTAATATTTTTTTCACCAAAAAAATATGGGCTGAATTAGTAAATTCAGCTATTTTTTTGGCGTAAAGAATTTTAACAAGAGTGTGACGGGAAAATTTTACTCTTGTCATAACAATTGAATTGTGTTAAGATGTCAATAGCTATGTTTGAATGGGATTTGAAAAAGAGGGTTATAGCCGGAGCGTTGGGTGTTGCAATACTTTTCTCAACGGGATTTTTCTTGGGTGTTGTTTATCAGCCGGCTTCCAAAACCGATAAGATTTATAAATCAGCGTTGGAGGATTTTAATAATGGTGATTATCAAAACGCATATTATCTTTTTTCAAAAGTCACTATGTTTTCAAATCTTAAACCTGTTGCGATTTTTCATCGAGCCGAATGCGCAAAAATGCTTGGTGATGACAAATCGGAAATCAGACAGTATGAATTTTTGTTTAACAACTATCCAAAACATGTTTTGAGTACAAAATCACGCTATCTTGCCGGACAAAAATTGGTAAAAGAAAAACCGCAAGTCGCCCAAAAATATTTTGAATATATTATAAAAGAAGCTCCAAACACTGATTATGCAATAGCTTCTGAATATTATCTCGGTGTAATCCTTAAAAATAAATACAAAGATGAAAAAATTGTTCCTCAGTCTGTCAAAGATGATGTCCAAAATTATTTTAGGCATTATTTGAAAAAAGCTCCGTCAGGCAGACTCGCACTTAACGCGGTTAATAATTGGCTTGATTTTGTAGGATTTATTGCAAAAGACGATTATTTGTTGATGGCGAATACTTGTTATTTGTTCGGAGAATACGAAAAAGCTCGAGAACTTTTAAAATTTACCGATATTGATGAAAATTGGGTGCTTAATATAAAAATTTTTAATGCCTTAAAAGATTACGGCATGGTAAAAAGTTTGACTGAGCGTGGACTTCAGTCTTATTCAGGGTACGTTTCCGAAGATGCTATTATCGAGGCAATAGATATATATACGTCTAAAAACAAGGTTGATACTCTCCTTCCGTATGCAAACGGCAAAGGCAGAGATTATCTTTTGAGTCAAAAATGCCAAACTGAAAAAGATAAAGGGGCATGCTTTCAAAAATTATATATTCAATATCCAAACGGAAGGTTTTCGGCGGATGCACTTGCAAATGTTTTTTGGGCAAAGGTTAAAGCTCACGATTATGTGAATGCAAAAAAAATTGGACAAGACCATTTAAACAAGTTCCCGAATGCAAATTCCACGCCAATGGTCATGTTTTGGTTGGGTAAAATTAGTAATTATGAAGAAGCTTCAAATTATTTTAAGAGTTTGATAAACAAATATCCGGATAATTATTACGCTTACAGAGCTTATTTAAAATTGAGTCGTATGCAAGGACCTTTGATTACAAGTTATATTAATCCTCAACCTGTTGTTTATCCATATAAATATACAAAAAATAATATTATAGTTAAGCTTGTTGAACTTGGAGATTACGGTATCATTAATGAATTTGCCGGAGATGACGAGTTTATAAAAAGTTGGGTTTTGTACAAAAAAGGAGATTATTCACATTCCATGCTTACAGCGCGTGATGCGATGGAAAAAATTGAAAATAAACCTGATAAGCATGACTTGAGATGGCGTTTGGTGTATCCGGTTATTTACTACGATGAAGTTAAAAAATACTCCTCAGAAACAGGAAACAGCATGCCTTTGATGCTTGCACTTATCAGAGAGGAAAGTTATTTTGATACTTTGGCACAAAGTATGGTCGGAGCAAGCGGTTTGATGCAGCTTATGCCGTCGACTGCAAGAGAGATAAATTCAAAATTTTCATTAGGCATGGATATTTCTAGTGCCTTGTTTAACCCGTCTGACAATATAAAATTGGGAAATTATTATTATGAATTTTTGCGTAAAAATTTAGAGGGTTATGATGTTTCTTCAATTGCAGCTTATAACGGCGGAATTGGTTCAATCCAAAAATGGAAAACAACTTTACATTACAATGATACGGACGAATTTGTCGAACAAATTCCATATCCTGAAACGAAAAACTATGTAAAAAAAGTTTTTAGGAGTTATTGGAATTATGTGAGGATTTATTCGGGAAATAATTAGTAACTATTATTCTCCCAAAAGATGCTCTTTTACCATTTTTGCAACATAGTCAAAACCGATTATTGTACCTAAATCTTCGCCGTTATTTAGTTTTGAATACACAAGTACGGGTACTTTTTCTCTTGTGTGGTCTGTACCTGCTACGGTTGGGTCACATCCGTGGTCTGCCGTAATTATCAACAAATCGTCATCTTGCATAGCTTCAATAATATCATCAACATAGGTGTCAATTTCCTCAATCGCTTTTCCGTAGCCTTTTGCATCATTTCTGTGACCGTAAAGCATGTCTGTATCTACAAGGTTTGTAAAAATAAATGATTTGTCGGTTTCATTTTTCACTGCATCAAGCGTAAGTTCCAGTCCTTCTTTATTTGAACCTGTATGAACAGCATAAGTTATACCCGATTTTGAGAAAATATCCTCTATTTTCCCGATACCTAAAACTTTTAGTCCTGCAGCTTCAAGTTCGTTCAGAATTGTGTGTGACGGAACCATTGAATAATCACGTCTGTCTTTTGAAATTCGTGTCGGTTTGCCGTCAATGATTTTATAAGGTCTTGCGATTACTCTTGAAACATTGTAATCATTAAGGATTTCTCTTGCGATTTCGCACCATTTGTAAAGAGTTTCGAGCGGAATAAAATCTGTGTCAACAGCGATTTGAAAAACACTGTCTGCACTTGTATAAACAATCGGAAAACCTGTTTTGTGGTGTTCATCGTTCAATTCTTCAATAATTGCAGTTCCGCTTGCGGGACGATTTGCAAGAATTCCGCCACAGTTAGTTTTTTCGATAAATTTTTCAACGATTTCAGTTTGAAATCCGTTTGGAAAAGTTGCAAACGGTTTCTCACAAATGAGTCCCATCATCTCCCAATGACCTGTTGTAGTGTCTTTTCCTTTTGATTTTTCAAACATTGTTCCGTATTTTGCAATCGGATTTTCACATTTTACGATACCCTTAAAATCCTGAATATTTCCCAATCCCATTTTTGATAAATTCGGAACATTTAAACCATTGTTATATTCGCAAACATTTTTTAACGTATTACATTCAGGAACGTCATTGAACTCTCTGCAATCATCCATTGCACCAATTCCCATCGAATCTATTACCACTACAATTGCTCTTTTTCCCATTTTTGACCTCTATTTTATATCTACTATCGAGTATGCATTGAACTCAACACCGCCATATATTATTTCAACATGACAATCTCCGTGTGGCAATAATTTCACAAAAATTATTGTTTCTTCACCAAAATCATCATCAGTTTCTTCTGCCGGAAGTTTTGCTATTACATCGTGTGCTTGATAAAGTTTTATAAAAACTTCTCCATTTTCTCTCACTCCCTCAACTTGGTAATGCCCGATTGGAATTGTGTATTTTTCATTAACTTTTAATTCCAACGGAATAAGCAGTATCGGAAGTTCTTTTGTATTTTTGAGTAATTCTGTTTCGTTGCTTTGTGAAAATTCGGCACCTTTAGGAATATTTTTGTCACGCTTTTTCTTTTTTTGTTTGCTTTCAAGTGCTTTATTAAATTCGTCTTCATTTACAGCTTGTTGTCCATAAGTATTTGTGTCGCCGAAATTGTCCCATAAATCACCGTCTGCTAATACGCTGCATCCTACAAAAATTAAACTCAAAATAACAAAAAACTTTTTCATATATTTTATATTAATGAAATAATAGAAAAAATCATACATCTGTTTATATGATTACTTGTGATAAGTTTCACCTTTGATTATTTTAAAGGCTCTGTAAATTTGTTCTACCAGCAAAAGTCTTGCAAACTGGTGAAGAAACGTCATTTTTGACATGCTTAATTTGAAATCTGCACGCTCGGATACGATTGGAGAAAGTCCGCATGAAGAACCGATTACAAATATTATTTCACCAAAACCGTCATTTGTAAGTCCTTCTATTTTTTGTGCAAATTCTTCCGATGAAAGCATTTTGCCTTTGATTTCCATTGTAATTACGTAAGATTGCGGTTTTATGTGAGAAAGAATTTTTTCTCCTTCCTGATGCAAAATTTTTTTTGTTAAATTTTCATCTTTTATCTCTAAAGCCGGCAGTTCAACGATTTCAACAGATGCGTAAGGCAAAAGACGTTTCATAAACTCATCAA
>CAYPDZ010000028.1:0-2153 GCA_964409575.1 uncultured Muribaculaceae bacterium | reverse complement strand
AGTTCAACGATTTCAACAGATGCGTAAGGCAAAAGACGTTTCATAAACTCATCAATTCCGTCTTTCAAAAATTTTTCTTTAATTTTTCCTAATGCAATTATTTTAATGTTCATTGTTTTAGTTGTTTGCCATATAAACTGTAGTTGACGGGAAGGCAAAATCAATACCTTCTGCACGGAAGCGTTTTAGAACTTCAAGATAAATTTCACTTCTGATTTGTGCAAACGGGTCGTAACCTTTGGTTTTTGTATATCCTATAAGTCTTATATTAATCGAACTGCTGTCAAGAGTTTCTACAAAAACAGTGAAATCTTTATGTACATCAGAACGGTTAGAAATTATATTTTTTACGATTTCAATTGCATGTTCAAGTTTTTCATCAGTTGTGTCGTATGTTACGCCAAACACAAGGTCAAGTCTGCGTTTATGAGCATTGCTGACATTTGTAACAACGCTGTCAGCCATTTTGTCGTTTGGAATAGTTACCAAAAAATTATCAAGAGTTCTAATTTTTGTAGAACGAAGGTTTATATTTTCAACAGTTCCTTCAATATTGTCAAACTTGATATAATCGCCGGTTTTATAAACTTTGTCCGTTAAAATTCCGAAAGTTCCGAATACGGCGGCAATAGTTTGTTGAGCCGCAAAACCGACGGCTAAACCTGTAATTCCGAAACCTGCAACGAGTGAAGTTAGAGAATATCCTTGACTTTGTAAAAACGATGCCACAAGAACAAATACGATAACCGTTTTAACAATTTTACCAAATATAGGAATAACTTGATTTATCGGAGTTGCGTTGTCGTTATGGCTGAATTTTTCTTTAAGTTTTGCGATAAAAATATCAGTCATCTTAAACAATACTGCGATAATTATTATGTTTACTATAACACCTGCACTCAATTCAAAAATTTTATTTGACATAAATTTCCCCTTTTTTAATTAGAATATCATAAACATTAACGTTTTGTAAATCTTTTTTAACACACCGACCCATGCCTTAGTAAAATTGTTATACTATAAAATAAGAGAAAAATAGGGGAGGTTAATGTGACTGACACAACATGTATTGAAAAACTTGAGCTTTCTGAAAACGCAGTAAAAGTTCTTGAAAAACGTTATTTAAAAAGAGATAAAGACGGAAATTGCACCGAAACTCCGGCTGATATGTTCAGACGTGTAGCTGATACTATCGCAGCAGGTGATTTGAAATTCGGAAAATCTCAATCTGATGTAGATAAGTTATCGGATAGATTTTATAAAGCTATTACCAACAGATATTTTATGCCGAATTCACCAACATTGATGAATGCAGGCAGAGAACTTGGACAGTTGGCGGCATGCTTTGTATTGCCTGTTGAAGACAGTTTGGAAGGGATTTTTGAAACCGTTAAAAATACCGCACTTATTCACAAATCAGGTGGTGGTACAGGTTTTTCTTTTTCTAAATTAAGACCGAAAAACAGTGTAGTACGTTCAACTATGGGCGTATCATCAGGTCCTGTTTCGTTTATGGAAGTATTCAACGCTGCAACGGAAGCTGTTAAACAAGGCGGCACAAGACGTGGTGCAAATATGGGTATCTTGAGAGTTGATCACCCTGATATTTTAGACTTTATCAATTGCAAAAACGATACTTCAAAATTAAACAACTTTAATATTTCCGTTGCTTTGACAGACAAATTTATGGAAGCTGTTAAAAATGGTACGGAATACGAACTAATTGCTCCTCATACCGGAGAAGTTGCCGGAACAATGGATGCTAAAAAAGTATTTGACATGATTGTGGACGGCGCTTGGAGAACAGGCGAACCGGGTATTGTATTTATTGATAAAATGAATGCTGATAACCCGACTCCGCTTGTAGGACAAATTGAGTCAACAAACCCTTGTGGTGAAGTTCCTTTGCTTTCTTATGAAGCTTGTAACTTGGGCTCAATAAACCTTGGCAGAATGGTAGAAAACGGTGTTATCAACTGGGATTTACTTGCCCAAACAACAAGAACAGCAATTCGCTTCTTAGATAACGTAATCGCTGTTAACAATTATCCATTGCCTGAAATTTCTGAAATGGTACAAAATAACAGAAAAATCGGTCTTGGTGTAATGGGTTGGGCTGATATGCTTATGAAAATGGGCATCTCTTATGCTTC
>CAYPDZ010000027.1:14668-17188 GCA_964409575.1 uncultured Muribaculaceae bacterium | reverse complement strand
TTCAACTTTGCAACCTTAAACAGATATTTCGCTTACGCTCAATATGACAACCAATGGTCATTTTGAGGCTTCAGCCGAAGAATCTCTTGAGTTATGAGATACTTTGCTAACGCTATGACTACATTTTAACAAAATATATCACAAAAAGACCTCATCAAGAGGTCTTTTTGTGTGTGAAATTTATAAAACTCTACTTTGTAGCCGGAACAGTACGTTTATCGTTCCAGAAGTCAATAAGCATTGAACAGAAGAATATACTTGAGTATGTCCCGATTGTAATACCGAGTATCATACAAAGTACGAAATCTCTTGTTGTTACACCACCCCAGATGAACAACGCCAATAATGTAATCAATGTTGTTAATGACGTGTTGATACTTCTTGTTAAGGTTTGGTTTACTGATGCATCAACGATTTCACCAAAAGACATTTTCTTAGAATAATATCTTAAGTTTTCTCTTATTCTGTCAAATACAACGATTGTATCATGAACAGAGAAACCAATTACCGTCAAAATTGCCGTGATAAACAAGCCGTCAATTTGTACGTTGTAAACCAATCCCAGAATTGAAAATACGCCGACTACAAACAATACATCGTGCAGTACTCCCAAAATTGCTGCAAATGCATAATCAAATCTAAATCTGAATGAAAGATATGCAACAATCCCTAAAAATGCAAGAACTACCGCGATTAAAGAGTTTTTAAATAACTCTTTACCCATTGTAGGTCCTACTGAACTTACTGAAATCAATTCAGGATTTGTGTAAGTTTTTTGTAATTGTTCCGTAATTTTATCAGCTTCAGTTGAGTGTTCATCAATGAATTTTGTTCTGATTGATATGATTGAATTGATGTTTGATTTTGTATTTTCTTGTTGCGTATTGTTAACGTTGAGAATTTGGATATATGGGTTTTCAACTCCAATACTTTCCAATGCTTCTCTGGTTTTTGCAACATCGTTGTTTTCAAGTTTTTGTACTAAACCATATTGCAAAATTGTTCCGCCTGTGTAGTCAATACCGACTTTTAAAGGTGCGTGGTTTGAGTACGTTACAGATGAATAAATCATTGCAATAATCCCCGGAACCAATAGTATAGCCGTTAAAAGCATCCACCACCATCTGTATTTTACAACATGAACTTTATGTTTTCCTGTATTTATCATTTTTTTACCTTTCAAATTGTCATTCTGAGCTGTTAATCTCTTAAGTCATCAATCAAGTATTCCGAAACGTGCTTTTTCACGCTTAGTTTCTGTTGCTTCATAACTTTGTCCGATTTCGTCTTTTCTCAAGCCGAACAATGCCGGATGTTTAAGTTCTCCCGTACCGAAAATTAAGTGCATGAAGTTTTTGGTAACTGTGATTGCCGTAAACATTGAAACCATAACACCTATAGCAAGAGTCAGTGCAAAACCTTTTACAACGCTTGTACCGAGCAAATAAAGAATTGTGCAGGTTATGATTGTTGTCATGTTTGAGTCAAAAATACTTGTGAAAGCTCTGTCAAACCCTGAATTAATCGCCGTAAACAAGTTTCTGCCCGCTCTTAATTCTTCTTTTGTTCTTTCAAAGATGAGGATATTAGCATCAACAGCCATACCGATAGAAAGAATAAAGCCAGCAATGCCTGCAAGTGTAAGGGTTACAGGTATTGTTTTGAACAATGCAAACAAGATTAAACTATAGATAATCAAAGCAATGTCTGCGATTAAACCCGGAACATGATAGAATAGTATCATAAATATCATTACCGCAGAAAGTCCGATAATACCTGCTTTTTGAGATTTTGCGATACTGTCGGCACCGAGTGTAGGTCCTACGGTGTTTTCTTCAACAACTTTTGCCGGAACAGGCAACGCACCTGCATTCAAGAGGTTAACCATTCTTTGAGCTTCTTCTTGAGTAAATTTTCCGGTAATTTGAGCTTTACCGCCGTATATTGCTTCGTTTACGTTTGGAGCTGATTGAAGTTCTCCGTCAAAGAATATTGCCATTTGTTGTCCGACGAGTGATTTTGTTAAATCTGCGAATTTTTTTGAGCCGTCAGCATTAAATGTCAAAGATACAACCCATTGTCCCATTTGGTCAGCTACAAGTTCCGATTTCGCCAAATCTTGACCGGTCAAGCCTGTTGAAACCCAAATCGGAGAACCGTCAGCAGCTTTGCCTTCTTTTTTAAATTCTAACTGTGCAGTTTCGCCGATAAACGCTTTTGCTTCTTTCAAATCGGTGATGTTTGGAATTTCTATAAGTAATTTTTTGTCACCCACTTGCTGTACAACAGTTTCTGCAACACCGAGTTTGTTAACACGTTGTTCGATTGCAAATTGAAGTCTGTTCATTACTTCAGGTGTGATTTTGGCGATACTTTCGGTAGTTTCAGCTTCAAGTAACAATCTTGAGCCACCTACTAAATCGAGCCCTAATTTTGTAGGTTTAACGAAGATAATTATTGTCGATACAATTACTATCGCTACGATAAACCAAAACATTAAAATTTTGTTCTTCATTTTTT
>CAYPDZ010000027.1:0-14568 GCA_964409575.1 uncultured Muribaculaceae bacterium | reverse complement strand
TGGGCTAATCCTCGTGAACTCCGTCTAGAACAGCGAACAAATCTTGTTTTTCCGCATCAGATAGCTCTACAAGCGGACGTCTTACGTAATCCTCGATTATTCCTTTGTGAGCAAGCGCTGCTTTTACAGGTATCGGATTTGGAGCCATGAACAATTTTCTGAAAGCAGGATATAATTTTCTGTGCATATTAACTGCCGGTAAAAATTCACCTGTTTTGTAATTTCTTATCATGGATTTCATTTGTGCGCCAAAAATATGAGAAGCAACTGAAACAACACCTCTTGCGCCGAGTGAAAGCATCGGAAGAGTCAAGCTGTCATCTCCTGAAAGTATTGAAAAATCGTCAGGACATGCCAGTTTCATTTCCGTAACCATATCCATATCACCGTAACTTTGTTTTATTGCAACGATATTGGAATACTTTTTGGCAAGTGTTGCAACAGTTTCAGGAAGCATGTTTACGCCGGTTCTTCCAGGAATGTTATAAATAATAATCGGAAGTTCAGTGCTTTCTGCTACAGCCGAAAAGTGTTCAATCATGCCTTTTTGAGAAGGTTTGTTGTAATAAGGTACAACTGATAAAATTGCGTCAACTTCTTCTTTTTCAGCCCATTTAGCAGCCATAACCGCAGTATCGGTTGAATTAGAACCTGCATTCATAATAACTTTTGCTTTGTTCGCAATTGCGCGTTTTACTGTACTCAAAAGTTCAAATTCTTCTTCATGTGTCAAAGTCGGTCCTTCGCCGGTAGTTCCTGCAACAAGAATTGCATCTGAACCGTTTGAAATTAGATATTTAGCGAGTTCTTCAGCTCTATTGTAGTCAATTTCGCGTTTAGAATTAAACGGAGTGACCATTGCTGTAATAACTTCACCTGCATCGTATCTTAAAACCATATTAAATACCTCACAATTCTACTATATCCCTGTAACTTATTATAAAACAAAAGAATGAAAAATGTTAAAATATTAAGTTATTTGTTTATTTTTTGTTCAAATTTATAGTTTATGATAACATTAATATATATGGATATGATGGATAAGTTAAAAAATTTGAGTAAGAAACAGAAAGCTTATATCGGAGCTTTTACTGTTATAGTGTCGCTTTTGATGTGGGCGTTTATATCAGCAGGTGTTATTACGCACAATTTTAACAGAAGTCAGCTTCAAACAGATAAAAACAGGCAAGAAGCCTTGATTAAAGGGATTATTCTAACAGAAACGAAAGATGATAAAAAATATTGGGAAATTTACGGCGAGAGCGGAAATTATGACAGCAAAAACGGTATTGCCATGCTCAATAACCTTGTCGGAAATTTTTACAATGATAATAACGAAGTTTCTATGAGCTTTGAGTCCTCTCGAGGAACGTATAACGAAAATAAATCTCAGATAATTTTATATGATGATACGTTCATTGTTTTAAAAGATTTAACGACATTAAGGGCTAACAAGCTCGTTTGGTCAGGTAAAGATGTTCCGATTATTGCAGAGGGTAATGTGAGAATTACAAGAGATAAGGATTTTATTGCAACAGCTTCAAAAGTTGAAATAAGTCCGGATTATGACAGGTTTAAAATTATTGGAAATACTGTATCTAAAGTTTACAGTGATAAGGAGATAAAGTGAAAAGGATATTTTTAACGCTTATTATTACTTTGTTTACGATGGGTTTGATTGTTCAGGCATCGGATTTGGTAATTGAATCTAAAACTCAAAGCTACGAAGAAAAAGAGAATAAAATAAAATTTGACGGGGATGTAAAAGTTACCGTTGATGATTTGAAAGTTGTCGGTGAAACTGCCGATGTAAGTTTGGATAAAGACCAAAAACTCGATACCGCGACATTTTATGATAAACCTTATGCTTATGAAGTTAAAAAGAATAAAAAACGAGAAGTAAAGGCAAATATCTTGCAACTTTCTTTGATTACAAAGGTTGTCAAAGCACAAGGTGATACACAGTCAATAGTGTTTGAGGGTAAAACTCCCGTTGTCGTAATCAATGCCGATGAACAGGAATACGACACAAAAACAGGCATTATGACAGCAAACGGCGCTGTTACTATTTTGTATAAAGAATTGGAAACTTTTTCAGATAAGGCAAAAGTTAAAACAAATAAAAACGGCGATTTGAAAGATATTGAACTTATTGGTAATGCAAGAATTAAACAGCAGGGCGGAAACGAGTCGTTTGCGGATAGATTTTTCTATAATGCGGGGACGAAAGTTTTGACGGCTGTCGGAAATACTACGTCAAATGCGGTTATGGATGACGGGAAAAAACTTGTGTTAAAATCGTCGCGTCAGGAATATATTCAGGATAAAAATATATTCAATGCATCGGGTAATGTTCAAGTTTGGTATCAGGATTACCATGCTGTAGGTCCAAAAATTACGGTTTATCCAAATAAAGAAGGCAAACCGAATGAAGTTTATTTTTCGGGACGTTCAAGTATAACTCAAGGTGTGAGAACGATTTATGCTGACAAAATTAGAATGACAATGAACCCGAAAGATTTTCATGCTGATGGAAACACAAGAACAGTAATTAAAAATATTGGTTCAAATGACAATAAAAATGATAGCGGAATAGGATTAGGATTATGATGAAAGTAGACACGGCTATAGAATTTTATAATAAAGGTGAATACCAAAAAGCGATTGATGCATTCAGCGTTGTATTGGAGGAATGTCAGGACAATGCCGAGCTTTATAATAATATCGCATTATGTTATGCAAATTTGGGCGAATATGAAAAAGCTGAGAAAAATTATTTAAGAGCGCAAGAATTAAATCCAAAACTTGCAGAAGTTTATATCAATCTTGCAGACATTTATTATCGTAATAAAAATATGGCAGACGGCATTGGACTTATGACAACAGGGATTTGTGAAATTCCTGACAATATGGTTTTGCGTCACTATCTTGCAAGGTTTTATATGGAAGATGCAAAACTTGATTTGGCAATTGATGAACTTGAAACAATTTTGGAAGTTCAACCCGACAATTATGATGTATATTACGATTTAGGAAAAGTACATT
The DNA here is from genome assembly GCA_964409575.1 of uncultured Muribaculaceae bacterium. GTDB lineage: Bacteria > Cyanobacteriota > Vampirovibrionia > Gastranaerophilales > Gastranaerophilaceae > Stercorousia. Next base: position 11,523 of record CAYPDZ010000027.1, on the reverse strand, counting down.
TTGAACTTGGAAACTACGCTTGTGCGATAGAAAATTTTGAAAATGTGCTTGAATATAAGAGCGAAAATCCTTGGATTTATTATTATCTTGGAGAAGCTTATGAAGCAAATGACGAGATTGATAAAGCAATTTCAAACTTTTTGAAAGCAATTGCACGTAACGAGGCATTTTCTCCGGCTTACAAAAAAGTTGCCGTGTTGTTTTTGGCACGTGGTGATTATGAAGATGCAATTGAATATTTTGAGGATTATGCAAAACTTGATATTGCAAAAGAAGAAGCCGAAAAAATCAGTGAATTAATAGAGAGAATTAAGAAAAAATACAATGGATAAATACTGGATAGCATTATCATCAATAGAGGAGTTGAGCAGTTCTTTTATACAAAGACTGTACAATCATTTTGGAGATATTGAGCGTGCATTTAATGCAAATGATTTATCAGCGATTGAAGGATTGAGCGTAAAAAAAGCGGAGAAATTTTTTCGTTTGCGAGATAAGACAGATGTTGACAAAGCGTTGCAACTGGTAATAGAACGCGGTGTGAAATATCTAACATTTGATGATGAAAATTATCCGCAAATGCTTCGCAATATTGATGATGCACCTTCTGTTTTGTACTATAAAGGCGATTTATTCGATTGTAATTTAAATAAAACGCTTGCTGTAGTAGGTTCACGTCGTGCGACAAGTTATGCAAAAGATGCTCTGGCAAAGATTATATCGGAATTAAACGGAACAGATATTTGTGTAGTTTCAGGACTCGCATCAGGAATTGATACAACTGCACACACATCAGCTTTGAATAATGATTTAAAAACTATAGGTGTTATTGCAAGCGGTTTTGATTTTACTTATCCGGCATCAAACAAAGAATTGTACAAGAGAATAGAAAACGGTGGCGGAGCAGTTGTGAGTGAATATTATCCGACTTTTCAGCCTCTACAGTTTAGATTTCCACAGCGAAACAGAATTGTATCTGGTTTGAGCTACGGAACACTTGTCGCAGAGGCTTCGTTGCAAAGTGGTGCACTAATTACGGCAAACTTGACTCTTGAACAAGGCAGAGAATTGATGTGCATTCCAGGACTTATTACTAATCCAAATACTCAAGGTATTTATAAACTTCTCAAAAACGGTGCATCTTTAATCACTTGTGCTGATGATGTTTTAGAAGCTTTGGGATGGGAAATTAAAATAGAACAGAAAAACTTGTTTGAATTAGATTTGTCAGATGATGAGAAATTGATTTTTGAAGCTCTTGAAATTGAGGACAAAGGGTTTGACGAATTGCAAGCGTATACAAGATTGAGTGTAGATGATTTGTTGACATACTTGACAACAATGGAGCTTAAAGGCATAATTAAACAGGTTGACGGGGACAGATACAGGAAAATATAATGGCAAAAACGGCAGAAAAAAAAGAGAAATCACTGGTTATAGTTGAGTCTCCCGCAAAATCTAAAACTATCAGAAAGATTTTGGGGGACAGTTTTCAAATAGAAGCTAGTTTTGGGCATGTAAGAAATTTACTTACAAAAGACCCATCTACGCAAAATCTGGGATTTGAAATAGAAAACCATTTTGCGCCGAAATTTGAAGTAATTCCGGGGAAACAACAGGTTGTGAAAAAACTCAACGATATGGCAAAAAAAGTTGACAAAATCTATCTCGCATCCGACCCTGACCGTGAGGGAGAAGCTATTGCATGGCATGTTCGCCAGATTTTGAAAGTGCCGGATGAAAAGATTTTGCGTATTGTATTTAACGAAATTACACCGAAAGCTGTTAAAAATTCTGTTGCAAATCCGCGCGGAATTGATATGGATATGGTGCAAGCTCAGCAAACCAGACAGATTTTGGATAAACTTGTAGGTTACAAGCTGTCGCCTGTTTTGTGGAAACAAATCGGTAACAGAAACCTTTCTGCAGGACGTGTTCAATCTGTTGCTTTACGTATGATTTGCGAAAGAGAAGAAGAAATCGAAGCATTTGTACCTCAAGAATATTGGTCAATTCATGCTGATTTAGAAAAAGACGGGAAAACTTTTGAAGCAGAACTTTCCAAAATCAAAGATAAAGCTATAGAAAAGACAGTTAAAAATGCCGAAGAAGCTCAAAAAATCGTTGATTACCTGCAAGACCCGTCGCGCGAATTTGAAGTTGCAAAAGTCACCAAAAAGACGATGAAACGTAAACCGACTGCGCCTTTTATAACTTCAACACTTCAAAGAGCGGCATCATCAAAACTCGGTTTTGGTGTTCAAAAAACAATGCAAGTCGCTCAAAAACTCTATGAAGGTATGGAAATTGACGGTACTCCTGTCGGTTTGATTACCTATATGAGAACAGACAGTGTTCGTGTGTCAGATGATGCACAAACTATGGCAAAAGATTTTATTTTGGCAAATTACGGGGAAAAATATTATCCGGAAGCTCCAAATGTTTATACAAAAGGAAAACAAAACGTTCAGGATGCGCACGAAGCTATTCGCCCGTCATATCCCGAAAGAACGCCGGAAAGCATTAAGCAGTACCTTGATAATGACCAATATCGTTTGTATAAGCTTATTTGGGATAAATTTATGTCATCTCAAATGTCAAATGCAGAAGTTGCCAATAAATCAATCGAAATTAGTGCTGGTAATTATACACTTAAAGCCGGTACGAGCAAAGTTACATTTGACGGATTTTTAAAACTTTATAACGATGCTGATGAACAGGAAAAAGATGCCGATGCTAAAATTCCTGATTTGGAAAAAGGTGATAAGGTTAATTGTAAAAAAGTTACGCCAAAACAGCACTTCACTCAACCGCCTCCAAGGTACAATGAAGCATCACTTGTAAAAGCATTGGAAGAACACGGAATAGGACGTCCGTCTACTTATGCGACAATTATTACGGTTATTCAAACCCGCAAATATGTTGAAAAGAAAGACAAGGCACTTCATCCGACACTTTTGGGCAGAACTGTTTCAAAACAACTTGTAGCGCAGTTCGCAGATATTATGGATTATAAATTTACGGCAGGCATGGAAACCAAGCTTGACCAAATTGCTGATAAAAAAGCTGTGTGGAATAAGGTTTTGGAGGATTTTTACGCTCCGTTTATTCAAGAAGTTGATAAAGCTTTGCAAAACGGTGAACGTGTAAAAATTGAAAGCAAAATCAAATGTCCGAACTGTGGAAAACCAATGGTTTTGCGAACAAGCAAACATGGTACTCAGTTTTTGGGCTGTTCCGGTTATCCGGATTGTAAAACAGCTATGTCTTTGAACGCTTTATCAGAAGAAACTGAGGATGAAACAGAAAACAAAGAGTCCGAAGTTTGCGAGGAAAAGTGCGAAAAATGCGGTTCGGATATGGTGTTTAAAACAGGTCCGTACGGCAAATATATGGAATGCACAAACGGAGAATGTCGCAACAGAAAACCGTATCGAAAATCAACAGGTGTTACGTGTCCAAAATGCGGTCAGGGAACGATTGTTGAACGCAAATCAAAACGAGGAACCGTTTTCTACGGATGTGACAAATATCCCGATTGTGATTTCGTATTATGGAACGAACCTACAGGTGAAGTTTGCCCGACATGCGGAGCATTGCTTGTGAAAAAAATCCTCAAAAAAGGTAATGTAATAGCTTGTTCTAATCTAAAATGCGGATATAAAAAAGAAGTTGAGGATGTTGCTGAACAATCTAATGCATAAATAGATTAGAGATTCTGAAACAAGTTCAGAATAACAAGAATATATATAAAATTTGACGAATGTCGTCTGGAAGGGTAAAAAAATGAATCCAGAGTTGATGGAAAGATTTTTAGCAAAGAAAGCTAAAAAGTTAGGAATAACAGTAGAAGAATTAAAGGCGCAGAATGCAGAAAAAACATCATCCCCTCTACCTTCGGGAGAGGGTGCCTGTAAGGTGGGTGAGGGTTTGTTGCAACCACAACCAGAAAAGGTCGAAATTCCGTCGTATGTTTTTGGACCCGCAAAGATGGAAGAAGCATTATCTCCTCGTCCCTTGAGGGAGAGGGAAGAATTTCAGTCCGAGGAACGAGGGCTTGAAATTCGGGAGAGTGGGACAAGTCCGGCAAGTATGCAGGTACAAATAACCGACACTCGCGAAAACAAATTTGCACTTATAGGTTATCCTCTTGGACATTCACTGTCAAAAGTTATTCACGAAGCTGGGTTTAAAAGTTTGGGTATTAATGCGACTTATGATATTTTGGAAACTCCGCCTGATATGCTTGTTGATAGAATTAAGTTTTTAAAAGCAAACGGGTACAAGGGGTTTAATGTTACAATTCCTTTAAAACTCCCGATTTCTTTATTTGTGAATGAAGTTGATAAATATGCAGATTTGGCGCGTGCAGTTAATACTGTTTATATTGAGGCTGATAAAACTTTAAAAGCGTATAATACTGATGTTATCGGCTTTAAGCGTGCAATTTCGTCGGATATTTCGTTGCAAGGCAAGCATGTTGCGATTTTGGGAACGGGCGGGGCTGCACACGCTGCTTGTGTTGCTTTGACAGAATGCGGAGTAAAAAGTATATCTTTCTTTACGAGAAACATTCCAAACTCAATTGAGTTGATGAATTACGTCAGACGTAAGTTCCCGTCAATAGAATTTAATGTTTATCAAATCGAAAATATCAGAAGTTTGGAAGAATATTCAATGCTTGTGAATACAACTCCAATTGGGATGTTAGGTAAAGCCGGAGATTTGTCGCCGGTTGAAGTTCGTACATTGCAAACATTGAAGCCGGATGCGATTGTTTATGATGTTATTTATAATCCAAAAAGAACTATTTTGATAAAAGATGCACAGAAATTGGGTCTGAGAACAATAACAGGGCTTGATATGTTGATATTTCAAGCAGTTGCGGCACAAGAACAATGGATAGGCGGAGTACCGGACTGGAAAGACATGAAAATCGCAGCACTTGAGGAGCTGTAACATTTAAATTACAGTTCCCGTCTGCCTTCGATTGCTTTTGCGATAGTAATTTCATCGGCGTATTCCAAATCTGCTCCGACAGGAAGTCCGAATGCGATGCGAGAAATTTTTATACCGAACGGTTTTATGAGTTTGCTCAAATAAAGACTTGTGGCTTCGCCCTCGACAGAGGGGCTGAGCGCAAGGATAACTTCTTTGACTTCATCTGAGGTAAGACGATTTAGAAGTTCTTTTATCCTGATATCGTCTGCTCCGATGCCGTCCATTGGTGAAATTAATCCTTGCAATACATGGTACAACCCTTTGTATTCGTTCGTTTTTTCAATAGCAATCAAGTCTTTTGTTTCCGCAACTACGCAAATTGTTGACTTATCTCTTTGTGAGGATTGGCAAATCTCACAAGGACTTGTGGCAGAAAGATTAAAGCAAATTTCGCAAGTTTTTGTATTCTGTTTTGCGCTAATCATGCTTTGAGCAAATTTTTCCACCTCAGACATAGGCATTCTAAGTAAATAGAATGCCATTCTTTGAGCAGATTTCGGTCCGACTGACGGAAATTTTTGAAAATGCTCTATGAGTGTCGCTATTGATTTTGGATAAATCATTTTAGAAATTTAATCCCGGAATATTGATGCCGCCTGTAACAGCTTTCATTTTGCTTTCCATTTCTTTGGAAGCTCTGTCACTTGCTTGGTTGATAGCAGTTGAGATGATATCTTCTAACATTTCAACAGTTTCAGAATCAACTGATGACGGATTTTCAGGATTAATGGCTTCTGCTTTTAATTTTATTGATTTAAATTTGCCTTGACCGTCACATGTAACTACAACAGCACCGTTTGCAGCTTCACCTGTGATTTCGGTTCTTGCAAGTTCAGCTTGTGTATCTTTTAGTTTTTGTTGCAAGCTTTGTGCTTGTTTCATCATTTGCATAATGTTCATAATTATTCTCTCCTTAGTCTGATTTTGTTATCCTAAAATGAATTCAGGATGACGTATTTTATTTTCTCCTTGATTTATTATATAATAAAAATATGAAAAAATATACCTATGTCGGAGAATCTTTAAAAAACGGAAAGATTATGCGTTGGACGTTTATGCCGTTGAATGTCTATATTGCTCCGATGAAGTTTTATTCAAAACAGGGAGAAGACGCAAAATATCGACAAATGGTTATTAGAGCCTTGAAAGAATGGGAAACTGCAACAAAAGGCAGAGTCGCTTTTAAAGTTGTAAATACTCTTTTGGAATCTAATGTAAATGTTGATTGGAAAAGGGTTGAGCGAAAGGCTCTCGGACATTGTTATTTCAGTTTTGACGGAGCAAACAGATTATACGGTGCGGAAGTTGCAATTGGTTTGACTGAGGGAATTGTCCATGCCGATTATATGGATGAGGGTGAAGTTTATCATACAATTCTTCACGAAATAGGGCATGCCATAGGGCTTGGGCATAGCCATAATCCGTCTGATATTATGTACACACCGCACCAAAAAGGAATTAATTCTATTTCAGAAGGTGACAGGCTTACTGTAAATTGGCTCTATTCATTGCCTCAAGGTGCTACGGTTGCGGAAGTATCTTCAAAATACGGTATCGGCTCAAATGATATTGATATAATTATTTCAAAGTTTATAGATAAAAAATCTCCGTCAGAGTTTGAAAAAGTTAAATCCTCTATAAAAATTCCCAAACGAGATTTGTTGGAAGAACAAGAAGCCATTGCTAATTTGAGAAAATATCACATGTCTTTGCAAAATGTACAGATTTCGGAAGATGTGAAAAAGTTTTTTAGAAAAGAGCATTAAATGTAAAATTTTGCGATTAAATTTGGATTAGTTTTCTTTTTGGTGTATAATCTTTATTGTATTATTATGATTATTTTAAATAGGGATATATTATGACAGTTCAAGATTGGTTTGAAAAACGTAAGCAGGCTCAAATTCAGCGTAGAGAATTAGAAGGCAGAGTCGAGGTAGACATGGATCCTGATTTGTGGGTAAAATGTGTTCACTGCGATGCTCAACTTTTGAAAGAGGATTTGGTTAATAACGATATGGTATGTCCTATTTGTGACTACCACTTCAGAATAAATGCCAGAAAAAGAATAAGTCAGCTTTTTGATGAAAATTCTTTTGAAGAATTGTTTGCAGAAATTAAACCTACTGACCCTTTGGAATTTGTCGACACGGAAAGTTACAAATCAAGATTGGAAAAGGCACGTGAGAAAACAGGACTTGATGATGCCGTAATTACCGGTATTGCATCAATTGAGGGAAACAAAGTCGCGACTGCGGTTATGGATTTTGACTATATGGGTGGTTCTATGGGCAGTGTTGTTGGTGAAAAAGTCACCAGAATTATAGAAAAAGCTATAGAATTACGTTTGCCGGTTCTTGCGATTACTTCATCGGGCGGTGCAAGAATGCAGGAAAGTGCATTGAGTTTAATGCAGATGGCAAAAACCTCTTGTGCAGTATCTCGTTTGGATGATGAAAAGCTTTTATATATAAATCTGTTGACAGAGCCGACATTTGGTGGTGTTACCGCAAGTTTTGGCATGCTTGGAGATATTATTGTAGCCGAACAAGGTGCGAGAATTGGGTTTGCCGGTCGTCGAGTAATTGAACAAACTATCAGACAAAAGCTTCCGTCAGATTTTCAGACAGCAGAATATCTATTAAAATACGGACAGGTTGATATTGTTTCTGCCCGCAAAGATTTGAGAAAAACTCTTGCAAATATCTTAGCTATGCATAAGGGGGAAAACTAATGACAGCAGTTTTAGAATTTGAAAAACCAATATTAGAAATACAAGAAAAAATTGAAGAATTAAAAAAAATAAGTTTGGAGTCAGGCATGGATTTGAACAAGGAAATTGAAACTTTTGAACAACAGGCACAGGATTATAAAAAAGATCTTTATTCAAACCTGAAACCCTCTCAAAAGTTGCAAATCGCACGTCATCCCGAAAGACCTAACTTTTTGGATTATGTAAATCATATTTGTGAAGATTTTGTAGAACTTCATGGTGACAGAGAAGGTATGGACGACAGAGCCATAATCGGCGGTTTGGCAAAGATTGACGGAAAACCCGTTATGATTATCGGGACTATGAAAGGTAAATCTACCAAAGAAAACCTTGAATACAATTTTGGCATGCCTCAACCTCAAGGATATCGAAAAGCGTTGAGATTGTTCAAGCATGCAAGCAAGTTTAATATTCCGATTATTACTCTAATCGATACTCCGGGGGCATATCCCGGGATTAGTGCGGAAGAAACAAACCAAGGCGGTGCAATCGCCGTGAACTTGATGCAAATGGCAAAATTGGAAGTTCCTGTTATTGCGATAATCACTGGTGAGGGCTGTTCCGGCGGAGCTTTGGGACTTGCCGTTGCAAATAAAGTATTTTTACTTGAACATGCTTATTACACGGTTATTTCACCCGAGGGTTGTGCTTCAATCTTGTGGCGTGATGCCTCAAAAGCTTCCGAAGCTGCTGATGCGTTGAAAATTACCGCTAAAGATTTGATGCAATTTGATATTATTGACGGAGAAATTGCAGAACCAACAGGTGGTGCACATAAAAATTACGAGGAAGTTTGCTCAAATATGAAAAAGACAATTCTTGACAGTCTTGACGAACTCTCAAAACTCTCAGTTAAAGATTTGAAAGAGCAAAGATATCAAAAATTCAGAAAAATGGGAGTATTTTTACAATAATGAATAATTATACTCGTCATTCTGAGGCGGGAAATAATGAGATTCTTCGCTATGCTCAGAATGACAGGAAAGCCGAAGAATCTCATTACGTTGAGCTACAAATAAAAATTAATCCTGAAATCGAAGATATTGTGTCTGAATTTTGTTTCGAATGTCTTCCTTGTGAGGGTGTGGTTCTAGCAGAGGAAACTTACAAAGATTTGGAGATGATATCGACAACAGAAGGTACTTTGAAAGTTTTTTTAGTTCCAAAAGATTGTCATTCTGAACTTGTTTCAGAATCACGTATTGAAACGATATTAAAAGAATGGCGCGAACTCCTAAAATCTCGCGGTCTAAAAGATGAGGAACTTGGCAGTTGGGAATTTGTTATTTCTGACAAACCGAACGATGATTGGTCTAAAAAATGGAAAGAAAAATGGACAGTGACTCATGTTTCGGACAGAATTACTGTTGTGCCTGATTGGATTGAATACAAACCTCAAAGAAAAAATGAAGTCATTATAAAACTTGAGCCGGGGTGTGCATTTGGAACAGGAACTCACCAGACAACACAACTTTGCATGAAAGCGATTGAAAAATATATGCCAAAAGACGCAAAAGTTGCAGATATTGGCATGGGCTCGGGGATTTTGGCTATTTGTGCTAAAAAGTTCGGAGCAGGTTATGTTTATGGCTGCGACAATGACGAAACAGTTATTGATGTCGCAAAAGAAAATGCTGTAAAAAACAGTGCAGAATGCGTATTTGAACTTAATACGGTAGACAAAATCACTGAAAAATTCCACTTTGTATTAGCAAATATCTTGCATAACGTCCTCGCTGAAATTATGGGTGATTTAAAAAACATTATGAATACCGGCGCAATAATGGTTTTGTCGGGAATTTTGGATGAGAAAAAGCCTGTAGTATTAGAGGCAGTTGAAAAACATAATTTAGAATTTCTGGAAGAAGTTCACAAAGACCAATGGGTTGCACTGATTGTGAGAAAGGTTGATTGATATGAAAAAATTTAGTCAAAATATAACGGAAGATAACGCTATTATTCAACAGGGCTACGTGTGTAGCACAACTGCAATAATTATTCCCGCACGCTACGGATCATCAAGGTTGGAAGGAAAACCGCTTATAAAAGTTGAAGGTAAACCTATTATTCAATGGGTTTATGAAAAAGCTCAAATGGCAAAACTTGTCGATATGATTATTGTAGCAACCGATGATGAAAGAATTTTTGATGCTGTAAAAGCTTTTGGCGGTAACGTAGAAATGACATCAACCGAACATAAATGCGGCTCTGACAGGATTAAAGAAGTTGTCATGCGCCATCCTGAAATTTCTTATGTTGTAAATCTTCAAGGTGACGAACCGTTGATAAAACCTGAAAGTATTGATGAAGTTATTAAAAATGTCAAAGAGGTTGATAATGCAGATATATCAACTCTTATCAGAGTTTTGCATGATGAAAATGAAATACAAAATCCAAATCTTGTCAAGTGCGTAGTTGATAATTTTGGGTTTGCGATGTATTTTTCACGCTCAAAAATCCCATTTGAAAGAAACGTTGGTAAAGCTGATTTTTACGGACATTTGGGAATTTACGGCTATAAACGCGAAGCTCTGATAAAAATGACAGAACTTCCGCAATCAGTTTATGAACAGGCTGAAAGCCTTGAGCAGCTTAGAGCTTTGCAAAATGGGATGCGCATAAAAACTTCAATAGTTGACTTTGTGCCGGTTGGTATTGATACTGCAGAAGATTTAGAAAAATTTAAAAACATTGTGGCATCTGTATAAAAAAAATTTTTACAAAAGTACTTGCTTTTTTTTACAAAATACATTAAGATATAGATACAAATATTAATGAAAATTTAAAAAAATAAATATTTTGTAATATTTTGTATTTATGATATATTTGTAGGTGTTAGATTATTTAGCAAAAAGGAAAAGACAATGACTGAAAACACAGAAATGCCTAATGAAACAGAAGACCGTCAACGAATTCTTTTGGCTGACGATGAAGCCAGTATTAGACGTATTTTGGAAACAAGATTGAAAATGGTTGGTTACGATGTTTACACTGCACAAGATGGTGAAGAAGCTGTAAACTCATTTAATAAAAATAATCCTGATTTGGTAGTATTGGACGTAATGATGCCAAAAATGGATGGTTATGGTGTAACAAGAGAAATTAGAAGAACTTCAGACGTTCCTATTATTATTCTTACAGCACTTGGTGATGTTTCAGAAAGAATTACAGGTTTAGAATTGGGTGCTGATGACTATGTTATCAAACCATTCTCTCCAAAAGAACTTGAAGCTCGTGTAAAAGCTGTTTTAAGACGTACAAATAATCGTGAAGCTGTGACTCCTACAGGAAAAGTTACTAAAAATGTTATCACAACCGGTAATATCAAAATTGATACAGCTCGCAGACAGGTTTACAGAAAGAACGAAAGAATTCGTTTGACAGGTATGGAATTTAGTTTGTTAGAGTTGTTGGTAAACAATTCCGGTCAAGCATTCTCAAGAAACGAAATTTTGCAACATGTTTGGGCATATCCGCCAGATCATAGAATTGACACACGTGTTGTTGACGTTCATATTTCGAGATTACGTTCTAAATTGGAATCTGATCCGGCAAATCCGGAATTGATATTAACAGCTCGCGGTATCGGATATATGTTCCAAAGAATTAATTAAAAACAAAAATTCCGCCACAAAGGCGGAATTCTTTTATAAAAAGTCTTGATTTAGATGATGTTTGTGTTATTATATAGATGTTGATGGCGCCTGTCGTCAAGCGGTTAAGACCTCGGATTGTGGTTCCGATATGCATGG
>CAYPDZ010000026.1:10409-17335 GCA_964409575.1 uncultured Muribaculaceae bacterium | reverse complement strand
ATTCCTATCGCGTTGGCTGAAAGTGTTGAAAAAGGTAATATAAAACTTGGAACAACAGCCGTACTTTGCGGATTTGGTGCCGGTATGACATGGGGCGGTGCAATTGTCAGACTCCGTGAAGGTATTTGCTAATAGTTTGTTATGGGTTTAAAAAGTAAAAGAGAGGTCTTTCGACCTCTCTTTTAGAATGTATTGCTCAAGAGTGGTTTTCACCCCTCCTCGCAAAATAGCTTTATGCTTTAGCTCCCGCGTCTTGGTCGCTCGCGTTAGACGCATACGTATTTTGCAAAAGAGAGGTCTTTCAACCTCTCTTTACAAAATAACTTTATGCTTCTTGTGTTTCCTCCACGCTCACAGAGTTTCGCCTACGGGGCTCAGCGCCCCAGTCGGCTCAATCTGTTCGCTATCCGGACTTTCGTCCGTACGGAAACTACGCTTTGCTCGCTCCCGCTTTTTCGATGATTTCTTTTTCAACGTTAGCAGGAACTTGTTCGTAATGGTCAAATTCCATTGAGAATGTTCCGCGTCCTTGAGTGTTAGATCTCAAGTCTGTTGCGTAACCGAACATATTAGCAAGAGGAACCATAGATCTAACGATTACGTTTCCTGTATTGCCTTGTGGTTCTTGACCTTCAATACGTCCACGACGTCTTGAAATGTCACCGATAATTGTACCTGTGAATTCATCAGGAATTTCGATTTCAACTTTCATCATAGGTTCAAGAATACATGGTTGAGCTTTGCGACAACCTTCTTTGATTGCCATAGAACCGGCAATTTTGAATGCCATTTCTGATGAGTCAACTTCGTGGTAAGAACCATCATAAAGTTCAACTTTAACGTCAATCATTGGGAAGCCTGCCAAGATACCGCCTTCAAGAGCTTCTTCCATACCTTTTCTTGCAGGTTCAATGTATTCACGAGGAACAGCACCACCAACGATTTTGTTTTCAAATACAAAACCTTCGTTTTCGCCTGCCGGTGAAATTCTAACTTTAACGTGACCGTATTGACCTTTACCACCTGATTGACGGATGAATTTAGAGTCTTGGTCAGCGTTTCCGCGAATTGTTTCACGGTAAGCAACTTGAGGTTTACCGATGTTAGCTTCAACTTTGAACTCTCTTAACATACGGTCAACGATGATATCAAGGTGAAGTTCGCCCATACCTGAAATGATTGTCTGACCTGTTTCAGTATCAGATTTAACTCTGAATGATGGATCTTCTTCTGCGAGTTTTTGAAGTGCGATACCCATTTTATCTTGGTCAGCTTTTGTTTTTGGTTCAATAGCAACAGAGATAACCGGTTCAGGGAAGCTCATTCTTTCAAGGATGATAGGAGCTTTTTCGTCACATAATGTATCACCTGTAGTTGTTTCTTTCAAGCCAACTGCTGCACAGATGTCGCCTGCGTAAACTTCTTGTTCTTCTTGTCTTTGGTCAGCGTACATACGTACCAAACGAGCGATACGTTCTTTTTTGCCGTTTGTAGCGTTAAGAACATAAGAACCTGAAGTGATTACGCCTGAGTAAACTCTTAAGAATGTCAAACGACCTACGTAAGGGTCAGTCATAACTTTGAAAGCAAGAGCTGAGAACGGCTCATCATCAGATGAATGTCTTTCGGTTTTTGTTCCGTCTTCAAGTTCACCTTCAATAGCTTTTACGTCAACAGGTGATGGCATATAGTAAACAACGTTGTTTAACAACAATTGAACACCTTTGTTTTTGAAAGCTGTACCGCAGCAAACAGGAACAATTTTGTTTTCGCAAACAGCTTTTCTCAAACCTGCTCTCAATTCATCAACTGTGATTGAGTCAGGATCTTCAAAGAATTTTTCCATCAAAGCGTCATCTTCTGATGCGATAGCTTCAACCATTGCATCTCTGTACTCCTTAGCTTTTTCAGCCAATTCAGCAGGAATTTCTTCTTCTCTGATATCTGTACCTAAGTCGTTTGTATAAATTTCAGCTTTCATAGTCATCAAATCAACCAAGCCTGTAAATTTATCTTCAGCACCGATAGGCAACTGAATAGGAACAGCGTTAGCGCCTAATCTGTTTTTGATTTGGTCTACAACTCTGTAGAAATCAGCACCTGTTCTGTCCATTTTGTTTACGAATACCATACGAGGAACTTCGTATCTGTTAGCTTGTCTCCAAACTGTTTCAGATTGAGATTGAACACCGCCAACTGCACAGAATACTGCAACAACGCCGTCCAATACACGGAGTGAACGTTCAACTTCGATTGTAAAGTCAACGTGACCCGGGGTGTCGATAATGTTAATCTGGTGTCCTTTCCATTCAGCAGTAACTGCGGCTGATTGAATTGTAATACCACGTTCTTTTTCTTGTTCCATAAAGTCTGTTACTGCAGCACCATCGTGAGTTTCACCGATTTTATGAGTTTTACCGGTGTAAAACAAAATACGCTCGGTAGTTGTTGTTTTACCTGCGTCGATGTGAGCGGCAATACCAATGTTTCTGATTTTTTCTAATGGAGTTTTTCTTGCCATTTTTGTTTTTTCCTTTTTTATATTGTGTACATCGCTATTATATTTTTAGCCTCAACTAAGATTATCACATGAACAAAATTTTTTGTAAATATTGAGAAGTGAATAAGTCAATAGGTGAATAGGTGAATAAGTGCTTTACAAAAGAGATGTTGGTAAAATTTAACAAATGTAACTTAATGATGTGAACTTATTCACTTATTTTCTTATTCACTTAAACATTGCTATTTAGTTATCTTTGCACTATAATTGGGCTATGAATGAAAAAGCTTTAATAACGGCTGAAATCGTTAAGCAGACAAACTTACAGCATATTGCAATAATTATGGATGGCAACAGGAGATGGGCGAAGGAGAGAAATCTTCCGTCTGCAATGGGACACAAAAAAGGTGTTGATGCTTTGAAAGCAACACTCCGTGCCTGCAACGATTTTGGGATAAAATACCTGACAGTTTACGCATTTTCAACTGAAAACTGGAACAGAAAAAAAGAAGAAGTTGATTTTTTGATGGAACTTCTTGCCGTAACTTTGACAAACGAGCTTGCTGAAATGCATTCTGAGGGCGTTGTGATTAATTTTATCGGCGACACTTCAAGATTAAGTCCGAAATTGCAAAAAATTCTTGCCAATTCTGTTGAAACTACAAAAAATAATACCGGTGTTCATTTGCAGATTGCGTTCAATTACGGTTCTCGTGACGAAATTTTACATGCGATGAAAACTATTGCGGCAAAAGGTTTATCTGTTGATGAAATTACAGAAAGTGTTATTTCTGAACATCTTTATACAAGTGGAATTCCTGACCCTGATTTGTTAATCAGAACAGGCGGTGAAATGAGGGTTTCAAATTATTTGTTATGGCAGATTGCATATTCGGAAATTCTTGTTGTAAAAGAGTTTTGGCCTGAGTTTGGTAGAGAGTCTTTGGCAAGTGCAGTTGAGGAGTTTCAGAGAAGGCAAAGGCGTTTTGGAGTGTAAATATTTTCCCTCGCCCCTTGAGGGAGAGGGTTAGGGAGAGGGGTTAATGAAAATAGTTTTCGCAACAGGCAATGCACATAAATTACAGGAAATAAATGAGATAACTCATAAATACCCTCCCCTCGAGGTAGGTTCGAAATCTGTGATTTCGGGGAGGGGGCAAGTTGAGTTTATTTTGCCTCCCGAGGGGTTTGACCCTGTGGAAAATGGTGAAACTTTCGAGGAAAATTCTTTGATTAAAGCTCGTGAGGCGGCACGATTGAGTGGAATGATGTCACTTGCGGACGATTCTGGATTGTGTGTGGAAGCTTTAGACGGTGCACCTGGGATACATTCTGCGAGATATGCCGAAACAGCTCAAGCAAGGATTGATAAATTATTGAAGAAATTAAAAAATGTTGAGATGCAAAGATGCGAAGATGCGAAGATGTATAGTTTTTTACGTGAGCAAAGCTCACCAAAACAGGCTATGCCTCTTGGCATCAATTCTTCCTTGCATCTTGCAAACCGCCGTGCAAAATTTGTTTGCGTAATGACTTTAGTTGATGCTGATGGGAAAATTTTGTTTCAAACGCGTGGAGAATGCCATGGTGAGATTGCAAGAGAGCAGTCGGGTGTTAACGGTTTTGGATATGATCCGATATTTATTCCAACCCTCTCATTCAAGGGAGGGGAGCAATTGACCTTGGCGGAGATGTCGGAGGAGGAAAAAAACGAGATTTCTCACAGAGGTAAGGCGTTGAGAAATGTGTTGGAGTATTTGAGAAAATTCCCTCCCTTGAGGGAGGAAAAATAATTCCTTCCCTTTTCAAGGGAAGGTTAGGATGGGTTTGTGATAAAAAAAAGACCGGCGTGAAAAGATTTTCCGGTCTACAAAAAGATTCGAACTTTTTTCAATAACGGTCATCCTGAGGGGTAACCCCGAAGGATCTCATTATCAAGAGATTCTTCGCTACGCTCAGAATGACTGATTATTATTTGCCATACAATACTGCTTTTGCTGCATCTGATGCAGGTAGTATTGTTTGGTCATAGTAAACAACAGGATAAACATCTGTCGGAGATGTTACTGTACAACTCTCTCCTGTTGTTGAACCATCACATGTTACAACTTTATTAGGTCCTTTGGCACCGTTTACGTCAACAGCACCATAACAAATTTTATCAGTGCCACCTGATTGAGATGCAACATTTGTACAACCGTAATCAGCTTTATCAAATGCAAATACAACACCATCATTTAAGAATAAAAATAAATCAAGTTTTAGAGCTTGTTCTGTTGCAGTGGTACCATTTGCACATGCTATTACGTGCCCATCTGCATCTTGACAAACACTAGCTTTTACTGTCGGGAATGTATAACCAGCTTCACCAACTGATTTTACAACATTCATACGTGTTCTTAAAATATCTGCTGTATTTGGTTTACTATCAGTGTTTGTTGTGGTTGCAGAAGCTACAGTAGTATCAGCGAAGCTTACATCATCCAAAGCTACGTTCAAAGTTACACCTTGAGAAATAGCTGATAAAGCTTTTTTGTAAGCTGCTTTGTACTGTGCACCGTTTGTTTGGTTCATCAATGTAGGCATGGTCATTGCTGCTACAACCCCAATGATACCTAAAGTAATCAAAACTTCAGCCAGAGTAAAACCGAAGTTTAGTCTGCTGTTCGGAGTGGCTACGTGCGTAGCACCTTCTGCCAATGTGAATGCATTAAATGTTTTTTTCATAGTTCTCTATGTCCTTTCTTATTAGTAACATTTCTATTATACGATATATATATCAATTTGTCAAGATAATTGATGTAAATATCGTTATAACATTTTAAACTTATCTATATATTTTAATAGAGGTTTAAATGAGTTTAGATAAAAAGATTATTGGACAAAAAATACGTCAAATACGCATAGAAAGAGGGTTTTCGCAAGAAAAACTTTCGGAAAAAATTGATATTTCTCCGCGTCACATGTGCACAATTGAGAATGGAAATTCATTTCCATCAATTGAAACATTTGTTAAGATTGCGCAAATTCTTGATATAGATATCAATGAATTTTTTAATTTGTCCTCTGTTAAGAATGATGAACTTAGAGAAGAAATTTATAATCTCGTACAAATCTCTGGTGTGAATGAATTACATTTAATAAAAGATATTATATTAGCAATACATAACAACAAATATTGACATCATTTCTCTTTGATAATACAATTGTTGCAAAAACAACATATAAATTTTTAGACGAGGGAGAGTAAATGAAAAAAAATATTATAATATTTTTATCGGTTATTGTTGCCGCTATTTTAATCAGATACGGATTTTCATTTTTCAATAATATAATACAAGAAAGATCAGCGAAAAATAAGCCTGCACCGTCTGTTACGGTACAAGAAATCAGTAACGAAAAGGTTATCAGGAGTTATGAAGCTCCCGGCAGAATTGTATCAAAATACAGAGTTGATGTATTGGCACGTATTTCAGGTTATCTTTTGAAAAGTTATTTTAAAGAAGGCGATTTTGTTAAAAAAGGTCAGGTATTGTTCCAGATTGAGCCTACAGAGTATGCGAACGCATCTGCAACTGCGGGTGCTAATGTCAAGAATTTGACTGCACAGCTTAGTTATGCGGAAAAACAACTTGCCAGAGCATCGGAACTTGTTAAAAAAGATTACATCGCAAAAGCACAGTATGACCAGATGTTGTCAAACAGAGATGCTTTAAAAGCACAGCTTGCGGCGGCTCAAGCACAATACAATGATGCTAACAGAAATTTGGGTTATACAAATGTAAAAGCACCGGTTGACGGAAAAGTCGGGATTATCAATGTAACTGTCGGAAACTACGTTACTCCGTCATCAGGCGCATTGACAACGATTAACAGCACAAATCCGATTTATGTAACTTTTCCGTTGGATTCAAACGATTTTCAAGCTTTGTCAGCAGGTGACGGGGAAGACAACAAGACAAGAAAAGTTGAGTTGATTTTGGCAGGAGGAACAAAGTATTATATAGATGGTGTACAAGATTTTCAGGACAACAAGGTTGATGTTTCGACAGGTACGGTTACTATGCGTGCAACTTTTGACAACCCTGAAAATCAACTTATCCACGGCGAGTTTGTAACGGTAAAACTTTATGCAAACAGACCGGTTGAGGTTCCTGTAGCACCTGTTACGGCGGTTATGGAAAATCAGGCAGGCAAGTATGTTTACAAGCTTGATGAAAGCGAAATTCCACAGCTTGTATATGTAAAAACAGGTGAACAACACGGTGACAACTGGATTATAACCGAAGGATTGCAAAAAGGTGACAAGATTGTCACTGAAGGCTTCCAAAAAGTTGCTCCGGGCAAACCTGTGACAATAGTTTCTCAAGAGGAAATGGATAAGATTAAGAAAGAGCAAGTAACTGAAAAAGAGAATAAGTGAATA
>CAYPDZ010000026.1:0-10309 GCA_964409575.1 uncultured Muribaculaceae bacterium | reverse complement strand
AATAAGTGAATAAGTGCTTTACAAAAGTGGTATTGGTAAAATATAACGAATATAACATAATGATATGAACTTATTCACCTATTCACTTAATCACTCATTCACTTAAATAAAGGGAACATTCAATGCCAAACGAAAAACACGAACAAGGAAATTTATTTATAAAACGCCCCAAACTCGCGATTGTAATCTCGCTTGTAATTATGATTGCAGGGGCATTGATGATGTTGATGCTTCCGTTGGAAGAATATCCGTCAATTACACCGCCTCAGGTCGTTGTTACAGCGACTTATGCCGGTGCAAGTTCTGACGTTGTAGCCGACACGATTGCGGCACCTGTTGAAGCTCAATTGAACGGGGTTGAAGATATGATTTATATGTCATCAACTTCTCAAAATGGTCAATATCAATTGACATTGTATTTTAATATTGGTTCAGACCCCGATATGGCGGTTGTAAACGTTCAAAACCAGTTGCAATTGGTTACTCCGCGTTTGCCGGAAGAAGTTAAACGTTACGGACTTTCGGTTAAAAAATCAACAGGCGGTCCGGGGTTGATGATGATTGCCGTAAATTCTCCGACACATACTTATGACTCTTTGTATGTCGCAAACTACGCATCTATATATATTAAAGACGAACTTGCCCGTATCAAAGGGGTTGGTAAAGTTGCCGTATTCGGTTCTTCTGATTATTCTATGAGAATTTGGCTTGATGCAAACAAAATGGCTAACCTTGGGGTGTCAGTTTCGGAAGTTAGTGCTGCAATTCAGACACAAAACACACAGGTACCGGCAGGTGACTTGGGTGTTGAACCGATGAAAAATAAGCAGATGATTAAGCTTACTATGCGTACAAAAGGACGTTTGAAAGATGTTCATGAATTTGAAAATATTATAGTCCGTTCAAAAGCAGACGGTTCACAAATAAGACTTAAAGATATTGCAAGAGTTGAACTCGGTGCAGAAAGCTACTCGTACTTCTCTCGCAGGGGTGGAAAAGATACTGCCATTATCTCTATAAGCCAATTGCCGGAAGCAAATGCCATTGACCTTTCTAAAAAAATCAGAGCTAAGATGGCTGAATTGAGTACGAGTTTTCCGCAAGGTATTGTATATGAAATCGCTCGTGACGAAACAGAATTTGTTAGTGAATCTATTAAAGAAGTTATTTCGGCAATCGGACTTGCGGTTGTACTTGTAGGTTTGGTTACATACCTGTTCTTGGGTAGCGGTCGTGCGGCATTAATCCCGTTTGCAGCAATTCCTGTTTCGCTCGTCGGCGTATTTATATTTATGAATATATTAGGATTTTCAATAAACCTGTTAATCCTTTTTGGACTTGTACTTGCGGTAGGTCTGGTTGTTGACGATGCTATTGTAGTATTAGAGAATACGCAAAGGCATATTCAAGAGGGTAAAGACCCGAAAACTGCTACGGAAATCACCATGAAAGAAGTTTTAAGCCCTGTTGTTGCGACTTCTCTTGTTTTGATGGCTGTATTTGTACCGGTATCATTTATGTCAGGGATTACGGGGCAAATGTTTAGACAATTTGCGCTATGTATCGCATCATCAATCGGTTTGTCTACAATCGTTGCGTTAACACTCGCGCCGGCTCTCTGTGCTATGATTTTGAAGTCTGGTGCTGAAAAAGCCGATTTTGAATTTATCCAAAAATTTGACGATTGGTTTAACGACATAAGAGATAAGTATCTTGAGGGTGTAAAAATCTTTACGAATTCGGCAAAACTCACTATGTCGATATTTGTCGGGGTTGTTGTATTTACACTTTTGATGTTCTACTTAATTCCAAAAGGATTTTTGCCAACGGAAGATAAAGGTGCTATATTTGCTCAAATTCAACTCCCTGACGGTTCTTCGGCTTCCAGAACAGAAATGGTTGCGGCTGAAATTGAAAACAGAGTTTTGAAAATCCCTGGAGTTGAAACAACGATTAACCTTGTCGGTTTTTCGGGTGAAAATACGGCGTTTGTTGTCGCAGAATTGACTCCGTGGTCAAAACGTAAGAGCAAAGAACTTCAAATGCAGACTATTATGAGTAAAATGCAAAAAGAATTTGCAAATTATCCGTCTGCAACAATTGCGGTATTCTCTCCTCCATCTATCTCCGGTTTGGGTATGTTCGGCGGTTTTGAATACCAATTGCTTGATAAAGGTGACAGAACTTCTCAAGAACTTTATGATGAGGCTGTAAAATTGATTGCCGAAGCTAATAAAAACTCGGCATTCCAGATGGTTTATACATCGTTTACGGCGAATTTGCCGCAGTTGATGATTAAGGTTGATGAGGCAAAAGCGTTGGCGCAAGGTGTTGATATTTCTGAAATTTATAATGCATTGTCAGGATATTTCGGAAAATCTTATGTAAACGACTTTAACAAATACGGACGTGTTTATCGTGTGTATTTGCAGGCTGATTCAGAATTTAGAGAAAAACCATCTGATATTGATAAAATCTATGTAAAAAATACCAGAGGCGGAATGGTTCCACTCTCTGCAGTTGTTTCAATCAGCAATGTTGTTGGACCTTACAGCATCACAAGATTTAACATGTATCCGTCAATTACTATTAACGGTCAAGCTCGTGCAGGTGTAAGTTCCGGTCAGGCAATGGGTGCAATGGAACAAATTTCTCAGGAAGTTTTGCCAAAAGATATGGGTTACGCTTGGGCAGGAAGTTCGTTGCAAGAAAAACAATCAAGCGGTCAAATCGGACCAATCCTTGCAATGTCTTTGGTATTTATTTACCTGTTCCTTGTAGGTTTATACGAAAGCTGGATGCTTCCAATTGCGGTACTGTTGATTTCACCTGTTGCGTTGGTTGGTGCACTGTTCTTCCAGTACGTTTCAGGTTATTCGCTTGACTTGTATTCGCAAATCGGACTCGTTATGTTAATCGGTTTGTCTACTAAACAGGCAATTTTGATTATTGAGTTTGCAAAAGAAGCTCACGAAAACGGAATGAGCATTATGGACTCAGCTATGCAGGCTGCAAAACTGAGGTTTAGAGCCGTAATGATGACAAATATTGCATTTATCTTAGGTTTGTTACCTCTTGTATTTGCAAAAGGTGCAGGTGCAGCAAGCCGTAACTCCGTTGGTATGACTGTATTTGGCGGTATGATGGCTGTTGCATTTATCGGAACTTTCCTTGTGCCGGCATTTTTCGTTATGGTAGAAAATTTGAAAGTTTATACAGCTAGAAAAATAAAAGAATTTAAAAAGGACAAATAAATGTATAAAAATATATTGCTTTTACTGTTAATATTAAGTACAGGTACTGCATTTGCAGACGAGATAGGTAACACGATTAATGAAAAAGAGTATCCTGCTGCAGAGGCGGTCTTACCTCAAAAAACAGACAAAGCTGACTTTATTATCGAAGGGTCGGTAGAAAAAAATATTGACATGACTCTTGACAAGTGTCTTGAACTTGCTCTTGGCAACAATCCGCAAATCAACGCGGCATTTCATGATATTCTTGCCTCGGATGCACGTATAAAACAGGTTTGGTCAAATTATTTTCCGCAATTGAGCTGGCAGACAGGTTATACAAGAATTCGTCAATTACAATTGTCTGATGCTTTGGGTCAAAACCTTACTTTTAATTATTATACGTTAGGACAAATTACGCTTCAACAGATGCTTTACGACTTTGGTGTTACTCAAAATCAAGCTACAATCAAGCGTTTGGATTACGAAGCTTACAAAACAACTCTCAGTGCAACGATTAATGATGTAATTTATCAGACAAAAGATGCTTATTTTAACCTTTTGTATGCGTTTGAGAGCAGAAAAGTCGCACAAGATACGGTTGATAAGTTTGAAATGTTTTACAATCAGGCAAAAGCGTTTTACGAAATCGGTATGAACCCGAAAGTTGACGTTACAATTGCGGAAGTTAATTTGAGTAATGCAAAATTGCAATTAATTCAAGCTGACAATGCCGTAAACCTTGCTGTTGCTCGTCTAAATAATATTATGGGTGTTCCGTTTATTGACAGGTATAATGTGCAAGAAAGGCTCAAATATCAACCTGTAGATGTTACTTTTAATCAGTCTATAGAAATCGCGCGTGAGGCTCGTCCGGAACTTAAACTCGCTGAAATAAAAGTTGAGAGTGCAAAACAGACAGTAAAATTGGTTAAAAAATCATATTTTCCGACACTTTCTGTTGAAGGACAATATCAACGAGGCGGTAAAAGTTGGAATTCTAACTACGGTTACAATTTTGGTGGTTATTTGAATTTCCCGACTATCAACGGTATGTTGATTAAAAATGAGATTAAAGAAGCAAGATATTTGTACGATAAAGAGCTTGCAAACGCTAAAAATACACAAAATCAAATTTATTTGGAAATTCAGAACGCATTTTTAAAACTTCAAGAAAAGAAAAACCAAATGCCGGTTGCAATGCTTAACGTAAAACAGTCAAAAGAAAATTATGAGCTTTCTTATGGCAGGTATCGAGTAGGCGAAGCAAGTCCGACAGAGCTCAAAGATGCACAGATAAACTATCAACAGGCACAGTTGAGCTATTACAATGCTTTGTACCAGTATAATTCTGCAAAAGCCGAGCTTGAAAAATCAATCGGCAAAAATATCTCACCAAATGAAAACGAAATAATTGAACTTGGAGAATAGTTTTTCTAGGGAGAGAGCAGGTTAAGGTGAAAATGGAAACTGGTGAAATTACATGGTAGTTAATTTTTATTTAGAAGTTTGTTAAATTTTTGCGCAATGATTAATTTAGTAATATACTAAAACTATGAAAAATGTAAGACAAACAAATATAAATATTCATAGGGATAGTTGGGTTGAGATAAATATTGAAAACGTATCATACAATATGCGTTCGATTAGAAAAAACACTCCAAAAGGTGTGAAACTCCTTGCAGTTGTAAAGGCTGATGCGTACGGGCATGGCTCTGTAATGCTTGCTCCGACTTTGTTGGCGTCAGGTGCGGATATGCTCGGCGTTGCTTCGATTGATGAAGGGGTTGATTTAAGACAGGCAAAAATTAATAGTGAAATTCTTGTGCTTGGTGCAGTTCCGGTTTGGGCGGTTGAAACTGCTGTCAAAGCTGACCTGATTATTTCGATTTTTTCAAAAGAGCATTTGGAAGCTTGCCGTCAAGCTTATGAAAGAACTGGAATTAAACCGAAAGTTCATGTAAAACTTGATACTGGCATGAATAGGATTGGAATTTCCGTTGATGATGCGGTTGAATTTATAAGTAAAGTCAGAAACGCTGATTATCTCGATTTCGGTGGGATTTTTACGCATCTTGCAAATGCAGAAAACAGAGAAAAAACTCAAATTCAAATAGATAGGTGGAATAAGGTCGTTTCACAAATTGATACTGACGGTTTAATTTTGCATATTTTGAACACGGCAGGAGCAATGTGTTACGATGTGCCGAATTCAAATATGCGCAGAGCCGGTATTGGTATTTACGGACTATATCCGGATTTGCCTGACGGAAAAGTTAACAAGCCTGACTTGAAACCGGTCATGTCTTTAAAAGCAAGGATTGTTAATATTCATGAGGCAAAAGACGGTGAAGGTGTGAGTTATGGACACACATTCACAGCTCATGGAACAAGAAAAATCGCAACAATTCCACTCGGTTATGCAGATGGAGTTCCAAGATGTTTGTCAAATAAGATTTGTGGCGTATTGAATGGTGTTGAAGTTCCTCAAATCGGCAATATTACGATGGATCAAATGATGTTTGATATTACGGGAATTGACGCAAAAACAGGTGATATCATAACTTTGCTTGATGAAAATCATTCAATAGATGAGTGGGCAAAGATTTTAGGTACAATAAATTATGAGTTGACCTGCCGATTGAAAGTCAGGTTACCGAGAGTGTATACACGTTAAAGCATACCTTCCCTTGAGGGGAGGGTCGAAATTTATAATTTCGGGGAGGGTGAATATGGAAAAGAGTTTTGATTTAGGCATAATAGGCGGAGGACCGGCAGGGTACACGGCAGCTTTTCAGGCAAGACAGCAGGGTTTGTCGGTCGTGCTTTTTGAAAAAGATAAAATCGGCGGAGTTTGTCTAAACCGCGGTTGTATTCCGACAAAGGCAATTTTACATTCGGCAGAACTTTATGAAGAATTGCAGTGTGCAGCGGATGTGGGGATTAATGCTGAAAATATCTCGGTGGATTATGCAAAAGTCGTTGAGCGCAAGAATAGTATCATAGAGAAACTAAGAAAATCTCTTGAACTTTCTCTGAAAAATGCAGGTGTTGCGGTGGTTTATGCCGAAGCTTCAATTGAAAATGGAAAAGTTATTGCAGACGGTGAAATTTATGAGTGCGGGAAGATTATTACCGCAACAGGTTCTGTACCAAGGGATTTTGCGGGTTTGAGGTTTGACCATGAATTTATTTTAAGTTCTGATGATATTCTTGAAATGATGACCTTGCCAAAAAGTATTGCCATAATCGGTTCAGGTGCAATCGGGATTGAATGGGCGCGGATATTTTCGGCGTTTGGGGTTGAAGTCAGTATTATTGAACTTGCCGAGCATCTTTTGCCGTTGGCGGATGTTGAGGTTTCAAAGCGTGTGGAAAGAATTTTTAAAGCTAAAAAGATTAAGATGTATCTTTCTAACGCTGTTGAAAAAATTGAAAATCAAGTTGTGACTCTCAAGTCCGGAGAGGTTTTGGAGCCTGAATGTGTACTACTTGCAGTTGGCAGAACTCCACTTGTACAGACGTCGTCTTGCTTGCTTGGAGATGCTTGCGGAAAAATTCAGCTTGCACATTTTGCCATAAAACAGGCAATTAGTGAGGTCGCAGGGGTTGAATTTGATGAAAGTTTGGTGCCGTCTGTTGTTTATGGATGTCCGGAGATAGCTTGGGTTGGTAAACGTGAGCAAGATTTGGAGGAAGGTACCTATCAAAAATCAAACTTGTTGATTTCTGCACTTGGTAAATCGCATTGTGACAATTGCACAGAGGGATTTATAAAAATACTTTCTCAGGATAACAAAATCGTTGGTGCTCATATTGTTGCAAAAGAGGCTTCGGCTCTAATTCAACAAATAACAATTGCTATGCAAAATGGCTTGACGATTGATGATTTGAAAAAAGTTTGTTTCGCTCATCCGACGTATTCGGAAGGAATTTTTGAAAGCTTGTTTAGGTTGTAGATGAGGATTTTTAAGGTACTGGGGTATTTTGATTATTAAAAAAGACGGAGTTTTTAAACTCCGTCTTTTGCACCCACCTCGGAATTAAAAATTCCGGTCCTCCCCTCAAGGGAGGACATGGATTTTTATACATGTGCCAATTGTCTGTTTTCAACAACAGCTTGAGCTGCTGCAAGTTTTGCCTGTGGCAATCTGAATGGTGAGCAAGATACATAATCCAAACCAATTCTGTCACAGAATTTTACTGAATCAGGATCCCCGCCGTGTTCACCACAAACACCGCCAACAAGTGATGAATTAACAGATTTACCTTTTTCCATAGACATTTCGATTAACTGTCCAACACCTTTTGTATCAAGTGTTTCAAACGGATTAGAAGGCAATATTTTTTGTTCAACGTATCTGTTCAAGAATTTACCTTCAGCGTCATCACGAGAGTAACCGAATGTCATTTGAGTCAAGTCGTTTGTACCGAATGAGAAGAATTCTGCATATTCAGCGATTTCATCAGCAGTTAATGCTGCACGAGGGATTTCAATCATTGTACCGAATTTGTACTCAACTTCAACACCTTTTGAAATCATAACTTCTCTTGCTACACGAACTAAAATATCTTTAGCTGTTTTAAGTTCGTTAACGTGACCGATTAAAGGAATCATTACCCAAGGTTTAACGGCAACACCTTCGCGTTTCAAATCACAGCATGCTTCAAAGATTGCTCTTACTTGCATTTCGTTGATTTCAGGATAAGTTAAACCTAAACGGCATCCACGCAAGCCCATCATCGGGTTAGATTCAGACAAACCTTCTACGATATGAAGCATTTCTTCTTTTTCTGATGCATCTTTGCCTTGAGCTTTAAGAGTTGCAACTTCAGCGATTAAAGATTCTTTATCAGGTAAGAATTCGTGAAGCGGCGGATCTAAAAGACGAACTGTAAGAGGTTTGTCGCCTAATGCTTTGAACATTGCATAGAAGTCTGAATACTGCATTGGAAGAAGTTTTGCTAATGCTTCTTTTCTTGCTTCCGGAGTACCTGCAATAATCATTTTTTGAACCCATGGAAGTCTGTCAGGATCCATGAACATGTGTTCTGTACGGCAAAGACCAACACCTTCAGCACCGAATTTCAATGCATTTTCGATATCTTTAGGAGTATCAGCGTTAGCTTCAACTTTCATTCTCTTGATTTCGTCAACCCATCCGAAGAATGTGTTCCAATTGTCGTCAATTTGAGCTTCTACAAGTTTTACAGCACCTTCCATAACGATACCTTTACCACCGTCAAGAGAAATAATTTCGTCTTTGTGGTAAACTTTTCCGTCGCATCCTGTCAAAGTTTCGTTATTCAAGTCGATTTTCAAGTCTTCACAACCTGAAACGCAAGGTTTACCCATGCCTTTAGCAACAACTGCTGCGTGAGAAGTTGCACCGCCACGGAGTGTTAAAACACCCTGAGAAACAGCCATACCGTGAATATCATCTGGGCAAGTTTCTACACGAACAAGGATAACTTTTTCACCTGCTTCGCCGCGTTTTGCTGCTTCTTCGGTATCAAATACGATTTTACCTACAGCAGCACCCGGAGATGCGTTTACACCTGTACAAATTTTGTGAGCATCTGCCATCGCCTTTGAATCAAAGCAAGGTAAAAGAATTTGGTTTACTGAATAAGGATCAACAAGTTGGATAGCTCTTTCTTTTGTAATGATGCCTTCTTTTTCCATTTCAACTGCAATTCTGATAGCTGCAGCAGCAGTTCTTTTACCGTTACGAGTTTGCAAAATCCACAATTTACCTTTTTCAATTGTAAATTCCATATCTTGAACATCTTTGTAACCAAGTTCAAGTTTTTTAGCGATATCAACGTATTGTCTGTACAAATCAGGCATTTCAGTTTCCAATTCAGCGATAGGTTTTGGAGTTCTGATACCTGCAACAACGTCTTCACCTTGAGCGTTTGTCAAGTATTCACCGTAGAATTTGTTTTCGCCTGTAGCTGGGTTACGAGTGAATGAAACACCTGTCGCGCAATCATCACCCATATTTCCGAATACCATTGTTTGAACGTTTACTGCTGTACCGAAGTTATGATCAATTTTGTTCATATTTCTGTAAGCAACTGCACGTGGAATATTCCAAGATCTGAATACTGCTTCAATAGCTTCTTCAAGTTGAACATAAGGATCTTGTGGAAATTCTTTACCTGTAACTTCTTTAATAATATTTTTGTATACAGGGATTAAAGATTTCAAACCTTCTGCAGAAATTTTTGTATCTTCTTTAACGCCTTCACGTTCTTTTACTTTTTCAAGTTCTGATTCAAAGTATTTTTGTCTATCCATTTCCCAAGCAACAGAACCGAACATAGTTAAGAAACGACGGTAGCTGTCATAGCAGAAACGAGGATTGTTAGTAAGCTTAATCATAGCTTCAACAGTTTGGTCGTTTAAGCCTAAGTTTAAAATTGTTTCCATCATACCGGGCATAGAAAGTCTTGCACCGGATCTAACCGAAACCAAAAGCGGATTTTCGCTGTCGCCGAATTTTTTACCGGCTTGAGCTTCAACATCTTTCAATGCAGCTTTAACTTCATCCATCAAACCTGCCGGCATTTTATTACCGTGATTAATGTAATCCATACAAGTTTCTGTAGTGATTGTCAATCCCGGTGGAACGGGTAACCCTAAATTAGTCATTTCAGCGAGGTTAGCACCTTTACCGCCCAAAAGATTGCGCATGTTGGCGTTGCCTTCTCTGAACAACCATACTCGTTTTTCTGTCATAATCAATTCTCCTTTTTTCTTACAGAATTATAACCATTTTTTATAGCAAAATTGTACCATGAACATGATTATTTAAGTAATAATTACAGATTTTTTATTATATAAAATATATTACTTGAAGTGAATAAGAAAATAAGTTAATAAGTGAATAAGTTTGTAACGGTGCTTCGCACAATGAGTTTCCCTCGCCCCTTGAGGGAGAGGGTTAGGGTGAGGGGTTAACAATCACTACTTAACGAAACAGCAACAGAGCGAGCATTGTCTGAACGTAAAATTTTTAGATGCTGAAACCACTCCCAGAGGACCCATTTTTCACAAAATCAATAGATTT
>CAYPDZ010000025.1:10701-17777 GCA_964409575.1 uncultured Muribaculaceae bacterium | reverse complement strand
AATTTGTTGTATTATTTTCTGGGCGAAAAGTTCAAACTTTGTCCCCTTAAATACAATAAAAATGTACAATGAAATTATGGAAATGATAAATTATTTACCTGCTGACAATTCAGATATATTAAAAGAAACTTCCAATTTCCTTGAAGTATATAATCAGTCAATTACTTCGCTTAAATAGCAAAAAACCTAAAGCACTATGTGAAAATCACAGGAAGTGTTCTTTAGGTTATCCACTATTATTATGCACTATAATTTACTATTTGTCAAGTGTTGAGGTATATTTTTGTTACTTGTTATTAAGTTGTTTATTCATTAGATATAAATTATTAAATAGAAATCTGACAAAAATTTTTATATAAATATTTAAAAATATTTTTGTTATAAAGAGTTCGTAGTACGGCTTAATGCCTTGCCATTCTTAATATAGAAGTGATTTATAAATAGAATGAAAAATAAAAATAATATAATAATAGATATTAAGCATATCCTAAACCTAATTAAGTACATATTGCAATAAAATTAGTGTAATTTCCTTATGCTGTTACCTGTTCCTTGTTTCTATTATCAAAAAATAAGTGTATTAAATTTATAGTTCTATCTTTATTGTTGATATTATGATGAGATTGATAGGAGTTTGTGAAATTTTCGGTAATGGTATAAGGTAATAGTTGCTCGTCTGCTTGATGTTTAAAGTCCTCTATTAGTTTTTTGTTTATATCCTCTATAATTTCATTTATGTCTTTTATTGAACTCTTATTATTTTCTACAAAGGCAATCATACCACCTATATTCATGTTTTTTGAATATTTTTCTGTAATAAAACGATGAATTCCTTGTGATATATAAAGTTTATTTTTATTTACCGAACCGTCAAGTCTTTTACATTCAATAGTGAAATATCTCTCAGGCTCATTTGACCACTCATTATTAGTTGGAATTGTTATTTTTAAATCACAATAACCTAGTGTTTTGTATGTACATTCATCAATTTCCGCTGATTCTGCATCAATATGATAATTACCTAATTTAAAATTACCACGATTATTTTGCATATGTGTTTTTAACATAATTCTTAAGATTTCTTCATCTTTGTCATTTAATTGGGTTTCATTTTTAAGCATTTGAGAATGTGCATATATGCATAACTCAAGTATTTTACTAAAAATTTTTTCATAAGATTTTTCTTTAACAAATACTTTGGCTGATAGTCGATTTTTAGAGTTCAAGTTCAGCCTCCCATATTGCATTAGAAAATTCATTGACATCAAGTCTTGCTATTGCCTTATGCCAATTTTTATATTCATTGGTTTTTATAACAAAAAATGAATTTTCATTAAAGCCCTTAATATCTTTTTTGATAAAAATTTCATTTGTTATATCATTTAATGAATAATTAGATATTTGTTTAACTATATTTTCAATATTACTGTCTTCAATAAATTCTATTTGAGGTCTTGTGCTTTTTGATTGTCTTGCTTTGAAATTAAACAAAGTACAATATTTGAACCAGTGTATATCAACATAAAAATCTTGATATTCCTCTGAAAAAGTTTCAATAAAAACATTTGCATAATCCATAAATTGTTCTTTTGTTGCATTTTGTAATGCAATAGGAACATTCTTTAAGGTAGGATTATCGCCATACTTCCATATAGGAATTGAAATATTTAAAGCATAGTCTATTAAATCTTTTTGTAAGCAATCTAACTCAAATGTATTATAAATAATATTATTAAGACTTTCAAATTCACAAGAATTATAGCTTTTTTGAAGCTTTTTAACTAAATTTATAATATCATAGTTATATTTATATGGATATTTTAAAAATTCATGCTCGTAAATTTCATTTCTTTCTACTCCTACAGCACTTGCGGTAAGTAAATTTAGGTAGGTATATAAGTTTGAATTTAACAAGCCCGTTAAGTTTAATAATTGCTCCTTATCATTGTCCAATTTAATCGAATTTACTGAATTTGTAAACACCATATCTTTTTCAGAATATGCAGCGACACAAGAAAAATTAGAATCAATTCCTCTTTTTAATAAGACATATGGAGCTTTAAAAGCATCCTCATTACTAGCTCTATAAACTTTTGCTTTTTGGAAAATATCCGTTACTTTGTCTATTTTAAATTTTTTTAAATTGTTCTTTTGGGTATTTAGAAAAGGCTTACCAACTAAATAAGATACGTCATAAATTTGTCCTTTTTCAATTAGTCCTTGTGAAAATTTTATATTTGTTAAATTTTTTATATTTGAAAAATTTTCTTTTAATTCCTTTATAAAATAAAAATCTAAAATATTTCCATATAACAATACTTTCCAAAGCCAATCATATTTCTTAAATAAAATTTGAGGAATTAGTTTTTCATCATTTTTTTCAATCAATATTGTTTTAAAAAGTTTGAAGAATAAATTAGGTTTTATTGATAGGTATTTAACTTTGTTTTTTAGGTTTAAATTGTTTGAACAAGCATACTTTATAACACATACTGGTGGTATTGCTCCACTAAAAATTAAACGCCTTACTGACGAAAATTCAAAAACTTGTAATATAGTAAAATTCTCAATGAAAAACTCTCTAAAAGGTTTGGCTTTCAAATTATACAATAATTTACTTGTAACAACCATAGAAATTGTTGTACTATCATTTGAAAAACTCTTAACCCTAGCTAAAAACTTTGTGCAATTTGCTTATCACTTATTGGAACATTGTTTGCTTTTGCCCATCCTAAATGAATATCTTTTATGCTACCATATGGGGGATTGGACAAAATAAAATCCATTTCCGATAGATTACTGTTAAAACATGAATCAACATCAAAAAAGTCATTTATATAAAAATTAGTATTTTTAAGGTGTGGAAATTTAAAATCCAATAAACTACGATGGTCTTGGTAGTCCAATAAAGTTATATACAATAAAAATATTGCAATATTTATAGCACTCTCATCTTTATCAATACCAAAAATGTTATTTTCTACCAATTCTTTTAATCGCTCAGGAGTAATTTTTTTGTTGTGATTAATTTGTTCTTCCTTATTTATAATTTTTCTTAATGCTTCAATAAGAAAGATACCTGAACCGCATGCAGGGTCTAAAATCTTACAATTACTATCAGTTTTATCAAGGTCATTCAAAAACGGAGTAATAGTTGTATTAATCATATAATCAACTAAAAATGTCGGAGTATAGTACGCCTTAATTTCAGCTTGTTTAGCATTCAAAAAGGTTTCGTAAATACTACTTACTAATTCTATTGGAATAATAGAAAAATCAAATGGTAATAACCTCATTTGACCATATATACTAGTACTATTTGCAAAGTTTCGTATTGTTATAATGTTATTATCAGATATAATGTTTTCTTCTTCTAGTTCTATATCAAATAAATCGCCGTTAAATTTTTCTTTTAGACTTCTAAATAGACTATATAGGCTTGTTTTGTTTTCAAAAGACTCTTTTATTATATTGTGGTTTTCATTGTCAACAATAATTTCTCTATCTTGTAAGTATTTTAAGAATATCACTCTTGCTAATAAACTATTTGCTAGAGTTGAATTCAATCCTTCTGAAATTAACTGAGCTCGATAATCTTTTATGTGTTGAAACAAAAGATTATTAACCCTATTTTTCTCTACGAATTTATTTTTGTATCTATCAAATAAACTTCCACTGTATAAGTTTTCATATGCAAAATTCTGGAAATCTTGTTTATTTTTAGTTAAAATAGACAATTTATGTTCATTTGTATCAAAATTAAACGCATTATAAAAGATAATATCACTAGAGGTTGATATTACAACAACAGGAGCCTTATCAAAATTCCATGCTTGCCTATGAATCTTTGAAATATCTTCATCTACACTATTAGAATCTTCAAGATTGAAAAATAATATAAGAGGTTCATTTTGCAAGCAAAACATTGCCTCTGGCTTCATTTCTTCTAAAGCATTTTTATATCTTAAAGACAATTCATCAAAAGAATTCTTACTAAGATTTGAAAACCTTACAAATTCTTTCTTATCAATAAAATTCAATTCTTGGTAAAGTTGTTCAAGAGTAGTTACCATTCCACCTTCAAAGCTTTGAGCTTTAATTTAAATTAAGTACATAGTTAATATAACACAAAATTTTATAAAAAGATATAAACACTTAAAAGCTATTTTATCTAAGCACACTCTAAACCTAATACCATTCTCATGTTGTAATAAACTTGCGTTGACTCTTTCATTGTGTTAATAATAGAATTGTAAAGTTCAATAGTTGGGAGCTTAACGACATTTAATTTTTTATTTTTCCGGCTTTTTTAATTTTTATTGCGCGTCTTCTGATGGGCTGTAATTTTATTAATTGTTTCATTGCGGTTGCGAATGTTTTGCAATAAAAAGTTAAGCTTGTCGCTAAAATCGCAATATCGTGAGGCTGGCAGTGTTCAAAGAAATTTACAGTTTCACCTGCCGATACAAGTCCTGATACGAGTGCAGCATCCATATTTCTGTTATATTTTGCTCTGACTGTATTTTTTGAAAAATATTGGTGAATATTTTTTTGCAATTTGGGACTAATTTTTAACATAATTTTACTCCGGTATTCATACAAAACCTGAATATAAATTTTTTTGCTATTGATTATAAGCTTTTCTTTGTGATTTGCTTAGGCTTTTTATTTGCCGGAAGAAAGTTATTATCGGTTACAACTTTTGCTCCAGTCCTCTGTTCAAAATCTTCTTTTGCTCGCTTGGCGATATTTCCGCCGACTTTAGCGGCTTTTGTATTCTCTACCATGCCGGTTGCATTTTTACTTTCTGCTACCTGTCTTGTTGAAAGTTCGGCAAGAGCTGTAAAGATAAGTTCAGCTTCAGACATGTGGTCACGTAAATTTTGAGATTTTAAGTCTTTAAGGTTTTTGTGTTCCTTAACGCTTAACCCAGACCATTCTTGATGGATTATGTTAGTTAGGATGGCATATTCCTCGCCCTCTGTAATCTCATGGTCTTTCCAGTAATCTGTTAATTTATTTCTAGTTTCTTGTCCGGTCATTCTTTGTTGTATCCATTTATCGGAACGACCTAGTTTTTTATATGTTTCTCTTGCCCTATCAATAGCACTCGATGGGTCTGCCGTTTCTTGAACTCGCTCTTGCCCCACTTTGGCTAACCATTGTTTAATAGGCTCAGCTTTTTGGGAAGGTATTGACTGAATGATACGAAATATAGTCTTAATATCAGCGACATCAGTTTT
Organism: uncultured Muribaculaceae bacterium; assembly: GCA_964409575.1. GTDB lineage: Bacteria > Cyanobacteriota > Vampirovibrionia > Gastranaerophilales > Gastranaerophilaceae > Stercorousia. The sequence goes on along the minus strand of CAYPDZ010000025.1, from coordinate 12,534 downwards.
TCTCATTTTGCCGTCATCAGCTAGCATTTTTAACTGGTGACAATTTGTCACCGTTTGCTCTGAACCCTCATTACGCAAGCGTTGAGCCAATTTATTCCAATATTTTCTAGCACTTTGATAATCTTTTTCAATTAAAATTGCAACAATATCAACTACTGAAAAATAATAAGTTTCTTTTTCTTCGTCATAAATGTGTCTGATTCTGTTGCCTTCAAATAATTTTAATTCTTTTGCCATTCTATTCTCCTTTATACTCATGCTATTTAAATGGATTTAATTTGTCAATAAATATTCAGCCGTACTGGCTATGGAGTTTTTGACAAATTTTTGTATCGATGCATTTGAGGCAAAATATTTTTACAGAACTACAGAGAGACCGCATATATAAATCAGGCAGGGGATTTTCCCCTGTTTGATTTTAAAATAAAAAGGAGTTACCTATGACATTTAAAATAGGCGAAAATACTGTCAGTAAAAGTGTTACACTGGAACAATTAACTGCCGGTTTGGATGCCGTTAAAGATAAAAAGAAAATTGATAGAATTACATTGATTTTTAATCAATATAATACTAATATCGATGGCAATTCTGCAAATACATTGGACATTGATGAACAAGTTGCGTTGATGAACGATTTGCACAGAGCCGACGGTGACGGCAACGGTAAAGACTTTGACGGCAAAGTTAGCCGCAGAGGTTTGAAAAAAGCCGGACTTGCAGATAAATATAAAGCATATAAAGATTTTATTGAAGCTTATCAAAGAGTAGTTGCGGATGATGTCAATACTTACGAATTGAAATTTGATGACGATACCGTTGAGGGCAAACGATTTGTCGAAACTCGTGCAGTTCAACAAGGAGAAACGACAACAACTGAGTACAAGTATAATGACTTGTCAGGTGCTACTACGAGAGTTTTAACAACGCAATCCGATGCGGATGGTGCACAAAGTTTTGACCCGCACGGCAGATTGACGCGTCAGGTTGTTGACGGAACTACAATACAATATAGAGCGTTTACGAGTGATGCAAAGAATGCTAAACCGGGAATTATCACAGTTCGCGAAGAAGGTGTTGACGGTAGAACAACTGTTAAGTTGCAAGATGATGGAACTTATCTTGATGAAACAGATAATTCTCATTATAGATTGAACAGAAGAGGATTTCTGGACGGGTTTACGGTTGATGACCAAAATAGGGTAACCTCGGAGGTTTGGGGCGAGAATACTTTTAACTATACCTATGAAGGTGAAGCAACAGAGCCGGCATCCGTAACCATTAATCAAGGTGAGCAAGATGAAACAGCATTCACCAGAGAAAATGAATTGTATACATCCATGAATGGTGAGACGAAAGAGTATTTCCAATTTGACCCGCAAAAAAGGGAATTTACTCAAACAGAAGCACCAAAACCTATAGAACCGCCGGTTGAAAAACAAGCAAGACCGACAAATCAACGATTGATTAGAATGACTGACGGCTGGAGAAGGCAACGTTTACAGCTTGATGAAGCTACAACAGCAAAATATAATGCGATGTCAAAGGCAGGTGAGGTTTTAACTGAACTTGTTGCTAAAAATGAAAAATATAAAGATGCTAACTTGAATACTGAAACATTATTGGCAGATTTGATTAAAAATAACCCGAGTGTATTTGATGCAAACGGTATTATTTATAGTGATGCAAGGTGGAACAGGCTTGATTTTCCGTCGGATTTATCGCATTATGTCATTCAACAACAGTAAAGAAACATCCCGTAAAAGGGATGTTTTTAAATGATTTGAAAATCATTTTTTACGTGTAATAATGTAATTATGCTAGACACAATTACTA
>CAYPDZ010000025.1:0-10601 GCA_964409575.1 uncultured Muribaculaceae bacterium | reverse complement strand
ATTTGAAAATCATTTTTTACGTGTAATAATGTAATTATGCTAGACACAATTACTATCAGAGGGGCTAAGGAACATAATCTCAAAGATGTTTCTTTACATTTACCGAAAAACGAATTAATAGTTTTTACGGGAGTATCAGGTTCGGGAAAATCTTCTCTTGCGTTTGATACGATTTTCGCAGAAGGTCAAAGGCGCTATATCGAAAGCCTTTCTACTTATGCAAGACAGTTTTTGGGTCAAATGGATAAGCCTAATGTTGAATATATCGACGGACTTTCACCGGCTATTTCAATTGACCAAAAATCAACCAGTAACAACCCGCGTTCTACTGTCGGTACGGTTACAGAAATTTATGACTATCTAAGACTTTTATATGCCCGTGTCGGAACGCCCTATTGCCCTAATTGCGGTGATGAAATTAAGCCACAGTCTGTTGATGAAATTGTGAATAGTATTCTAAAACTCGGCGAGGGCACAAAAATCCAAATTCTGGCGCCGATTGCACGAGGTAAAAAAGGTGAATTTACTTCAACTTTTGAGGAATTAAGACAAGAGGGATTTGTGCGTGTAAAAGTTGACGGGGAAGTTTATAACCTTGACGAAGATGAAATTTCACTTGCTAAAACCAAAAAACATGATATTTATGTTGTAATAGACAGAATTGTTGTGAAAGATAGCGCTCAATCACGTATTGCAGACAGCGTTCAGATTGCTTTGAAAAAGGCTGATGGTGTTGCGGTTGTGGATGTTGTCGGAGAAAAAACCCTCTCCCCCGAGGGAGGGGAAAACTCCGAAATTATTTACAGTGAAAAGCTCGCCTGCCCAAAATGTAATTTGAGCTTTGAGGAACTTGCACCCAGAATTTTCTCATTCAATGCACCTTACGGTGCTTGCGAAAGATGTTCGGGACTCGGGGCTGATTTTGTCATTGACCCAAACTTAATAATACCTGACAGAACAAAATCATTGAAAGATGGTGCGATTTATCCATGGGCAAAGACAACTACACAGTATTACGAAGATGTTTTGAAATCTGTTTGTTTGCATTTTGGTATTGATATAAATAAACCGTTTGAGGATTTATCCGAGGATGAACAGAAAATAATTCTTTACGGGCATGATGATATTATAAAATTTACCGTTATGCGCTTTGGTACGCATCGTTACGAAACAAAATATCACAAATTTGACGGAGTTATTCCGTTTTTGGAAAAACGCTATAACGACTTTAACAGTGAATACTGGCGTGAAGAAATTGAAAAATATATGACAACCACTCCTTGTCCGGCATGTGGCGGTGCAAGATTAAAACCGTTTCCGCTTGCGGTGAAAATTAAGGGTAAAAATATTTACGAATTTACTCTGATGTCGGTTGAGGATGAATTGAAATTTGTCGAGGATTTGTATTTGGAATTGAGCGGGTTTAAGATGCAAATTGCAAAACAGATTTTGGACGAAATCCGAGCGCGTTTGAGATTTTTAAAGGATGTGGGATTGAGTTATCTTAATCTTGCTCGAAATGCCGGAACTCTGTCCGGCGGTGAGGCTCAGCGTATCAGACTCGCAACACAAATAGGAAGCGGATTGTCGGGTGTTTTGTATGTTCTTGATGAACCGTCAATCGGTTTACATCAACGCGATAATGACAGATTGATTAAAACGCTGATAAAACTTCGAAATCTCGGCAATACTCTGATTGTAGTTGAACACGATGAAGATACAATCAGAAATGCAGATTATATTGTGGATATTGGTCCAAAAGCCGGTATAAACGGTGGTAAAATTATCGCAATTGGCTCTGTTGACGATATTATAAAAGCTAAAAATTCGATTACGGGTAAGTATTTGAGTGGCGAAAAATTTATTCCGATACCCGAAAAAATTCGTGAGGGTAACGGTGAGTTTTTACGGGTTAAAAACGCTCATATAAATAATTTAAAAAATATTGATGTAGATATTCCGCTCGGCAAAATCGTCTGCCTTACGGGAGTTTCAGGCTCCGGAAAATCTTCATTGATGCAAGATTTGATTTATGAATACGCAATCCATAAATTTCGCAAAAACAGACCAAAACCGCAAGGTGTGGATGAGATTTTAGGATTTGAACATATTGACAAAATTATTGATATTGACCAGTCACCAATCGGCAGAACTCCGCGCTCAAATCCCGCGACTTATACCGATTTGTTTACTCATATCAGAGAATTGTTCGCAAAAACAAATGAAGCAAAATTGCGCGGTTATAAACCCGGACGGTTTAGCTTTAACGTAAAAGGTGGACGTTGTGAGGCTTGCAAAGGTGACGGTGTTTTAAAAATTGAAATGAACTTTTTGTCAGATGTCTATGTAAAATGCGACGTGTGCAAAGGAAAACGCTATAACCGTGAAACTTTAGAGGTTAAATATAAAGGCAAAACAATTGCAGATGTCCTTGATATGAGTGTAAAAGAGGCGCTTGAATTTTTTGACAGCATTCCGGCAATTAAAACGAGATTACAAACATTGAATGATGTCGGGCTTGATTATATGAAACTGGGACAAAGCGCAACGACTCTTTCGGGTGGTGAAGCTCAAAGAATTAAGCTTGCGGCTGAATTAAACAAACGCTCTACAGGCAAAACTCTTTATCTGTTGGATGAACCATCAGTCGGACTTCATTGGTACGATTTGGATAAACTCATAAAAATTTTACAAAAACTTGCCGATCAGGGGAATACAATTTTAGTTATTGAACATAATCTTGACTTTATTAAAATAGCAGACCATATCATCGATTTGGGACCTGAGGGTGGTGTAAACGGCGGACAAATAGTCGCGCAAGGAACTCCACAAGAGATCGCAAAATGCAAAAATTCATACACAGGGCAATATTTAAAGGCGCTATGGCACTAAGATACTAAGGCACTAGGTCGTTTCGTCATTGCGGACAAGTGTAGCGCGATCCGCAATCGCAAACGAAATAGCCCCCACCTCAATCCTCCCCCATAGGGGAGGAAGAATAGTTCCCTCTCCTATGGGAGAAGGGTTAGGGTGAGGGGTGAAAAGTTTGCGCAGCAAACCAAAACGGACTTATCGTCTTATCGTCCTAACGTCTGAAAAAGGGTTGAAAAGTTGAGAAATACATGTTATAATGTGAAGGAATAGTAAAAAACAAGGAGGTATTCAATATGTTTAAATTAAAAGCGGTTAAGTGCCCCCCCCGAAAGGCTGATGTAGCAAGGGCTTGCGGGATATTAGAAGATTTAGAGTTAGGTGGAAATGAGATAGTAAATTTATATCGTCATCCCGTGCTTGGCACGGGATCGCAGAGTTTGTCCGAAGGCAACGATTTTGTGATTGCGGAACAAGTCAGCAATGACGTAAACCCACCCCAACCCTCCCTTGGAAAGGGAGGGAGCAATGTACTATTCCCTCTACCTCTGGGAGAGGGAGCAGTTGTGCGAGCGAAGCGAGCTACAAATGCGGGTGAGGGTTCTACTTCGTTTGCGAAGCAAACCGAAACGAACTTATTCTCTTATTCACCTATTCACTTATTCACTTCAAAGAAAATTGCCTTTACATTAGCCGAGGTCTTGATAACATTAGGCATCATCGGTGTTGTTGCGGCATTGACAATGCCAAATTTGATTGCTAATTATAAAAATATGGTATATGAAAACCAGCAAAAAGCTGCAACAAGCAAAATAGGACAAGCTCTTACTATGTTACAGGCAAAAGGTATCTTGGGAGAAGTTTCTGATGTAGATAGTGTGGTCGATGCCTTAGCTAAAGAATTAAAAGTTTTAAAAGTCTGCAAAAAAGGTAATATAGAAGCTTGTTTTGTTGATGAAATAACAATGTCGTTGACGTCTGAAGAAATACAACAAGGAGGAAATTTGAATTTATTAGGTAGTATTTTAACTCCTCCTGCCTATGCAAAGCTTACTCCAACTAATAACCTTATTAAGCAGAGCGATAAATTGAGTAGAGATAACTTGAGTTTGAGTTTGCTTGTTGATAATAGTGGTGCATCTAACAGCGAACTCGCAGGGTTAGTTTTGGTTGACGGAACCAATATGCTTTTTATGTATAATCCGAATTGTGATTATTCGGGAGTTAATAAAAACAAATTGCCGCAAGCAAATCAGAACAATCAGAACGTATTAAGTTTATTAGGTTCAATTTTTGGTATAAGTCCGGCTTATGCACTTCAACCAAACGAAAACGCCGGCTATCGAATTAACCGTACAGATTCTTCGACTGTTCTTCCTGTGTTTGCTGATCAAAGAGCCTGTTTTGGTGCAATCATTGATACCAACGGGAACAAAAGTCCAAATACTGTCGATAAAGATGTTTTCTTGTATCAGGCAGGAATAGGAGGTAATACAGCAGATTTTGTAAAAAATAATGGCGCATTACTACAATAAAAAAATCGTTATCAACTTGAGAATGTAATGAGCCTTGACAACTCATTACATTCTCAATATTTTCTAAAAATCCACCAGCCTTTACGTTGCTCACACTGTTCCACATCCTCATTGCGTTGTTTTATTGGAGAATGTGATGCAAATACGCTTTTAGAAAGAGTATTTATATATTTATTATTGAGATGTGCATAATCAAACAATATAACACCATTTGCGCTCACTTTACGAGCTTCATGGATTTGTCTGATTAAATCTTCATCCGAGCCACCCATAAACGTTACAAAAAGTCCGGCATAAAAATCAGTATTTCCTGAGTTTACATTGATGACATCTGTCATCATTTTGTTTGCGGTTTTTGAGTCACATGTCAAAAATAGAGGAGTTAAACCATTTAAAAACTCTCGCGTAGTCCATGTTTTCCAATCCTGATGTTTGGAATTTAATGCTGCAACTCTGTCCGGAAAAATAACGGCAGAAATGTATGTATTTGTTTTTTTGCCAAGTTGTCCGACTTTTTTAACCATATTGGTAACTTGTTCTCTGCGATAATTCTCCCAATCTTGCCACAAATCATCATTTCTTTTCAATGTAATCGGATCAACACCGTATATCATGAAGAAATCATTTCTTGCATACTCGGTATAACCCCAACTTACGTTCTCATTTGAGCTTATACAGTTCGGATAGCGAATATAGTCAAGATTTATACCGTCTGGCTTGTAGCGTGTAATTATCTCATCCAAAAGTTTTACAAGAAAGTCTTGTACATAAGGATTTGCGGGATCAAGAAAATACGCATTGTGTTCAGATGCAGAACGTGACGGAGTTGTTAAGTCCGCATCCTTTTTCATCTTGTTACCCCAAGACGGATTTTTAGCAAGTATACTTTGCGGATTATTATCGGGATTTTGCGGTCCTGCATAGAAAGTTTCAAACCAGATATGAACTTTCATATTGCGCTTATGCGCCTCACGTATCCATATTTCAAGCGGATCAATTCCAACGAATTGTTCATACTGCGGAGTTAAACCGTACGCTTCCATCGTTTTGCTCGGAAAAATCGTTTTACCGTGATAATAGGTCTCCAAAAATATGTTATTAATTCCGGCATTTTCCAGTCGATTAAGCGAATTTTTTATGTCAGCTTCTGTTTTTTCTGTCGGACGAAGCCAAATACCTTTTAATTCGTTATTTTTGTACGGAAGAACACTTCTTATGGCATCATTGGAAGCTTCTATGGCAAGTTGCGAATATTTTTGAACTTCATCAGAATTTTTTCTTGCCTTTTTTACATAATTTTTTGCATCATTTATGTAGCTTGATGGCACTTTCCAGTTATAATCGGGACTTGTTGTACGATAATATTCAAGCATTTGCTCAGCTTCTGCAATTTTTCTTTCCGATTCAAAAATATAACTGTCAGATGTTGTGTATGTATAAATTATATTTGAAGTTTTATCTATATATATCTTTGTCCCAACTTTGATAGCAGAATTCATCCAAGTTTTTGCTTTACCGTGACCGCTAATAACAAGTCCGTCTTTTGGAATAAACGAATCAGCACCGGAAAGTTCTGTTACGGTATTGCCTTCTACTACGGCTTCTGCTCCGAATTCGTTAGTATTAGTTCTCACACCGTAATCAGGAGTATATATTACAAGTTGGTTGACTCCACGTGCTCCTGGGAGATAACTGCCAGTTTTGTTTGTTTGTGCTGTCGGGTCAATTGCATTAATAAGATTTTTTGTATAACTAAATACTACTTCATTTTTTGAAGGTTCATAGGGTTTAAATGCCGGAGGCAAAGTTTCTTCCGGAAAAATAACTTCCTGTATATTATCATCTTCTGATTTTGTAGTTACTACAAGTGGCTGTGTTTTTATCTGGCGCTTTGCGGTCAATGCTGTTGTGAGCTCATCTGCCGAGCATGCCAGACACGCAATCAACAAAACCGCTAAGCTTATTAATATCTTTTTCATCTCTTACTCCCTGTAATATCCGGATTTTAGATATTCTTTGTCATTCAGTGATTGGATTTTTTTCTGAAGCCTTGTTGACGGCCTCATAGAATATGATACATCATAATATTTCTTTGCGTTACTTAAATCCGCAAATTTTTCATAAATTGTTGCAAGTCTTAAATTTAATGTATATTTATTTTGAAAACCGTTATTATAGGCAACATTATAAAAATGTAGTGCTTTTTTATACTCATTACGTTTAAAGAAAAACTCACCGTAGTAAAAATTTGCAGTAGGGTCTTTAGAATTCATATTAATAGCTTTGCAAAAATTTTCTTTAGCTAGGCGCGGTTTATTTGTTTCATCATAAATTCTGCCAAGTTGTATATATGGCTCAATCCTTGTATTATCAACCTTGGTCAGAATATAATACTTTCCGGAAGCACTGTTCAGAAATTGCTCTTTACTTTCAGGCGTTGAACTTCTTTTTGCCATGACAAAAAACTCATCAGCTTCTTTTTTAATTTCGGCAAAATCCAACTTTTTGTAATCAAACAACACCGAACCGTACTCAACCTTTCCGGATTGAACGGCTGAAGAGGCGTTAATGGTTAATAATATTGCTATTAAAACTGATAATATCTTATAAATCATTGAAATTTGGTGACGTATGTATTTCGTGATCGTTCATGAATGAGTGATCATCTAATGCCGGATCAATATACATAAACGCTCGTCTGACAAATTTAATAACAGGATTTTGATAGGCTCTGTTTTCCACAGGCTCAGCCAAAGGCTCCCCGTTAACTTGAGCTATCGACTTTTGTGTAACATTAATCGTAGCTTGAGAATATCCGCTATTTTTCAGATACTCAGGACTTACCGTATCTTCTACTGTTAGCTCTGCAAATGTCGGCAGTGCGAATAACATTAATAAACATGTGATTAAAAATTTTCTTTTCATTTCCACCTCAGTGCAATTATAATACTTTTTTTAGCAGTTACAAAAATATTATAAATTCTTTACAAAAATTTTGCTATATATTATTTGTATGATTTTGTTATAATTTCTTCCAATTTTTCAAGAAGTTGGTTTTCCGGAACTTTTGCTATTATTTCACCTTTTTTAAATACAATTCCCTCTCCGACACCGCCTGCGATACCAAAATCGGCATGACGAGCTTCTCCGGGACCATTTACGGCACAACCCATTGTTGCAATTGTTATAGGTTTATCGAGATTTTTAAATTTTTCTTCAACTTTTTTTGCCAAACCAATTAAATCAATTTGAGTTCTTCCGCAAGTTGGGCAAGAAATAAAGTTTACTCCACGTTCTCTGAGTCCTAGACTTTTCAGAATTTCAAACCCTGCCGTAACTTCTTCCGTCGGATTTTCAGTCAAAGAAACCCTTATTGTATCTCCTATTCCTTCGGCAAGAAGTGTTCCGAGCCCCACAGATGATTTGATGAGTCCGCCTCTTAATGTTCCGGCTTCCGTTACGCCCAAATGCAAAGGATATGAAATTTTTTCGGCAATTGAGCGATATGCTTCAATTGTTGTTAAAACATCTGATGATTTTAATGAAACTTTTATTAAATCAAAATCCAAATCCTCAAGAATTTTGATATGTCCCATGGCACTTCGCACCATTTTTTCAGAAAGCGGAATATCTTTATCCTGCAAATCTTTTTCCAACGACCCTGCATTAACCCCAATTCTTATTGGTATTTGTTGTTGTTTTGCTAATTCAACAACTTTTTCAACATTTTCACGTTTTCCGATATTTCCGGGGTTAAGTCTTAATGCAGCAATACCGTTATTTATACATTGAATTGCAAGTTTGTAATCAAAATGGATATCAGCAATTAAAGGTACCGGAGATTTTTTTACAATACTTTTAATTGCTTCTGCGGCATCTTGATTTAGAACAGCAAGTCTGACGAGTTCACAACCCTTATCAGCCATTTCGTTAATTTGATTTAATGTTGCATTAACATTTCTTGTATCGGTATTACACATAGATTGAACACTAATTGATGCTCCGTTACCGATTTTTACATTTCCTATCGTAAGCTCTTTCGATTTTCTTCTTTTTATCATATTATAATGATAACACAAAGGAGAAAATCATGAGAGTTGCAATCGTTTCAGATATTCACGCGAATTGGCAGGCACTGGATGCCGTTATGGAAGATATAAAAGAACAAGGTTGTGAAAGAGTTTTGTGCCTCGGAGACCTTGCGATGGCAGGTCCTCAACCGAGAATGGTGATAGACTTTATTCGCAAGCAGGATAATTGGACAATTATTCAAGGCAATACCGACAAATTAATCGGAGATTTTACACCGGAGATTATTGATAAAATGAAAAGTGCTTTTCCTGTCATGGCAAATGCTCTGTTAGATGATGTGTTAATTTTAGAGGACGATAAAAAAGAATATCTTAAAAATCTCCCGCCTCAAATGTCATTGGAAATCGAAGGAGTAAAAATTTTAATGGTTCACGGCTCTCCTCGTCGAAACAATGAAGACATTTTACCTGACATGCCACTGAGTAAAGTTGAAGAAATTTTGCAAGGCGTTGATGCTGATTTGATTTTCTGTGGACATACTCATGTCCCTTGTGGTTATCAAACAAATAAAAAACAAACACTTGTAAATGTCGGAAGTGTCGGACGCCCAATGACAACAAACCCTCAAAGCTGTTACGTTGTCGCAAATTTTGAAAACTGTGGATTTTCTATAGAACACAGGTTTGTTGATTATGATAGAGAAACAGCTTCTACAATCATGATGACACGCGGGTTTGATGGATGCGAAACTCTCGCTCAAATGATTTTAAAACCTGAACGGAGGCATGTTTAATGTATAGATTTTTTTCGACATTTATATTTTTGGCTATTTTGCCTATTTATGCACTAATCAGAGCGTGCAAAGGCAAAGCATTGCCCATGGAAAAGTTTGGAAAATTTGAAACCCCGAATTTGAACGGAAAAGTTATTATGTACCACGGAGTTTCGGTTGGAGAAGTTATTGCTCTCGAAAATCTGATAAAAAAAACTAAAGAAACTTTTTCTGATTGCAAACTGGTGGTTACAACAGGAACTAAAACAGGTCAGGAAATTGCAAAGAAAAAATTTGACGGCATTGCCGATTTTGTCACATATTTTCCATTAGATATAGATTTCTGCGTAAAATCGTTTCTGAATAAAATTAAGCCTGACGTCGTTTTAATTGCAGAAACCGAGTTGTGGCCTACATTTGCACAATATTGTAAAAAGATGAATATACCGCTTTTTGTAATAAACGGCAGAATTTCAGACAGCACCTTCCGTTCTTATCGCTTATTAAAGCCATTTTTCACGGGATTATTCAAAAACTATGCCGGAATTTTTACACAAAGTGCACAAGATAAAGAAAAATTTATACAAATCGGCGCACCTGCTGATAAAACAGAAGTCATGAGAAACCTAAAATTTGATGTAAAAAAAGTACATGCCGAATTTGATTTAGGTGATGGCAGAATTATTATTGCAGGAAGTACGCACAAAGACGAAGATGAAATCATCTTGAACGCTTTTGTAAAACTAAAAAAAGAATTTCCTGATATCAAACTGCTTCTTGCACCACGTCATTTAACCAGAGAAACTGAAGTCAAAGCTCTCGCTGAAAAAACAGGCTTGCCGTACGGATTGCGTTCAAACAACGACAGATTTGACAAGAATGACATTATTATTTTAAATACTCTCGGTGAACTCAGCAAGATTTATCAGATCTGTGATTTTGCATTCATTGGCGGAAGTTTTAACAAAACTGGAGGTCACAACCCGTTGGAAGCTGTCGTTTATGAAAAACCTGCAATATCAGGACCGTCAATTCATAATTTTAAAGATATTTATTGGCTTTTGACCCAATCAAATGCCGGAAAAGTAGTAAAAACGTCGGAAGAATTGACAAATTACATGCACAAACTTCTCGCTGATAAAGATTTTTATAATAAAGCTTGCTCTGATTGTAAAACAATTTTTGAAGAACAACAAGGCGCTTTAGAATTTGTTATCAACCGTCTAAAAACTACTCTATAATTATGATTTTACCCATTTTGCCTCCTTCATATATATGATGTTTGTAACAAAATGTTAAGTTTTCTGGTACAATAATTAAAGATTTCTTTGCATTGTGCCGTAATACAGAATACAAGGAAACAAAACGAAAGGGAACCTAGTCATGGGTAT